>JALFNY010000190.1 GCA_022774105.1 Prevotella sp.
GTTACCACGCACGTAAACTTATATGCCCTTTCGTTGTCAGATGGGATATGTTCAATTTGGTAAGATACACGCATTGGGAAACCAATAAAAAATGTTAAGACAAAGAATTTATCACGTAGCGTATAGTTATCTATTGAAAAATTTGCTTACCTTTGCAACTGAATAAGACGAAACTAACAAACCATATAATTATAACAACAGATAAAGCGCGAGACGCGTGTACCAACTAACTGCTTTTTCAATACGAACTTGCAATACAGACTGTAACAACGGCGTATCAAAAGTATGCCTGACTATCCGTGCGTAACCTATAATATATATATAAGGTAATAACTGATTATATATATAAGGTATAAAGAAAGCATGGAGATGGCGGACTATGCTCCGCACAGACACTGGTAGAAATCACATAATCCAATTATTATACTAACTGACTAATAATGCCAAATTAATTCTATTCTCACACTAACTACAAATCATGTAGGTTTTAATCAAGTTGTATCAAGGGATGTGGTCGTAGTGATACTGCCACATCTCGCCTTTTTATGCGTTGAACAAAACAAATGAGAAAAGCCGGAACACTTACGCGTCCGGCTTATTATATAAGGTGAGATAATATTATTTCACAGGCTGGCCCTTGGCTCTTGACTTCGTTACGAGCCATACTCCACTGAATACAAGGAGCACCGCCAGAGCCTGACTCCACTGCAACAGACTGATACCGAGTACCACACTCGCCACAACAGAGACTATGGGCTGCACGTAATTATATACGCTTACCACCGTAGGACGTAGCGTGCGCTGACCTATCATAGTGAGGATGTAGCCGAGATATGTTGCAAAAAACACTACATAGCCTATCTCAAGCACCGTTGTAAGCGGCACCTTTGCCCAGTCAATAGCCGCCACATGTGGTGCGGTGAATGGCGAGATAAGAAGTGTTGCCCATAGGAACATCCACTTGTTGACAGTAAATACCGAGTAGCGACGTATCAAAGGATTGAACAGGGCGAGGTAAAGTGCGAAAGAAAACTGCGCCGCAAGACACAGCAAGTCACCGCGAATGTCACCCACCTTGTCAGATATTGCGCTGGCACTGGTAAGTATTAGTATCAGTGCACCGCTGCATCCGAGCAGCACTCCGCAAGCCTTCTTGCCTGTAAGAGGTTCCTTCAGAATTATCGCCGACAGCACCATGGCAAAGATTGGCATGGAAGTGGTGACGATAGAGGCATTGACCGGCGAGGTGATGCTTAGCCCAACGGTGAAGCAACACTGGTTACACACAAGTCCGAAGACACCCGCTCCCACAAACCTCAACTTGTCACGAAGCGGCACATGCTCATGTTTCACAAAGAGAGAAGTGAGCCAAAAGAGGCACGCACCGCCCACAACACGGAAGGTTACCATGTCAATACCGTCAATACCATGCGTCATTGCGTCTTTTCCCAAAGGCGCCATAAGCCCCCAGAACGCGCAAGCCATGAACATGGAGAGATGTGCCAGCAGATGGGAAGCACGCCCAGAGGAACTGTTCTTGTTATCTTTCATCTGTTATCCTGTTGTTGATAGTTTCATTTCTTACCGTCATCACGGCCGAGATACTGTTCATTCCCATATATGATCCTTAGGGAATGGCTGTCCATTCCACGCCTTAACCTGCGTCCAAGGCAGTGCAGGAGTAGTCCAAAAGTCATGGTCTGCCGGCAGTCCGAGAGGCAAAAGCACCTCCGAAGTGATATAAAGCGAACCGTTATTAGTGTACCAATCCGCCACCTCCGGCTGTCGCCCGCAGAATCCTATGGTAAGAAATCCCTTCTCATTGTAATTCCCTGGCGCATCCCACATACGGTGCATGACCTGCGTAAGGGCTGCACGCACCTGACCATTGGAAAGTTCCTTCGGCAGAGTCTGATACCAAGCCATGAGAGAAAGGGGCTGCATTGCAGCGAGACGATATGGTATGCTCCGGCCAAAGACAGGGAAAGTACCCTCTGGAGAGATAAAACGCTCAAGGATAATGCTAAACTTTTGGCAGCGTTTCAGAGCACGGTTGTAGTAGTCCTTATAGTTGATATGCCAGCCATAGCCACGCTTGTCACGCATTATTGAGAGTGTTTCAAGATACATTGCATGAAAGACGTAACTGGAATAGTAATCAAATGCGAACGTTCCTTGCCCGTCACTATACCATCCGTCGCCCACATACCACTCTTCAACCTTACGTACTGCTCCGTTAACTCGGTATTGATCGTATTGCGCTCCAGCCTTCGCAAGAAAACATTCTATTGTTGATGAGAACAGTAACCAGTTGGTATAAGGTGGTTCCACGCGGCGAAGTCTGGTAAATTCATCTATATATCGTGCCTTTGTCAGCGAGTCAAGAGGCAACCAAAGGGCGTCATATCCACGTATAAGACTTTCTGCTATGTATGCAGCATCTACCAACGGCTGACCTTCTTTGCGCCATAACAGGTAGTCCTTAGACTGTGGATCCACTGCGTTTGCATAACTTTTCAAGGCCCATTGCTTCAACTGGCGACGCTGTTTGCCCTCCGCCGTATCGTCATCAGGCAGTGATAGCCACGGAGAGAGGCCCGCCATGAGTCGTCCAAAGCACTCCATATAGGTCACACGTTTATCTCTACTGTCGAATGACGGGCTGACTTCTATCTGCATTTCGGTGGAGAGCGCGCCACGAGACATAGGTTCCAGCACTGGTGCCGCCATGCGCCAAGCCTGCTGAACCCAGTATTCTCTGTCGGAAAGTGGTTGCTTTACCACCTTTTTTGCATATACAGCAAGGGGTAAAGCCACGATAATCAGGGCAATAATAATGCTTCTCTGCTTCATAACTTACTCCTTAAATAGGTCTTTAATACCGCCGATTGAACCGAGAACGTTGGTTGCTTCGTAAGGCAGATATACTGTCTTTGTCTTGTCTCCGGCTGCGATGTCCTGCAAAGCCTGTATATATTTCTGTGCAAGTAGGTAGTTAGCAGGGTTTGTACTCTTGCCAACTGCCTCTGTTATCTTGTCTATTGCGATGGCTTCTGCTTCTGCTCGGCGTATTCGTGCCTGCGCTTCACCTTCTGCTTGGAGTATAGCCTGCTGCTTAGCGGCCTCTGCTCTGTTTACTGCTGCTCTCTGATCAGCCTCTGACTGTAATATTATTGCTTGCTTTTCACCTTCTGATGTGAGTATGGTAGCGCGTTTATTGCGTTCTGCCTGCATCTGTTTTTCCATGGCTTGCAATACTGTTGCCGGTGGTATTATGTCCTGTAACTCCACGCGGTTGACCTTTATTCCCCACTTATTTGTGGCATCATCGAGCACGGCGCGCAGTTTTGTGTTGATGGTGTCGCGTGATGTCAGGGTCTGATCAAGTTCCATCTCGCCTATGATGTTACGCAGAGTGGTCTGCGTTAGTTTCTCTATTGCGTTGGGAAGGTTATTGATTTCATAGACAGACTTAAACGGATCCACTATCTGGAAGTACAACAAGGCGTTTATTTCCATCTGTATATTGTCCTTGGTAATAACGTTTTGTCTGTCGAAGTCATACACCTGTTCGCGCAGGTCGATGCTGTCGGTATAGACATAGTGTCCTCTTGACATTGCTACTAAGGTCTTGGCCTGGTCTATGAAGGGTATGATGACGTTGATACCGGGCTCAAGCGTATTGTAATATCGTCCGAGGCGTTCTATTATCTTCGTCTCTGACTGTGGTATTATGACGATGGTCTTTTTCAGAATGATTGCCGCCAGCACTATGATGACGACAAGAAGGATAGTCACGAATTCCATGATTGTTGTTCTTTTGGTTATTTGTTATCTTGTTTCTGGTATGTTATTGTCAGTGATATTGTCTTTTTATATTGTTTGATTCATGGGTATCACGGTCAGTATGATGCTGTCTCTTGACAGCACTTTAACGGTTGTTCCTACGGGAATATCTGTCTTTTGTGCTGATACTGAGCGCCATTCGTCACCGTCTATCTTCACATATCCGCTGCCGTCGGCTTGTATTGCCTCTATCACCGTGCCCTGTTTGCCTATCAGTGCGTCAGCGTTGCTCTTGCGTTCCGTTGCTCCGGCGTGCAGTTTTCGTACTATCGGTGGACGTACAAGGAGTATGCACAGCACCGAGGCGGCTGCCCATACCAGCACTTGTAGCCAGAAAGGGTGTCCGAGGGCGGCTGATATTATTGACAGCAACGCACCGAATGAGAAGCATACGAAGTAGAAGTCGCCGCTGCTCAGTTCAATAATCAGGCATAGGAAACTCATTATTAGCCACAAGAGCCATAGGTGTTGCAGAAAGTAGTCTATCATGTTTGTCTGGTTTTATGGTTGTTTCTTTTTTCCTGGTAATATGTTTTTCTCCCCTGCCGTGGGGCTTTTCCTACGGTTTTTCTATCAAGGCCACGGCGTATGCGGCTATGCCTTCCTGCCGTCCCGTGAACCCGAGACGCTCCGTGGTGGTGGCCTTTATTGACACATTGTCGGCTTCTGTCTGCATCACCTCTGCCAGACAGCGTTTCATTTCTTCAATGTGCGGGTTCAGTTTTGGTTTCTCTGCGCATACGGTGCAGTCTATATTTCCGAGGGAATACCCCTTGGTGGCTATGAGATCTATGGTCTTCCGCAGCAGAATCTTGGAGTCAATGCCGTCTGTTTCAGCCGCTGTATCGGGGAAGTGATAGCCTATGTCACGCATATTCGCTGCTCCGAGCAGTGCGTCACAGATGGCATGAATGAGTACATCGGCATCACTGTGACCAAGCAAACCGTGTGTATGGTCTATTTTTATGCCTCCCAACCATAGTTCTCTGCCCTCCACTAACTGATGGACATCGTATCCGAAGCCTATTCTTGTCATTGTTTTATAGTTTTTTCTTGTTGTTTACATGAGTGTATCGGACCGTGATTCCTGCCCCTTGCGCTTCTTCTTTTCACCCCATCTGCAAGGGGTGACTGCGCAATCAGGTGCTTATCACCGTGTGATTTGGTGCTGATTACACTGTAATCAGGCCTCTTTTACCCTGCAATCAGCACCTTTTTACTTCTCGTCTCTTTACCTTATTTATTATATAAGCACACACCTTGCTCACCGCCCACGCCACGGGCAGGGTGACAGCCAGCGTCAGCAGGAACGTGGGCCAGTAGCCCAGATGGTGCTTTTCCAACGGTTTTAGTATATACTCCACATGCACGAGGTACATCTCCAGCGATATTCCTCCCACCCATGCGAACGCCCTGTTGAGGGTAAAGCCTTTCCATGAGAGGCGGCTGAGCCTGTCAAAGGCTTCTGACATGAGGAGAACAGTGGTGACGGCAAGGACTATGTATAGCATCCTTTCTACGTATAGCGGGAATCGTCCGTGCCTCATCTGCTCCAGCCAAACGCATGCCCACAGGCTGAACAGGAAGAACAGGGCTACCATCCACCACGCCTGCCGGTCATATACGGTCTTGTTACGAACTGCCTCAGCGCAGTTTATACCGAGAAAGAATATCGGAACACGGCTCCAGAATATCTCGATATGCCCCACAGCCTGATGTACCGGCGTGACATACTGCACCACAATGCACCACATCAGCGGCAACACCACGAGCCAACGAAAGACTGGGCGGCGGCGTATCAGTTCCATATATAGGGGTGCAAAGATGTATAGCATCATCGTGGCAGGGACATACCAGAAGGTGAGTTCATCGTAAAGCCAGAAGTCCCAGTTGAAGATTACGTCACCTAAAAGGTCTATATAACTGTCAGCGGCAGCGTTTCCCGTCCCTCCGAAGGGCAGGGCGTACGACGGCCTGGCGGCATTGAAGCGGCTAACGTAAAAATATCCCGCTATGATGAGCCATGCAGGGTATATGCGCAAGGCACGGTTGAGGTAGAAACGGCCCCACTCCTGCTTCTTAATCCACGAATACCACATCCCTATTCCTGACAGGAAAAAGAATATATCCACACCAAGATTACCCATACGGCGCAGCCCGTAAAAGGCGTCCGCACGCGGTGTACTGACATGGAAGAGCATAACTATGATGATGGCAAAGCCCATTAACTCTCCCCTATAACGTGAAATCTTGCCTATATCCATATCAGTTGGTTTTATGGTTGGAGGTTACGCCTGACATGGCGGCAGGCCTTTCGGACTGTTAGGTGAAGTGAGCATGTGCCCAAAACCTAAAACCTTATAACCGCGCACGGCATAACCCGCTTGTTGCAAAAGTACTCATTTTTAATGTAACAGCCAAATTTTCGCACTTCTTTTTCTTAAAATAGGAATTATATTCGTAACTTTGCAGCCATGAAAAGAATACTGTTTGTATGCCACGGCAACATCTGTCGCAGTCCGATGGCAGAGTTTATAATGAAGAAGTTGGTGGAGGAAGCACACCTTCAAGATAGTTTTCACATAGCGTCTGCTGCCACCAGCACGGAGGAGTTGGGCAACAGCGTCTATCCACCAGCACGCCGTAAACTGGCAGAACACGGCATATCGTGCGACGGCAAGACCGCCCGGCAACTCACACAGCGTGACTATGAGAAGTATGACCTACTGATAGGCATGGACAGTTACAACATACGCAACATGAAACGCATGTGCGGCGGTGACCCAGAGGGCAAGATACGTATGCTGATGGACTACACCAACCGTCCGGGAGAGGTGGCAGACCCATGGTACACGGGTGACTTTAACGCCACATACAGAGACTGCATGGAGGGCTGCAAAGGACTGTTACAAAGGCTGACAAAAGCAGAGAACAACGCAATCAGGTGCTGATTACCGTGCAATCAGGTGCTAATTACACAGTAAAAGAGTGCTGATTACACAGTAAAAAGGTGCTGATTACCGCAGCATATCAATGAGAACACTATTTATATGCCATTATTATTAAAACCGATATTCAGCAGGGCGTTCCTTTTCCTGTACCTGCTTGGCATAGTGAGCAGCATTGTCACCGTGCCAAACTACAAGGGTGCGCAGATGTATGAGAACGCCCCACTGGAACTATTCCTTGACGTTTATGTCCTGTGCGCAGTGCTGTCACTCATTCCCAAGCGGCTGCGCATAGGCAAACTAAACACATATCCAAGGGCTATTGCCAAAGGACTGGTATATGCCGTAGCATATCCGCTGTATATAATAGACACCTTCTGCTGGGTAAAGTTCGGTGCCACGCTGAACCCCTCGATGCTACTGCTGATGGGAGAAACCAACAGTAACGAGGCCAGCGAGTTTCTTACCACCTACCTCTCGGCAGACATCATACTGAGCGATGTAGGCTGGTTCCTGCTGATAGGCCTGCTGCACATAGCCTGCGCAGTGTTATGGCAGCGCCTTGCAGGCAGCAGACTGAAAAGGAACAGCCATCTGCCGCAAAGCAAGAGGTGGCAGATTATGTGGCATACAGCCGGTTCTCTACCCATAGCAGCACTGCTGTCATGGGCCGGAAACGTGAGTATGGAGAACAAAAGGCTGTTTCACCACACCATGACAAGGGAGACAATAGGCGAGGTAGAGCACGACCTCGCAGTGCATCCCCACACAGAAATGTACCAGCCCACCATGAGATTGCTATTCTCTATATACAGCAACGAACTGATAGCAAGACAACTAACAAGGCTGAAAGAAACCTCACAAGACGTGAAAGTAGATTCCTGCGAGGTGAAAAGTCCAGAGATTGTGCTCATCATAGGCGAGAGTTTCAACAAACGACACGCACAACTCTACGGCTACGACAAGCCCAATATGCCCAACCAAACGAGGCTAATGAAAAGCCGAAGACTAACAAGGCTGGACGACGTTGTGTCCCCCTGGAACCTTACAAGTTTCGTTTTCAAACACCTGATGACAACCTATTGCGTAGGCGATGACAAGGACTGGTGCGACTACCCGCTGTTCTGTCAGATATTCCGCAAGGCAGGTTATCAGGTAAACTTCCTCACCAACCAGTTCCTTCCGCAAGCAAAAGAAGCGGTATATGACTTCAGTGGCGGTTTCTTCATCAACGACCCAGAGATGAGCGAGGTACAGTTTGACGTGAGAAACGACAGACTGCACGTCTTTGACGAAGACCTGCTGAAAGACTATGAACACCTGCTGCCAGACTCAATGATGGCACATACGGACAAGCCCCAGTTGACAATATTCCACCTTATGGGGCAACACGTAAACTACAGAATACGCTGTCCCAAGTCAAAGAAGAAGTGGACAGCCGACGATTACCCCAATGACAGCGACATGACACGCAAGAAACTGGGCGTAATGGCAGACTATGACAACGCCGTATGGTACAACGACTCGGTGGTAAACCAGATAATTGAGCGGTTCAACAGCCGTGATGCCATCATAATCTACCTCTCCGACCACGGCGAAGAGGTGTTCGGCAAAGGAGCAAGACACTTCTTCGGCCGTATGCACAACGCCGAAATAACCAAGCGTCTGGCAGAAGAAGAGTTCCGAATACCCATGTGGATATACTGCACCAGGACCTATTCACGCAACCACCCCGACGTGGTCAAGGCGGTGAGAAGCGCAAAAAACAAACCGTACATGACCGATGCACTGCCACATCTGCTGATGGGACTGGCGGGAATACACTGTCCTTACTACAAGGAAAAGTACGACCTGCTATCACCACAGTATGACACCACACGACCACGAATACTGAAAAACACCACTGACTATAACAAACTGTAAGATGAAAAATGCCATAACACAAGACAAAATACGCGGTAGCGAACTGCTAAGCAGAACAGAGTGTTCTGCATTGCGCGGCATAGCGATACTCGGAATATTCCTACACAACTACCTACATTGGCTCAGGCAGATGGTGAAAGAGAACGAGTACCAGTTTCATCAGGGCAACATTGACCACCTGATGGACCTTCTTCGGAATCCGACTTGGGACTTACCGCTACAGTTTTTCTCATTCTTCGGACACTACGGAGTACCCGTTTTCCTGTTCCTCAGTGGCTACGGACTAGTGCAGAAATACGAGAACGCAAGGTCAGCAGCCACTCCCAGCACAGCAGAAGAGAGCCTATGGCAGTTCATAAAGAAACACTTTATGAAACTTTTCCCCATGATGATGCTGGGATTCACCGTCTTTGCCATGACAGACTGGATAACACCGTCACGCCATCACTGGTCATGGAGCGAGATATTAGGGCAGGTCAGCATGACGATAAACCTCTTTCCCGACCCTGACAAGGCAATATGGCCGGGGCCATATTGGTTCTTCGGACTGATGATGCAGTTGTATTTACTCTACCGTATAGCGTTATATAAGAGGGGCAACAGGGTTGTTTGGCTGCTGATAGCAGCCTGCTGGGCCATTCAGGCACTGTGTTTTGCCAGTCCAGACGGTGCTACGCTGAACTGGATAAGGTACAACTGCATAGGAGGTATGCTACCATTCGGCATGGGAATACTACTTGCCCGTATGCCAGCAGTGCCACATCTTACAAGAAGCAGCCACATATCACGCCTCATAGCCCTATTGGCAGCAGTGGTGTCAATGTCACTTGTATTCCACACGTGGTTATGGATACCTGCCTTTATAGTGCTACTGCACATATCACTGGTTAAAACTCTGCCTGCTGTCTGCATCAAAGTCTTTAACTGGTTGGGTACCTTGTCAGCGGCAATATTCGTCTGTCACCCCATAACGCGTAAGATATTCATTCCCATAAGCCGTGGGGGAGACATCATGGACGGCCTCGTTCTATATATCGTCTGCACGCTAATGCTTGCCGTTCTGTTCAAGATGGCGATAGAAAGAATAAGGGATTAAGGAATAGTGATAAGTTGTTAGTGATGAGTTTTCTGCCCTTAACGAAGCAGTCATAACCTACAACTCATAACCTCTACCCCACAATTCACCGCTAACAACTCATGATTCATAACTAAAAAGCAACAACCACCATGCAGGACATACTTAAATTAATACGCCCCTACCAATGGATAAAAAACACGTTTGTGTTTCTTCCACTCTTCTTCGGACAACGTTTGACAGACACAGAGTTACTGGTGAACACCATAATCACCTTCATTGCCTTCTCATTCGCGGCGTCAAGCATCTACTGTTTCAATGATGTCATAGACGTAGCAGCCGACCGCCGTCACCCTATCAAGTGCCGTCGCCCCGTGGCTTCGGGCGCAGTAAGCGTGAGAACAGCCTACACCTTGATGGTGGCAATGATTGCCCTGAGCCTTGCCACGCTCACCTTACTCAGTTGCAAGCCCTTCGCTACGATGGGAGTGACAGTCGCCTACTGGCTGCTCAACACTGCCTACTGCTGGCGTCTGAAGCGATACGCCATAATAGACGTGTGCATTATCGCTTTCGGCTTTGTGCTTCGAATCCTCGCTGGGGGCACTTCCACTGGCATAGTGATAAGTCATTGGCTTGTGATGATGACCTTCCTGCTCACCCTTTTCCTGTCATTCTCAAAGCGGAGGGACGATGTATTGCGCATGATGAAAACCGGTGAGGCACCAAGGCAGAACACCTCACGCTACAATCTCACATTCATCAACCAGGCAATAACAATAACTGGCGGCGTGATGTTAGTCTGTTACATCATGTACACCGTCTCACCAGAGGTTATAATGAACCTCGGCACACCGTATATCTACCTCACCAGCGGTTACGTTATCATCGGACTGCTGCGTTACATACAACTCACCGTGGTGGATGAGAAAAGCGGTGACCCGACGAAAGTGATACTCCACGACCGCTTCACGCAACTGCTTGTGGCGGCATGGGGACTGACCTTCCTCGTCATTATATATATAATGTAAAGCGAAAGGAAAGGAGCGAGAACGAAGCCAATACCCTGCCCGGACAAACTACACAACGCAATGCCCCTTGGAAGAATTGTCCTGATAACACACTATATAACATAAATCGTAAAATACCCCCTACCCTTCCCTCGCAATCAGCACCTGATTACCTCACGATTAGCACCTGATTACCCTGCAATGTGGTGCTGATTACGGCGTAATCAGGTGCTGATTGTATCTGCCCCAACAACCGATGACGCAACAACGCACAACAAGCCATATGACCATGCAGCATTATGAACGCATCAGGTCACAGTTAACCGAGGTTAAGGCAGGTAAAACAACCGTTAAAAAAGATTACATACGAGGAGATACGTTGTAATATATCGCCCATTTGTCGTTGATTTATTGTTTTTTGATTACTTTTGCAACAATCAAACAAATACACTCAGCCACCATGTTCAATGCCATAGTAAATTTCTCAATCCGCAAAAAACTGTTTGTCGCTCTCTCCACCCTGCTACTGCTTATCGGTGGCATCTACTCCATGCTTACCCTCCCCGTAGATGCCGTTCCCGACATTACCAACAACCAAGTGCAGGTGGTTACAGTGTCTCCAACACTCGCCCCGCAAGAGGTGGAGCAACTGATTACCATACCGGTGGAGACCTCCATGAGCAACATCATGAACGTAACGGAAATACGCTCGGTGTCACGCTTCGGCCTGTCACTCGTAACCGTTGTGTTCAAGGAGAGCGTTCCCACGCTGGAAGCACGACAGTTGATAAACGAACAGATACAGACCGTGGCAGGAGAGATACCTACTGAGTTGGGAACCCCTGAGATGATGCCTATAACAACGGGCTTGGGAGAAATCTATCAGTATGTACTGAAAGTAGATGATGCACACAAAAAGGACTACGACGCAATGGAACTGCGCACGATACAGGACTGGATAGTGCGCCGTCAGTTATCAGGCATACCGGGAATAGTAGAGATTAACAGTTTCGGCGGCTATCTGAAACAATACGAAATAGCCATAAACCCCGAGACGCTGACGGCCATGAAGATAACAATCAGCGACGTATTCGAGGCCCTTAGCAACAACAATCAGAACACAGGAGCCAGTTACATAGAGAAAAACGGCAAGGCATACTACATACGTTCAGAGGGAATGATTTCCAAGATAAAGGACATCGAGAAAATAGTAGTGGCCAACCGCAACGGTATGCCCGTGCATATCAGCGACATAGGACGCGTGAACTTCGGTTCGCCCAAACGCTTCGGAGCAATGACCATGGACGGAGAAGGAGAGTGCGTAGGCGGCATTGCCATGATGCTAAAAGGCGCTAACGCCAACGTTGTGACACAAGAACTGGAGAAAAGGATAGAGAAAGTGCAGCGAATGTTACCAGAAGGCGTAAGCATAGAGCCCTACTTAAACCGCTCAGAACTGGTGAACCGCAACATCTCAACCGTCATCAGCAACCTCATAGAGGGCGCACTGATAGTGTTTATAGTACTGATGCTGTTCCTCGGCAACGTCAGGGCCAGCATGATAGTAGCCTCAGTAATACCCCTGGCCATGCTGTTCGGCTTCATAATGATGCGCATCTTCGGTGTCTCCGCTAACTTAATGAGCCTCGGAGCAATAGACTTCGGCATAGTAGTAGATGGCTCAATAGTAATAGTAGAAGGCATATTGGCCCACGTTTACACCAAACGCCTATCAGGAAAAACACTAACAAGAGAGCAGATGGACAACGAAGTAAGGGACGGAGCGTCAAAGGTAGTGACGAGTTCCGCCTTCGCCGTACTAATAATACTCATCGTGTTCTTCCCCATTCTCACACTGACAGGAATAGAAGGAAAGTACTTCACACCAATGGCCAAGACACTCGTGTTCTGCATAATAGGCGCACTGCTGCTGTCACTGACATACGTTCCCATGATGACAGCACTGTTCCTGAAACACAACATATCACTGAAACCCACACTGGCAGACCGTTTCTTCAAATGGCTGAGCAGCAAATACCACAAGGCACTGCACTTCTGCATACGCCGAACCACAGCAACCATAGCCTCAGCCTTTGCCCTTCTCGCCATCGCACTGCTGCTGTTCAACAGGCTGGGAGCAGAGTTTATACCCACACTTGATGAAGGTGACTTCGCAATGCAGATGACATTGCCAGCCGGAAGTTCGCTAAGCAAAAGCATAGAGATATCAGAACAAGCAGCAAAAGTACTGAAAGAACAGTTCCCGGAGGTGCGGCACGTAGTATCAAAGATAGGCACTGCAGAAGTGCCCACAGACCCAATGTCAGTGGAAGACGCTGACATAATGATAGTAATGAAACCCTTTAAGGAGTGGACCTCTGCCAACAGCCGCACAGAAATGGTAGAAAAGATGAAGAAAGCATTAGACAATGTCAAGGGTGCGGAGTTCAATTTCAGTCAGCCTATACAGTTGCGCTTCAACGAACTAATGACCGGTGCCAAGGCAGACATAGCCATAAAACTGTACGGAGAGGACATGGACGAACTCTATACAAAGGCAAAAGAGGCCGCAAGTTACGTAGAAAAAATACCAGGAGCGGCCGATGTGATAGTAGAACAAGCAGTAGGCCTGCCGCAACTTGTAGTAGATTACGACAGAACCAAGATTGCCCGATACGGAATTAACATACAAGAACTGAACGATATAATACGAACCGCATACGCAGGAGAAGCCGCTGGCGTGGTATTCGAGAACGAACGACGCTTCGATCTCGTTGTAAGACTTGACCAAGACATTGTCAAAGACCTTGACCTCAACCGTCTTTCAGTGCGTACCCCAGACGGACTTCACGTGCCAGTAAGTGAAGTTGCCACCATAAAGTTGGTCAACGGACCACTTCAAATCAACCGTGATGCAGCGAAAAGACGCATCGTTATCGGCGTAAACGTACGTGGTGCGGACATACAAAAGGTAGTGGAACAGATAAGCGCAACACTCGATAAGAACGTAAAACTAAGCCCCGGATACTATTTTGAGTACGGCGGACAGTTTGAAAACCTACAAAATGCCATCAGCACTTTGCTCATAGTAATCCCCATTTCGCTGCTGCTGATACTGCTATTACTATTCTTTGCCTTCCGCAGCGTTACCTATTCCCTCGTTGTTTTCTCCACCGTTCCGCTGTCATTGATAGGCGGTATCGTCGCACTTTGGCTGCGCGGACTACCTTTTAGCATATCGGCAGGAGTGGGATTCATAGCCCTTTTCGGCGTTGCAGTGCTCAACGGAATACTTATGATCAACCATTTCAACTCACTAAAACATACAAATAAATATACAATGTGTACCGACAAACTAATTTATTCAGGCAGTCTTCACCTGCTAAGGCCAGTCTTTCTCACTGGTCTTGTGGCGTCACTCGGCTTCGTTCCAATGGCTATTGCCAAGTCAGCGGGTGCTGAAGTGCAGCGTCCTTTGGCAACAGTTGTCATTGGAGGACTAATCGTTTCCACCATACTTACATTGATTATCATCCCTGCTTTCTATCGCATCGTTAACTGTTATCCCGTCTGGCGGCGCAGGATAAACGGTCGTTCGCTGTCAGCCAAGGCTGTTGTCATACTCCTCCTTGCCTGTTTCTCCGTCCCGACTTACGCTCAGCAGCGCATCGTAACGCTTGAAGAGGCGGTGCAGGTGGCACTTGAACGCAGTCCGAGAATGAAGATATCAGGTGCCGAAATAGAGAAAACCCGTGTATCAAAAGGTGAGTCCTGGGACATGGGCAGCACTCAGATAGGCTACTCATGGGGGCAACTGAACGGGGAAGTGAAGAGTGATTACGAAGTGACAGTGGAGCAATCACTCGGTTCTTTGCTCACACCGCACTACAAGAACGTGCTTGTCAAAACAACGTTAGCCGTTGGTGAGCACCGCCGCAGCATCATAGCGAAGGAGATAACGGCAGAGGTAAAGCGGGCATGGACGGAATATCTCGCTGCGAAAGAGATTCTGCAACACTGCAAAGGGCAGGACAGCATTGCCGGAAAACTACGTGCCATCAGCCAGACACGTTACGAACAGGGCGACATCAATAAGTTAGAGTACAGCATGATGAACACACTTGCAACGGAACAGCATACTAATCTGGTGCAGGCAGAAAGTGCTCTCGCCCTCTGCGCACGCCGATTGGCATGGGTATGCCGCTCGGAGATGCCACTGACACCCGCTGATGCGACACTACTCCCTATTGTATCACCGAGTGATAAGCCTGCGCTGGCAAAGGAATATACCGCCCTTTTCGCCGCAGAAGCACAGCAAAAGGCGGACATGGTGAAGGTAGAGAAGAGCAAATTCTTCCCGGAACTGTCCGTAGGTTACACTGTTCAGAAGATAACACCGCTGTCAGGACTGTCCTCATGGTCTGTTGGCGTAGCGTTCCCCTTCGTCTTTCTCCCCCAGAAAAGCCGTGTAAAACAGGCAAAGATAGATGCCATGACGGCTTCATGGCAGGCTGAGGACAACCGCATACAGTTGCAAAACAAGATAGAGGAACTGTCAGCCATGAAGGAACGTCAGACAAAGACCCTGAGGTATTACACCGATGCGGCACTGAAAGAGGCCGATGAACTGCAACGCAACGCCGTGATACTCTATGAAAACAGCGAGACAGGCATGGCGGAACTGGTACAAAGCCTCAACACTTCAAGGCAGATCCGCAACCAGTACATAGAGGCATTGAAGGAGTATAACATAACAACGATAGAACTCGAACTATACACAGAATAAACAAACATCAACGATATGAAAAGCCACCACTTGACAATAATCCTTGCACTGGCCCTTACCGCCTGCGCCAACAAGGGTGAGGCACCTGCCGAAAGCGGCGATACCACACAACAGGAAACGAGGAACGACAGCATCAGCGGCAGTCAGGAAAAGGCTGACAGCGCCACCATTGACGGTGTGACAAGTGCCACCAACGTGGCGAACAGTCCCACTTTCAACGGTCAGATGATAATATCTCCCGAACAACACGCCACCGTTTCGTCAACCATAGGCGGACGCATACACAGCCTGAACATAATGCCTGGCAAGGCGGTGACACGCGGACAGGTGATAGCCACGCTTGACAATCCTGACTTCATAGAACTGCAACAGGAGTACCTCGAGGCTTCCGCACAACTGGAATACCTTGCAAAAGAATACCACAGGCAAACTACCCTCGGTTCACAGGAGGCAGCATCACAGAAACGTGTGGAGCAGAGTAAGGCAGACTATCTATCCATGAAGAGCAAGGCAGAAGCCGCTTCGGCACGTCTGAAAGCCCTTGGCGTCAGTGCGCAGGCACTGAAATACAGCGGAATAATGGCCTACCTACCAGTAAAAGCACCGATAAGCGGATATGTAACAGACATGAACGCCAACCTCGGCAAGTACATAGAGACGGGCACAGCGATGTGCGAGATAATAAACAAGCACGCCCCCTTGATACAACTCACGGTGTATGAGAAGGACATACACTTGATGCGCACAGGGGGAATGGTGAACTTCCGCATCAACGGCATGGGCAAAGCCACCTTCACAGCAACCATAGTCACCATAGACCAGTCCGTTGACAAGGAGGACTATTCAATAAAAGTGTATGCCAAGGTGAATGGTATAGGCACCGACTTCCGGCCTGGTATGTACGTCCGCGCAAGGCTAAGAAACACCGATAAATAAGCGGTCATAAACTAATCAGCACCTATTTACCAACTAATCAGCACCTCCTTACCAAGTAATCAGCACCTCTTTACCAAGTAATCAGGTACTGATTACAAGACTAAAGTCATAGGCAAAAAAAAGAATGTGGGCACTGCTGTCCACATTCTTCTTGTATATATGTATGTAAGACACTGTCTGCCTGCGCACTGCGGACAGTGGAAAGCCACGCCGTCACTAACTGTTGGCAAAGGTAATAACCCCTTCCCTGCTGTCAACCGTTATGGGTTGCTCGTGTGTCACGTTGCCAGCGAGCAGTTGTTTTGACAGTGCGTTAAGCACATCTCGCTGTATGGCACGCTTCACTGGGCGCGCACCAAACTCCGGGTCGTAGCCCGCCTCTGCAAGAGTAGCCACTGCCCTGTCGGTGACAATGAGGCGGAAGCCCTGCTTTGCCAGCATATCCGCCACGTGATTCATCTGCAAACGCACCACAGCGGCTATCTCCTCCTGCGTCAGTTGTGAGAAGGTTATCACCTCGTCAATACGGTTCAGGAACTCCGGCCGTATGGGCGGCTTCACCATTCCGTTGCCGTCAAGTATGGGCTGACGGCCATATAACTGCTCACGAGTGAGGTTGGAGGTCATTATTATGATGGTGTTCTTGAAGTTAACCACCCTACCCTTCGAGTCCGTCAGCCGTCCATCGTCAAGTACCTGCAATAAGGTATTGAAGATATCAGGGTGTGCTTTCTCTATCTCATCAAACAAAACGACGCTGTATGGCTTGCGGCGCACCGCCTCAGTGAGTTGTCCTCCCTCGTCATAACCAACATATCCCGGAGGCGCACCGATAAGACGCGTAACGGAAAACTTCTCCTGATACTCTGACATATCTATGCGTGTCATCAGCGACTCGTCATTGAACAGGTAGTCAGCCAGTGCCTTCGCCAGTTCCGTCTTACCCACACCAGTGGTTCCAAGGAATATGAACGAGGCGATAGGACGCTTCGGGTCTTGCAGTCCTGCACGGCTTCTGCGCACCGCATCGCTAACAGCCTGGATGGCATCGTCCTGTCCTATCACACGTTTGTGTAGTTCTTCCTCCAGATGTAACAACTTATCCTTCTCGCTCTGCATCATTCTTGCAACGGGAATACCTGTCCATCGGCTTACCACCTCGGCTATATCGTCTGCCGTAACCTCCTCACGCACCATCTTGCCAGCACCCTGTGCGTTTATCTCCTGCTGCACACGGCGTATGTCTTCCTCCAATTCCTTCAACTTACCGTAACGTATTTCCGCCACTTTCCCGTAGTTTCCCTCACGCTCGGCCTTGTCAGCCTCGAAGCGAAGACGCTCTATCTGTTGTTTGTCCTGCTGTATTTTGTCAACGAGATTCTTCTCTTGCACCCACTGAGAGCGCATTCTTAACTTCTCGTCTTGCAGCACTGAGATGGTTTTGTTGAGTTCCGCAAGTTTCTCTTTGTTATCTTCTCGCTTTATGGCCTCACGCTCAATCTCCAGTTGTTTGAGGCGACGCTCCAGTTCATCAAGTTCCTCTGGCACGGAATCTCTTTCCATTCGCAGTTTGGCAGCGGCCTCATCCATCAGGTCTATGGCTTTATCAGGCAGGAAACGGTCAGAAATATACCTCTCAGAGAGTGTTACTGCCGCTATGCAGGCATCGTCCTGAATACGCACACGGTGATGGTTTTCGTACCGTTCTTTAAGTCCTCGCAATATGGAGATGGCCGATAACTCATCTGGTTCGTCCACCATTACTATCTGGAAGCGGCGTTCCAATGCCTTGTCTTTCTCAAAATACTTCTGGTATTCGTTAAGCGTTGTGGCACCGATAGCCCTTAGTTCTCCGCGTGCCAGTGCTGGTTTCAAGATGTTTGCGGCATCCATTGCGCCGTCACCACCGCCTGCTCCCACGAGGGTGTGTATCTCATCGATGAAGAGTATCACCTTACCCTCTGACTCTATAACGGCGTTTATCACGCCTTTCAGACGTTCCTCAAATTCTCCTTTGTACTTGGCACCTGCCACAAGAGCACCCATATCGAGGGTGTATATTTCTTTTTCCTTCAGATTCTCAGGCACATCACCACGCACTATACGCTGTGCCAGTCCCTCGGCAATGGCGGTTTTACCCGTTCCCGGCTCACCAATGAGGATGGGGTTGTTCTTTGTACGGCGTGAAAGAATCTGCAACACACGGCGTATCTCGTCGTCACGACCTATCACTGGGTCCAACTTCCCGGCCTTAGCATCGCCAACAAGGTTCTTTGCGAAGCGTTGCAGTGCCTCCTTATTGCTCATCTCTGGTTGGTTCATCATAGTCTAACTCCTTTCTTTTTATATGGTTCACGTTTCTGATATGCTATTTATCAAAGCACATACCATAGCAAACCGTTATGTCATTTTGTCTTAAAAGGGTGACAATTTGTCTAAAACGTATGACGAAAGCATACTTATTCACACCTTATATATAATAAAGTCATATGTGGAAACGTTTATTCTTATGTAACAAACCAACACTAATCATGAAGCAAAAGATTCTCTCCCTTATGTTTATCATTGCGCTTGCAGCCCCCAGTTGTGCGCAACTCGTATTCCAACACCCATGGCAAGGCAAGAAGGTGGCCTACTTTGGTGACTCTATAACCGACCCTCGCAACAGTGCATCTAAAAAGAAATACTGGACATTGTTGGGCGAATGGCTCGGCATAACGCCGTATGTCTATGCTGTAAGCGGGCGTCAGTGGAACGACATACCACGCCAGGCAGACAAATTGATGGCCGAACACGGCGACACCGTTGATGCCATTATCATACTAATGGGCACTAACGACTACAACAATGGTGTGCCACTTGGCAAGTGGTATGAGGAGAAAGAGGAAGAGGTGATGTACGGCCACGGCAAGCCAAAGGCCATGACACCACGCAAAAGGCAGTATATGTGCATGGACAAAGACACCTACCGCGGGCGCATAAACATTGCCATGGACAAGGTAAAGCGTATGTATCCCACCAAGCAGATAGTGCTACTGACCCCTATTCACCGCCAGAACTTCCACGCAAACGAAAAGAACTGGCAGTGTTCTGAGGACTACACCAACCAGTGTGGCGAGTACCTGCAAGCATATATAGACGCAACAAAGGAAGCGGCCAACATCTGGGCAGTGCCCGTTATAGACCTGAACGCCCTCTGCGGACTATACCCTATGCAGGACGAGTATGCACAGTACTTCCGCAATGCAGACACAGACCGCCTGCATCCGAACGACAAAGGACACGAGCGAATGGCAAAAACACTTATGTACCAGTTGCTCACACTGCCCATATTCTAACAGACTAAAAGCCAAGTCACAACACACACCACAGTAATCAGCACCCGATTACGATGTAAACAAGCACTGATTACACTGTAAACAGGTGCCGATTACACTGCAAACAGGTGCTGATTACAACCACATGACAAACCACCCACAAGCAAACAAGTAAAAAACAAGCGACAAAACAACCAAAACTCCAAAACACCCAAACCACCAAATCACGACCTCATGCCCTCCTTCTGCATCATAACCTGTACATACAACGCCGAGAAAGAACTGCCACGCACACTGAAAAGCGTGGGAGAACAGTCATACGACAAGGTCAGCCACATAATAATAGACGGCAAATCATCAGACAAGACAGTAGAACTGGCCCACGCATACGCCGCAAACACAAACGGCAGGCACAAGGTAAAGGTGGTGAGCGAGAAAGACAACGGACTGTATGACGCCATGAACAAAGGCATACAACAGGCAGAAGGCGACTACATACTGTTCCTTAACGCCGGCGACACCCTTGCCGACGAACACACCCTGAGGCGCATAGCCACACAGATAAACAACGCCCATTACAAGGAACTGCCCGCCGTTATCTACGGCAAGACGGACATAGTAGATGCCAACGGCCGCTTCCTGCATCACAGACGGCTACAACCACCAGAGAAACTGACATGGAAATCCTTTCTCAACGGTATGCTTGTATGCCATCAGGCGTTCTACGCACGCACCGACCTGGCACGACAAACACCCTACGACCAGACCTACCGACTCTCAGCAGACGTTGACTGGTGTATCAGAATAATGAAAGCCGCAGCAGCAAAGACACTGCCACTACATAACACACACCTCACACTATGCCAGTATCTGGAAGGAGGAATGTCCGTAAAGAACCACCGCGCATCACTGATAGAACGCTTCCAGATAATGCGAAAACACTATGGTCTAATGCACACAATATGTGTTCACATATGGTTTGTGATAAGAAAATAACAACCAAGCGTTGGCATTTCCACGGAAAAAGCGTAACTTTGCACAAGAAATCCAATTATAAACCAATAATGAACAAACTCATATCAATACTCATTACCCTCCTCACCATAGCACCAGCATCAGCCGAGACCCTCTCGCTTGACAGTTGCCGTGCAAGGGCTCTGCGCGCCAACAAGCAGATGAGCATGGCAAGAGAGAAAAAAAGAACGGCCGAAAACACACGTAAGGCTGCACGGACAAAATACCTGCCACACATAGATATAACCGGAGGATATATGTACTCCAGCAGAGAAATATCCATACTCAGCGACGAACAGCAGGCCCTGCTGAGCAACGCCGGCACTACAACCGTACACTCCTTAGGCACACAGATAGCCCCAATAGCCGGGCAGGTGAACCAAAACGTGACCAACTCAATACAGTCTATGGCCGCGCAGGGAATCATAACACCCGCACAAGCACAGGCACTGGGTAGCCTTATCAGCCAGACAAGCACCTCATTCAGCCAGATAGGACAAGAGATGGCACAACAACTGGCACAAGCCGGCGACGCATTAGGACAACAGATAGTTGACGCCTTCAAGACAAACACACACCATATATTCACCGCCTCAGCCATACTGACACAGCCAATATACATGGGCGGAGCCGTAACAGCAGGCAACAAGATAGCAGACATAGCGGAAAGAATGGCTGATAGCAACATAGAAGCAACAGAAGACAATGTGCTATACAACATAGACAACGCCTACTGGACAGTAGTATCACTGCGACAAAAGCAAAAACTGGCAGAGAGTTACCTGCAACTGGTGAAGAAACTGGACAGCGACGTACAGAAAATGATAAGCAACGGCGTAGCCACAAGAGCCGACGGACTGAAAGTAAACGTTGCATTGAACGAGGCAGACATGACCAAAGCAAAAGTTGACAACGGGCTGGCACTGGCAAGAATGAGCCTCTGCCAACTCTGTGGCATGCCCCTCGACACAGACATTACGTTAGAAGACGAGAACAAAGAGACACTGTCAGCAGAGCCAGTAGCCGACTATGACACCGCCGGAGCATTAGAACGACGCCACGAACTGCAACTGCTGAGCGACGCCGTAGAACTGACACGCCAGCAGACAAAGATAGCACGCGCCAGCTATCTGCCACAAGTGGCACTGATGTCAGGAGCAGTATTCTCCAACCCCAGCACGTATAACAGTTTCGAACGCAAGTTCAAAGGCGCATTCAACATAGGCGTTATGGTGAGAATACCAGTGCTGGACTGGGGAGAAACAATGTATAACATACGCGCATCAAGATATTCCACGAACCTCGCACAACTGAAATTAACCGAGGCACAGGAAATGATAGAACTACAAATAAGCCAATGTACGTTCAGAGTTCGCGAATCAAACAAGAACCTTCACACCGCAAGAAAGAACATAGAAAAAGCCGAAGAAAACCTGAGATGCGCCAACCTGGGCTTCAAGGAAGGCGTGATGCAGACCACAGACGTAATGGCTGCACAGACCGCATGGCTGCAAGCACAGACAAGAAAGATAGACGCAGAGATAGAACTAAAACTCAGTGAAACAGCCCTTAGAAAGGCATTGGGAGAAATATAGTAATAGGAAACACACACAGTTATGGAAAATAAAGCACAACATAAAAGCGTAATGATGGCTTTGGCAGTATTCACCATCGTGGTAATAACAGTCGGTGCCATAGGATACCTTACCATAGGCCAAGAAGAAGAGATAATACAAGGCCAGATAGACGTAGAAGAATACCGTGTATCAAGCAAGATACCAGCACGCATACTCGAACTAAGAGTAAAGGAAGGCGATTACGTTCACGTGGGTGACACACTCGCAATACTCGACGCCCCCGACGTAGAAGCCAAACGACAGCAGGCAGAAAGCGCAGAAAACGCAGCCGCAGCAATGAGCGAAATGGCACAAGCCGGAGCACGAAGAGAGCAGGTACAGGCAGCATACGAGTTGTGGCAGCAGGCCAAAGCAGGGCTGGACATACACAAAAAATCATACGAACGAGTGCAGAGATTGTACGATGAAGGAGTGATGAGCGAACAAAAACGCGATGAAGCCTACGCCAGTTACAAAGCCTATGAAGCACAAGAAAGGGCGGCAAAAAGCCAGTATGACATGGCAAAAAACGGCGCACGAAGCGAGGAAAAAGCCGCAGCACAGGCACAAGTGGACCGTGCCAAAGGAGCGGTAAGCGAGGTATCATCATACATTAACGAGACAGTACAGACAGCACAGATAGAAGGTGAGGTGGCAACCATATACCCAAAGGTAGGAGAACTCATAGGCAGTGGCTCGCCAATAATGACTATCAGCATTATGAATGACGTTTGGGGAGCGTTCAACATACGTGAAGACCAACTCGAAGGAATGAAGATTGGAGACACATTCAACGCCTTTATACCGGCATTCAACAAGGAAGCGACATTCAAGGTGTACTCAATAAAAGACCAAGGTAGTTACGCTACATGGAAAGCAACGAAGACAAACGGGCAGTATGACATGAAGACCTTCGAGGTAAAGGCTCGTCCTACGGAGATGTTTGACGGTCTGCGACCCGGTATGTCGGTAATAATCAGGAAATAATCGGCACCTCTGCCAATAGGAAAAGCCACTGTAACGTTGGACAAGCATAACAAAACATTGTCACTGTTAAGGCGGGAGGTGAAGAACCTTCTGCGTCACCCTATATATATAATATGTATGGTGGTGCTGCCATTGTGCGTCACCCTCTTCTTCACTTCATTGATGTACGAGGGCCAACCCGTGGATATGCCGATAGGAATAGTGGATAATGACAATACCACCGTTACCCGTAAGTTGACAAGAATGATTGACAGTTTCCAGTCATCGCACGTGGTAGCACACTACCCAACCGTTGATGAAGCGCGTCAGGCTATGCAACGCAACGAGATTTACGCCTTCATACTATTCCCAGAACACCTTACCCAAGACCTTCTTTCTGCCCGTCAGCCACGTATGTCGGTATATGTCAGTTACACATATATCACTGCTGGCTCGTTGATATACAAGGAGTTAAAGACGCTATGCACACTGGGCTCCGCTGCAGTAGGCCAGAGTACGCTGATGGCAAAGGGCGCAACAGAAGCGCAGGCAAATGCCTTTCTGCAACCAATAGCAGTGGATCAGCACAATATTGGCAACCCGTGGGTGAACTACAACATCTACCTCAGCACCATGGTGGTACCTACCTGTCTGCTGCTTTTCGTATTTCTGCTGACGGTTTATTCCCTGGGAACAGAGATAAAATTCAACACTCACAAGGAATGGCTTGCCCTTTCTTGCGACAATTTTGCCCTTGCCCTATTCACAAAGTTACTTCCCCAGACGCTGATATTCATCACTACCATGCTGATAAGCATGATATATATGTACGGAGTGTTACAGTTTCCGGCGCCAGGAGGTGTATGGCGCATACTACTACTTAGCGTTCTCTCCGTCATAGCGGCCCAAGGCTTCGCCGTTTTCATGTTTGGTATAATCCCATCCCTACGTATGTCCATGAGCATCTGCTCCCTTTGGGGCGTGCTTAGTTTCTCTATGGTAGGCACTACCTTCCCTATCTTCGCCATGGACGCACCGTTGCAGGCTATCGCATGGCTGTTTCCTATGCGCCATTACTTCATGATTTACCAGTTGTGCATATTCAACGACTATCCCCTTACTAACGTCCTGCCACACATCATGGCCCTAATCACCTTTACCATACTACCCGCCCTCGTCATACGACGCATGAAAAAAGCGTTCAATGAATACGGGTATCAGCCGTAGAGGGCGGTTCCCATGTTAGGGTATTGGGGCTGACTGTTGGTTTTCCCACAAGCAGAACAGGAGCGTCCAACACCCTCGAGCCTAAAACGAACAATCATAATTACAACCCAACATCCGCCAATGCTCAACGAACTAAAAGCCATTGCCAAGGACGAAGGAGTACTGCTCTTCTTCATTTTCTTACCAGTTGTATATCCACTGCTCTACTCCTGGATATACAACAACGAGGTAGTGCGCGAAGTTCCCATTGCACTCATAGACAATTCCCACTCTGCCATGAGCCGAGAATTTGCCAACAAGGTTGACGCCTCACCCGATGTCAGCATAGACTACCATTGCTCCAGCATCGAGGAAGCACGCAACCTGATAGGTCACGGCAAAGCATACGGAATAATACATATACCCAACGATTTTGACAAGAATATAGGCCGAGGAGAGCAGGCACACGTGTCAGTATATTGCGACATGAGTTATATGCTCACGTATAAGGCCATCATCACCACCGCCACCATCGTGTCAATGGAGATGGGGACAGAGATACAACGGCAGAAGTTGGGTAACAAAACCGACCGTGAAGACGAAATCGCAACACAACCACTGGCATACGACGAGGTGGCGATATTCAATACCACCAGCGGTTACGGCAACTTCATGCTGCCCGGTGTGCTCGTGCTCATCATACAGCAGTCCATACTCCTTGGAGTAGGCATGATAGGCGGAACGGAGCGAGAGGCAGCCTACCGAAACTATCGTCGTAAAAACCGACAGAGCACGCTCACAAAGGCCATGACGATGCTATGTGACAAGACCGTGGCATACGCCCTTATATTCTCTGTCATGCTGGCATGGGTGACGTTAGCCGTACCGCATATCTTCGGTTTCGTATCATTGGTACACGCCGCAGACCTCTTCATGTTCCTCACACCCTACCTCCTTGCCTGCATATTCTTTGCCATCACATTCAGCGAGATAGTGCGATACCGCGAAAGTGTAATGCTTGTGGTGGTCTTCACCTCCGTCCCCCTGCTGTTCATGTCGGGCGTAAGTTGGCCGTTATCAGCCATTTCAGGAGTATGGCAAGGCGTCTCCGTACTCTTCCCCAGCACCTTCTGCATACGCGGATTCATAAGGATGAGCAGCATGGGCGCACTGCTACCCGACGTAATAAAGGAATACCACGCACTGTGGATGCAGGCAGTATGCTACGCCTGTACCGCCGCTTTCGTAATCTGGCGGAGGGTAAAAAGAGCAGAAAACACCCGAAGCGCAGACAAGGCGGAGGCATAACCAGGAACCGTCCACAACAGATGGTTTTGCAAACACGGCCCTTTTACACTGTAAAAAGGCCGTGTTTGTATTGTAATCAGCACCTGATTATAACACAATCAGCACCAGTTTGCAGCATCGTTCTTTTCAAAGTCAAAATAAATGTTAAGAGCAACAGATTTCACAGTGCCTGTTAAATTATTTTTATTACATTTGCAAAAGAAACCTAAATCCACAAGGCTGTAAAGAAACGCCTGACTAACTATAACCTAACCTTTATGACATCTTCTTCAAAAGAAATACTTGTTTCACATCCCGCTCGATATGTGGCATATCTGCTGTATATGTCATTGTGTGTATTTTCAACTTTGGACACAGGGCTGTTTGTCTATCCATCCTTGTCAAAGTATCTGCTGTTGGAAGCAGGGATATTGATATTGGGGCTTGTCTGCGTGCCGGGTTGCATAATGGCAGGCAAGCGCGTACTTGCCTCAAGATATTCTTTCTTCATACTCGGATGGATAATCTATGTATCACTTCATGCTCTCTTTACCCATCCTCACGAGATTTACAGGGCATTGTATCTTAATGTCACACTGTCTTTACTGTTGGTGTTGGATGCGGGACAAAGAACAGGACTGCTGGCGAAAAAGAGCATGGAGGACGGGCTGATGCTTGTCGCAGCCATCCACATAGTATTCATGGCGGCGCAGAAGTTGGGAATGGCGGAAAGTGCGAACGTATATTTCCCCGTTGTCGGCTCAAACGACAACCCTACCGCCACGGCACTATATTTCGTGGGAGTGATGCCAATACTCATTTCGCGGGCAAGGCAATCCGGCTGGCATTATACGAACGTGGCGTTTGTGTTCCTTGTCATGGTGGGGATATTGGTTCTCCGTTGCCGCACAGCCTACATCGGACTTTGCATAGAGGCGGCAGTGTATGCCGCCATGTGCCACAGGGAAACACTGCGTAAGGTTGCCGGCCGTCACCCTCTTGTGATTCTTGTCGCGGCGGCAGTGATAACGGGAGCAGGCTTCAGAATGTATAGCATGAAGAAAGACTCCGCCGACGGCCGTCTGCTGATATGGCAACAGTCTGTGGAAATGATAGCTGACAAGCCTTTGGGTTATGGCTATGGCCTGTTTGAAAAGAACTACAATCTCCACCAAGCGGAATCTTTCTCCCGTGGCGATTT
>JALFNY010000193.1 GCA_022774105.1 Prevotella sp.
ACAATATTGTATATCGCACTTTGGTAAGAATACATAATACAGTGTCGGAGTTCCTTGGAAATAGTTTCCTTGTTCCTAACAAAAAACTATTAACAACGGACTCCGGCCTGAGATGTTAATATGTTTCAACTCCAAATACGATAAATGTAAGGTATCACAGAAATACACTAAATACAAAGGAAATACTATGTTAGAAGAACTAAAACAGAAAGTATATAAAGCAAATCTTGACCTTGTAAAACAAGGATTAGTGATTTTTACATGGGGTAACGTCTCAGGTATAGACCGTGAGCAAGGCCTTGTCGTAATAAAACCATCAGGTGTAAGTTATGATGACATGAAGGCCGATGATATGGTTGTCGTAGATTTGGAGACAGGTAAGGTGGTTGAGGGAAACTTGAATCCGTCGTCAGATACGCCGACACACCTTGTACTATATAAGGCATTTCCAAATATTAAAGGCGTAGTGCATACACATTCTACATACGCTACTGCGTTTGCACAGGCAGGAAAAGATATTCCAAATATAGGTACTACCCACGCAGACTACTTCTACAAAGATATACCATGTACGCGCGATATGACGGAAACTGAGGTAAAGGGCGCTTATGAACTGGAAACAGGTAATGTGATTGTTGATGAAATATTGAATATTCGCAAGATTAATCCAGATCACACCCCCGCTGTACTTGTGAAAAATCACGGTCCTTTCTCATGGGGAACATCACCAGATAATGCCGTATATAATGCGAAGGTGATGGAACAATGTGCAAAAATGGCGTTCATTGCATTCTCTGTGAATCCATCGTTGACAATGAATCCTCTCTTGATAGAGAAACACTATATGCGCAAACACGGTCCAAACGCTTATTATGGACAAAAAGGAATGCAACATTAAATATACGTCTGCGGCTGTTGAGATATATAGGACGTATTAAATGAATAGAAAATATTTAACTAACAAACTGTAATGACTATGATTAAAGCTTTTGAAAACCTTGAGGTATGGTGGGTGACTGGTGCTCAGTTACTCTATGGAGGCGATGCTGTCGTTGCTGTTGATGCACATTCCAACGAAATGGTGAATGATCTCAACACATCAGGTATATTGCCTATAAAAATAGTATATAAAGGAACAGCAAATTCCTCAAAAGAAGTAGAGGCAGTAATGAAGGCAGCAAACAATGAGGAAAAATGTGTTGGCGTAATAACATGGATGCATACATTCTCTCCTGCAAAAATGTGGATAAAGGGTATGCAAGCATTACAGAAGCCATTGTTACATTTCCATACACAGTATAATGAGCAAATACCATGGGATACCATGGATATGGACTTTATGAACCTTAACCAATCGGCTCATGGCGACCGTGAGTTCGGACATATCTGCGCACATCTCCGTAAGCCACGTAAGGTGGTGTCTGGATATTGGAAGGACGAGAAACCACAGCAGCAGATAGCGGTATGGATGCGTGTATGTGCAGCATGGGCAGATGCCAAGGATATGCGCATACTTCGTTTTGGTGACCAAATGAATAATGTCGCTGTGACGGATGGTGACAAGGTAGAGGCAGAAGTTCGTCTTGGATACCATGTGGACTATTATCCAGTATCATCATTGATGGAATATTATAAGGTTGTTACAGACGAGGAAGCTGATGCACTTGTAGAGGAGTATAAACAGTTATATACAATTGTTCCATGTGAGGCTGGTCAGGAAGTGTATTGGGAAAAAGTCAAGAATGCAGCAAAGGCAGAAATCGCTATTCGTCGTGTTCTTAAAGATGAAGGTGCGAAAGGCTTTACCACCAACTTTGATGACCTTGGGGGAGCAGATGTCAATGATCCAAACTTCCTTGGTTTTGACCAGATTCCAGGCCTTGCATCGCAGCGCCTAATGGCGGAAGGGTACGGTTTCGGCGCAGAAGGAGATTGGAAGTCTGCTGCACTTTATCGCACTTTATGGTTCATGACGCAAGGTATGTCAAAGGGGGCATCTTTCCTTGAGGACTACACACTGAACTTTGACGGGGTAAATTCTGCAATACTTCAATCCCACATGTTGGAAATATGCCCTCTCATAGCAGCAAACAAACCACGCCTTGAAGTACATTTCCTTGGCATAGGTATTCGTAAGAGCCAGACTGCACGTTTGGTATTTGACTCTAAAACAGGAGAGGGAATCACTGCTACCATCGTTGATCTTGGCAATCGCTTCCGTCTTATTGTTAATGATGTTAAATGTATAGAGCCTAAGCCATTACCAAAACTTCCAGTTGCCAATGCGTTGTGGATACCTCAGCCTTCATTCGAGGTTGGAGCTACAGCATGGATTCTTGCAGGAGGTACACATCACTCTTGTATGTCATACGATATTACACCAGAGTACTGGGAAGATTATGCAGAGATAGCAGGCATAGAAATGGTAAGAATAGATAAAGATACGACCATATCTAACTTCAAACAACAGTTACGTAACAATGAGGTTTACTATATGTTGAACCGCGCATTGATGATGTAATGTCAATCCTCTGATAATGATATAATAGTATCCATGATGAACGTAAAAGAGACTATAGAAGCGGGTAAAGCCATTCTCGGTATAGAGTTTGGCTCTACTCGCATAAAGGCAGTGCTCATTGATGAAGCTAATAAGCCTATTGCACAAGGTAGCCATGAGTGGGAGAATTCACTTGTCGATGGGCTATGGACATATAGCATAGACGAAATATGGGCTGGACTGCAGGATTGTTATGCGGAATTGCTGAAAGATGTTAGAAGACAATATGACTGTAGCATAGAGAAACTTGCTGCAATCGGAGTATCTGCGATGATGCATGGCTATATGGCATTTGGTGCAGATGATAACATCCTTGTACCATTCCGTACATGGCGTAACACCAATACGGGTGAAGCTGCTGCGGCCTTGTCACAGTTGTTTGTATTTAATATTCCCTTACGATGGAGTATCTCACATTTATATCAATGTGTGCTTGAAGATAGCGAGCATGTGCAGAATATTAAATATCTAACTACACTTGCTGGTTATATCCATTGGAAGCTAACTGGAGAGAAAGTCCTTGGAATAGGTGATGCTTCAGGTATGTTACCTATTGATCCTGATACAAAAGACTACAATAAGGACATGGTTCGCAAGTTTGATGAACTTGTATCACCGAAAGAGTACACTTGGAAATTGCTTGACATTCTTCCCAAGGTTCTTGTTGCAGGAGAACAGGCTGGTAGTTTGACAGAGGCTGGTGCTAAACTTCTTGATGTGTCAGGCACTTTGAAAGCAGGTGTACCATTTTGTCCTCCTGAGGGAGACGCAGGAACGGGTATGGTTGCAACGAATGCGGTTAAGCAACGTACAGGAAATGTGTCAGCAGGAACCTCTTCTTTCTCTATGATTGTATTGGAGAAGAATCTCTCAGAACCCTCGGAGATGATAGATATGGTTACAACACCAGACGGTTCATTGGTTGCAATGGTTCATTGTAATAACTGTACATCAGATCTCAACGCATGGGTAAAATTATTCAAGGAATATCAGGAACTTCTTGGCATACCTGTTAATATGAATGCTATATATGAGGCTCTTTACAATAATGCACTAAAAGGCGATGCTGATTGCGGTGGTGTCCTCTCATATAACTATATTTCAGGAGAACCTGTTACAGGCCTTAATGAGGGACGTCCACTTATTGTACGCTCAGCAAATGACAATTTCAATCTTGCAAACTTCATTCGTACAAACCTATATGCGTCTGTTGCCGTATTAAAGATTGGCAACGATATACTTTTCAAGAAGGAAGACGTAAAGGTTGACCGTATTACAGGACACGGAGGATTATTCAAGACAAAAGGCGTAGGGCAAAGGATACTCTCTGCGGCATTAAATTCTCCAATTTCCGTTATGGAAACTGCTGGTGAGGGAGGAGCATGGGGCATAGCTCTACTTGCAGGTTATGCTATCAACAACAAATCAGGTCTCTGCCTCGCAGATTATTTGGATAACGTTGTTTTTGAAGGTTGTACGGGTACAGAAATAAGCCCATTGCCAGAGGAAGTAGAAGGCTTCAACAAATATATAGAGGCATACAGATCAGGTCTCGCTATAGAACAAGCAGCAGTGAAGTACAAATCATGATAACACAGTATGGCAAGATACGTTATAGGGCTTGACTATGGTACGGACAGTGTTCGCACACTTGTTGCAAATGCTGAGACGGGTGAGTGCATTGCTACCAGCGTAAATCATTTTGTGCGCTGGAAGAAGGGACTATACTGTAATCCTAAATTGGGTCAGTGGCGTCAACACCCCAAGGACTATCTCGAAGCGTTAGAAAAGGGTGTTAAGGAGGCATTATCACAATGTCCGTCTGCTGTTGCAGAACAAGTTGTCGGTATAGCATTTGATACGACAGGCTCTACTCCTGTGTTCGTAGATGAGACAGGAACGCCTCTTGCCATGCTACATGAGTTCTCGGACAATCCAAATGCTATGTTTGTCTTGTGGAAGGACCACACAGCCATATTGGAAGCAGAAGAGATAAACGAGCGTTGTAAATCGTGGAAAGTTGATTACACCAAATATGTAGGAGGTAGATACAGTGCAGAATGGTTCTGGGCTAAGGCTATGCACATTCTTCGTGAGGATGATTCTATTTCTGCCAGAGCATACTCCATAATAGAGTGTTGCGAATGGTTACCCGCTGTACTTACAGGTGTAAACAATGCAAATCATATCATACGCAGCCGTTGTGCATGTGGTCATAAGGCCTTGTGGCACAAGGAGTGGGGCGGTTTGCCTTCTGAGGAGTTTCTTGTATCTCTTGAACCAAAGCTTGCAGGATTCCGAGCACGTCTTTTTACAGAAACGGAGACAGCGGAGAAACCTGTGGGAACATTATGTCCAGAGTGGGCAGAGAGGCTTGGACTTCCCACATCTGTTGTTGTCGCTGGTGGAGCCTATGACTGTCATGTAGGTGCCGTAGGTGCTGGTGTTAGAGCAAACACCCTTGTTCGTGTTATCGGTACTTCTACTTGTGATGTTATGGTAACACCATATTCTGAGATGGTGGGTAAGAATATAAAAGGTATATGTGGACAAGTAGATGGCAGTGTTATCCCTGGCATGATAGGCCTTGAAGCAGGTCAATCAAGTTTTGGAGATGTCTATGCTATGTTTCGCAAGATACTTGAATACCCGTTGCGTAATATTCTTCCGCGTGTTTTATCAGGAAGGATAAAAGAGGCAGAACAGGAAACCCTTATTGAGGAAGCATGTGATAGTATAATAACATCCTTAACAAAGGAGGCGGAGAAGATACCTGTTGCGGAAAGTACAATGATTGCTACCGATTGGGTGAATGGTCGTCGTACACCTGATGCAAACCAATTCCTTAAAGGCTCAATTTGCGGATTCTCCCTTAGTACCACTGCCCCACAGATATTCCGGGCACTTGTTGAAGCCACGGCATATGGAACCAAAGCCATTGTCAACCGTTTTGAGGCAGAGGGAATACGCATTGATGATGTTATTGGCATTGGTGGCATAGCCTTGCGATCTCCATTCGTTATGCAGGTAATGTGTGATGTTATTAACAAACCGATAAAAGTATGTAATACAGATCAAGCCTGCGCTCTTGGTGCAGCAATGTTTGCTGCTACTGCTGCTGGCGTGTATGATAGGGTAGAGGATGCTATTGCAACAATGAATAGTGGTTTTTCAAAAGAATATCATCCTATTCCACTTAATGTTGAGATTTATGCTCGCTTATTCAAACAATATGAAATGTTGGGCAAATTTACTGAGGATAATTTATATATAAAAACAAATAACGCATAATTATAAAACAAAAGTCTATGAATGACATTAAAGTATTGAATCATGCTGCGGATAATATACGTATCCTTGCAGCAGCGTCTGTTGAGAAAGCAAAGTCTGGTCATCCAGGCGGTGCAATGGGTGGTGCGGATTTTATCAACGTACTCTATTCTGAATATCTCCAGTATGATCCGCAGAATCCAGAGTGGGTTGGCCGTGACCGTTTCTTCCTTGATCCAGGCCACATGGCTCCTATGCTTTATGCGCAGTTATGCCTTGCTGGAAAATTCTCCCTTGATGAGCTTGCACAACTTCGTCAGTGGGGCTCTCCTACGACAGGACATCCAGAGTTTGAGATAGCACGTGGTATAGAGAATACCTCAGGTCCACTTGGTCAGGGCCATGTCTTCGCCATTGGTGCAGCCATTGCTGCCAAGTTCCTTGCTGCACATACAGGCAATCCAACCTTTGAGAAAGAGACTATATATGCCTATATCTCTGATGGTGGCATAGAGGAAGAAATCTCACAGGGTGGAGCACGTGTAGCTTCTGTACTTGGACTTGATAACTTAATCATGTTCTATGATTCAAATGACATACAGTTATCTACAGAAACTAAGGATGTGCTAAATGAAGACACCGCAGCCAAGTATCGTGCACTCGGATGGTATGTAATAGAGATTAACGGTAATGATGCCGCTCAGATACGCAAGGCCATAGAAGAAGCCAAGGCCGTTAAAGGTCAGCCTGCCCTCATCATTGGCAAGTGTATTATGGGTAAGGGAGCAGTGAAGGCTGATGGTACATCATATGAGGCAGACTGTAAGACACACGGTGCACCACTAGGCGGAGATGCTTTTATCAATACCGTAAAGAACCTCGGTGGAGACCCAGAAAACCCGTTCCAAATATTTGATGATGTCAAGGAACTATACGCTAACCGTGCAAAGGAGTTACAAGAAATTTGTGCAGAACGCTATGCAGAAGAAAAAGCGTGGGCTGATGCAAACCCAGAG
>JALFNY010000218.1 GCA_022774105.1 Prevotella sp.
ACATCAATTCCTGCACGATAGTTCCACCTGTTGTAATCAAGTTTACCGAGATTACCGTCTTGTGTAAAGTATGATACACTTCCGAAATAGTTGACTCTGTCTGTGGCTCCGCTGATGTTCACGTTGTGCTTCATTTTTGAACCAGTCTCCCAGTACTTGTCGAGCAAATCATTGTTGAGACTTTTCATTGCCTCAAGTTCGTCATACTGGAACAGGGCTGTTGTATTATTGAGAGAGGTGTTTGTCGGATCTGCTGCTACGTATGCGTTATACAGTCTTCCGTACTCGTATGCGTTGAGCATACTTGGTCTTGATACCTCATCCGTGAAGCCGAATGTACCTGAGTAGTTTATCTTCGGAGCTCCGAGTTTACCCTTCTTTGTTGTTACCAGTATCACACCGTTTGCTGCACGCGCGCCATATACGGCAGCTGATGCGTCTTTCAGCACGGAGATGCTTTCCACCTCTGATGGGTCGAGGTTATTGAAGGCTTCTGCACCAAGGTTCTGCGTGCTGTTGCCTACCTTTACATCATTTGGATAAATATATCCGTCAATGACGAAGAGTGGCTGCTGGGGGGTTGAGTTTACATCCTTTAATGAATTAGTATCACGTATGTATATTGTAGCGTTATCACCTGGGCGTGAATCACCGCCACTGACACTGAGGCCGTTGACAAGTCCACTAAGTGTGCTTGCTAATCCTGCTGATGCTATGTCCTGCATGTCCTCCACTGGCACTGTGGCTACGGAACCAGTGAGGTGTGCCTTCTTCTGTGTACCATAACCTACTACTACTACCTCGTTAAGGTCTGTATTGTTGGATTTCATGTTTATGCTGCCACCAGTAGTGCTCACGTCTTCATATCCTAGGTATGATACTGTGAGTTTTGTTCCGGCAGGTACGTCTATTTTATAATCGCCGTGAATGTCCGTAACCGTAGCGTTCTTAGTGCCTGGAACACGCACAGTAGCACCTATAATAGGTTCGCCATTCTCATCGAGTATGGTGCCTTTCACTACCTTGTTCTGAGCCATTGCTGGCAGGGCACATGACATTGCTGCCGCAAAGAACAGAGACTTAATATATTTAGTTCTCATAACTATATTTGTTTTTTATTGTTATTATTTATTCTGCAGACAACCAGCGTGGGTCACCTATTGTACTTGATATTGTGCCGTGTGCCTTGAAGTTCACACCTCCGTTGGGCAGTGTTAGGTCAAGTGGCTGGAGCACAGCAACGGGGTCAAAGCCTGGATCTTCCTCTGTGGCGCACCTTGTCTTGTCTGTGGCATCTACTGGGTTAGTAACACCCCATATAGTGTTTAATGCTGGGTTAACATTATATGTTGGGCACTTCACGTTGTTACCCTGAATGAACTTCTGCAGTCTGAACACGTCATAACATACGTTATTGAGGAACGTGATGGAGTAGTCTTCTCTGTTAGGTGTGTTGTTTGCAAACTCCTTATTGCTCATAACCTTGCTAAAGGTACAGTTAGTGATGCTTGCGCTACCGTCAGATGTGGCATAAACTCTTGAAGGATTGTTTGACAAGAAGCGTATCATACGGTTCTTGCTGTTGTCCTTGATGTTGTATATTGTGCTATTCTTTATGGTTATTGACTTCACAATAGCATTCCATGACTGTCCACCTTCGAAACTACTGGTGCCACTGTATGTACATATTAC
>JALFNY010000002.1 GCA_022774105.1 Prevotella sp.
TGTGGTGCTGTGTATCAAACAACCACCAACCCCATCATCGCCACGGGTGACGGTGAGGCAATGGTGTATCGTGCCAAGGGTACGGTTGCGGACATGGAGTTTGTGCAGTTTCACCCCACAGCACTGTATCATCCTGGAGAAACACACCCAGCATACCTTATAACGGAGGCTATGCGAGGATATGGTGGCATACTGCGTCTGCCCAGTGGCGAGACGTTCATGGAGAAATATGACGAGCGTCTGTCGCTTGCCCCACGTGACATTGTGGCTCGGGCCATTGACAAGGAGATGAAGATACACGGCCTTGACCATGTGTGCCTTGATGTGACCCATAAGGACGCAGAGGAAACGCGTCACCATTTCCCGAATATATACCAGAAGTGTCTATCCATAGGCATTGACATTACGAAAGACTATATCCCCGTGCGTCCTGCTGCGCATTATATGTGTGGTGGCATAAAGGTGGACCTGAACGGTTGTTCCAGTATCAAACGTCTATATGCCATCGGCGAATGTGCCTGCACTGGGCTGCATGGCGGTAACCGTCTGGCCTCCAACTCGCTGATAGAGGCGGTGGTGTATGCTGACACGGCAGCACGCCACTCGCTGGAACACGTGGAAGAATATGACTTCAACACTATGGTGCCGGAGTGGAACGATGAGGGAACGCTGTCTAACGAGGAAAAGGTGCTTATAACGCAGAGCGTGCATGAGGTAGGACAGATAATGGCGAACTATGTCGGCATAGTGCGTTCTGATCTGCGATTGATGCGTGCATGGCGCAGGCTCGACGTGTTGTATGAGGAGACAGAGGCTCTCTTCAAACATGTTTATGCCAGTCGTGACATCTGTGAGTTGCGCAATATGATTAACGTTGGTTACCTCATTACCCGCTGGGCGATAGAGCGTAAGGAGTGTCGCGGACTGCATTACACCACGGATTATCCCCATCATGCATATGATAAGAGGTAGCCGCCTATTGCCCCCTACGGCGTTGCTATTGCTTCTGACACTGCTGGCGGTGTTGCCTGTGATGTCACACGGAGTTACTGCTGACACACTAACGGTGTGGCAGCAGGGGGACAGCATCGTGGCGTTTGATAATGTTGGCGACACGGTTGAGGTCGATACCCTGCATGTGTCACCTCAGTCATCGCTGCCGTGGCCACAGTGTATGCAGGCAAACATTGACAGCATCATTGCCACGAGCCATCTGCTTGAGACATCACAACTCGGTATGATGGTATATGACCTTACCGATGATTCCGTGCTCTACGCCCACGGTGAGAGGCAGACGCTGCGTCCCGCTTCCACCATGAAGATTCTTACGGCTGTGACGGCACTCGATAAACTGGGTGGAGCATACCTGTACAAGACACGGCTGTGTTACACCGGCACGGTGAGGGACAGCATAAGAACCTTGGAAGGACACCTATATATAATAGGAGGCATGGACCCACGCCTCGGACATGACGACCTCCGCTCGCTCGCCATGGCGGTGAAAGAATTGGGGATAGACACCATACGTGGGAATGTATATGCTGACAGGACAATGAAAGATGCTGACATAGCAGGCGAGGGGTGGTGCTGGGACGATGACAACCCCGTGCTGTCACCTCTGGTATATGGCCGTAAGGACGACCTGCTGGCACGCTTCGCCACCGTGCTTGCCGATGCAGGAATATACCTTGAGGGGGAGTTACTCACAAAAGCCTGTCCCAGTGACGCAATGGAACTGTGCGTGCAGACACATACGATAGAGCAGATACTGCATCGCATGATGAAGGAAAGCGACAACCTCTACGCCGAATCCATGTTCTACCAGATAGGCCTCACAAAGGGAAAGCCGTCCACGGCACGTAAGGCAAAGGCCGTAATGGAGGCACTGATGAAGAAGATGAGGATGGACAGACGTCCGCATCGTTTCGCTGACGGCTCAGGGCTGTCACTATACAACTATGTGTCGGCAGAGATAGAAGTGGCGTTCCTGCGTTATGCATACAATAATACAGACATCTATTCCAACCTCTTGCCAGCGTTACCAGTAGCCGCTAAGAGTGGGACATTGGAGAAACGCATGACCAAAACGCCTGCCGCAGGAAATGTACGTGCGAAGACAGGCACGCTGACAGGCATTAGCAGTCTGGCAGGATATTGCACAACAGCGGGGGGACATGAACTGTGTTTCGCGATAATAAATCAAGGCGTGATGAAAAGCAGTGCCGCAAAAGCATTTCAAGACAAGGTGTGTGCAGAGTTGTGTAGGTGAGGGTTAGTAGTTTGGCGGTTTAGGTAGTTTAGTTGTTTGGTCGTTTCGTCTATTAGATATAAGTTGTTAGTTATGAATTATGATTTATTCGTAGGACCCAACCGCACAACCGCCCAACAACCAAACCACCCAACCGCCCAATCACCAGACAACCCAAGCACCCAACCACCAGACAACCAAACCACGAATCAATGAATCAACGAATCAATGAATCAACGAATAATACTGTCCCAGAATTTAGAGGCGGAACTGACAACCGCTATACAAGAGTGCGAGCATGACAAGGTATTTGTGCTCACTGACACCACCACAGAGCAGTTATGCCTGCCTGTAATACAACAATATCCCAGCCTGCAAGGGGCGGAGGTGATAACGATAGATGCTACTGACGTAGCAAAGACACTTGACAGTACAGCCCACGTATGGCAATGCCTCGGGCAGGGTGGAGCCACAAGGCACTCGCTTCTCATAAACCTTGGAGGCGGAATGGTGACAGATCTTGGCGGCTTTGCCGCAAGTACCTTCAAGCGCGGAGTGAATTTTATCAACATACCCACCACGCTACTGGCTATGGTTGACGCCAGTGTGGGAGGCAAGACAGGCATTAATTTCGGTGGATTGAAGAACGAGATAGGCGTGTTCAACGATTCACGTTATGTTATATTGAACACTATGTTCCTTAAAACCCTTGATGATGCCAACCTCCGTTCCGGATATGCAGAGATGTTAAAGCACGGTCTTATAGCCACGCAGGAGTTGTGGGACGAACTCGTCACCTTCGACATCACACGCCCTGACTTACAACAGTTGCAGCGTATGGTGGCTGATTCCGTAGCGGTGAAAGAACGCATAGTACAGGCTGACCCCCACGAGAGAGGATTACGTAAGGCACTTAACCTTGGACATACCATGGGACACGCCTTTGAATCCTGGGCAATGAGACGCAAGCCAATACTGCACGGATATGCCGTAGCATACGGACTGATACCAGAACTGTATCTCTCCACGGTTAAGACAGGCTTCCCCACCATTGTGATGCGTGAGGCAGTGCGCTATGTCCGTGACGTGTATGGAGTGCTACCCATAACCTGTAACGACTATGCCGAACTGCTGGAACTCATGACACACGACAAGAAGAATACCTCAGGCACAATCAACTTCACCCTGCTCGGTGGCATAGGAGACATTCGCATCAACCAGACCGCCACGAAGGCAGAGATAGAGGAGGCCCTTGATTTCATGCGAGAAGGATAGAATGACGTAGCAATCATAAGCGAAAAAGAACAGAAATCTAACGACCGATTTGGGTTGAATAGTATTGTCTTTAAGCATCTTGTTGTAAACAAAACGTAACGATAATCGTTAAAAAACTTGCTATTTGTAAAATATCTGTACTTTTGTGTTTGCATATTAATAAAAAAGTAGTAACTTTGCACCGCAATAAGAATACAGACACAACAAACAATGAGTAAACTAATCAAACCTAAGAACTATAAAGCCTTACTCGACTTGAAGCAGACGGAGCAGGGCATCAAGCTCATAAAGGAGTTCTTTCAGCAGAACCTTTCCACGGAACTGCGCCTGCGTCGTGTCACGGCGCCGCTCTTTGTGTTGCAGGGACTTGGCATCAATGACGACCTCAACGGCGTAGAGCGTGCTGTCACCTTCCCCATAAAGGACCTCGGAGACCAAAAGGCGGAGGTGGTACATTCACTTGCAAAATGGAAGAGACTGACGCTTGCAGAATACGGTATAGAGCCCGGCTACGGAATATACACAGATATGAACGCTATACGTGCAGACGAGGAACTGGACAATCTGCACTCACTCTACGTGGACCAGTGGGACTGGGAAGCCTCAATGACAGCCTCGCAGCGCACGCTGACATTCCTGAAAGACGTGGTAAATCGCATTTATTCCGCCATACTGCGCACCGAGTACCTCACCTGTGAGACATATCCACAGATAAAACCATTCCTCCCTCGCAAGATACACTTCATACACAGCGAGGAGTTGTTGCAGAAGTATCCCGACCTATCGCCAAAAGAACGTGAGGACGCAATATGCAAGGAGTACGGCGCAGTGTTTGTAATGGGCATAGGCGGAAAACTCAGTAACGGCGAGAAACACGACGGTCGTGCGCCGGACTATGATGACTGGACAACACCCAACAGCGATGGTTACCTCGGCCTTAACGGCGACATACTCATCTGGTACCCAGTGCTCGAACGCTCATTTGAACTCTCCTCCATGGGCATACGCGTTGACAAGGAGAGCCTCTTGCGACAACTTGACCTGGAAGGCAAGGCAGAACGCAAGCAACTCTACTTCCACCAGCAACTTCTCAACGACAAACTGCCGCTATCAATAGGCGGTGGAATAGGGCAGAGCCGTCTCTGCATGGTGTTGCTTCACAAAGGACACATAGGAGAGATACAGTCAAGTATCTGGCCCGAAGAGCAGAGAAAAGAGTGCAAGGCACTCGGCATGACACTGATATAAACATCCATACCATAACAGCCAACCACAAACTCCCCCACTCGTGTGACGCCCTCAAACGGCTCCATGGGTGGGGTTTTTGTATGCCACAAGGCCATTTACACCCCAACCAGTTATGAGTTATAGGCTATTCACTGTTTACAGACAGTATGAATCTGTCGCTATGCTTGAGAAGAACAAAAACCACAGTAATAAGTGTGAACGTAGTTATCGGCGGTCTAATGACAGATTCGGATTTAATCAGCACCTGATTACAGTGTAAAAAGGTGCTGTTTACTTTGTAATCAAGGCCTGTTTACATTGCAAGCAACATCGGCTTGCACATCACCAAAGCCTATATTCTGCAAAAAAAGCAAGCAACCAAATCACCAATTAACTAATCAACCAAACAACTAAATAACTAAACCACAAAACAACCATTTGCCTTTACGAAAAAAAGTTGTAACTTTGCACACGGAAAAAGCAGTCATAAAGAAAACAGAAACCCAGTAACACAAAGGAGAACGATGCAGGACAGGCTTAACAGAGTGGAACTGTTGCTCGGCAGTGAGGTAATGAACCGCATATCATCATGCCGGGTTATCATAGTAGGAGTAGGCGGAGTAGGTTCCTGGTGCGCAGAGAGCCTTGTGCGCTCAGGTATAAGACATCTCACCATTGTTGACA
>JALFNY010000151.1 GCA_022774105.1 Prevotella sp.
TCGAGTGCTTCGGCCAGCATCTCTACCACCTCACGTGCCAGTCGCTCCTGTAACTGCAGCCGTGCGGCGCAGTAACCTACCACCCGGGCTACTTTTGAGATACCGAGTATCAGTCCGTCCTCGCTGGGTACGTAGGCGAAGAAGTATCTGCCGAAGAAGGGGAGCATATGGTGTTCGCACATGGAGTAGTAGTCTCCGCTGTCGAAAACCATCTCTGTGGTATGTGCAGAGTTAGGGAATGTGGTGATGGTGGGCTTCCTGTCAGCGTCGTATCCGCGGAAGATTTCTTTATACATACGCATTATGCGGTCAGGCGTCTCTGCCAGTCCCTCACGCTCCGGGTTCTCGCCGATGGCGCGTATGATGGTGCAGATGGCACTGCGCAGTTCCTCGTCAGTCACGGGGGAGGCTATCTTACGTTCAGTATCTTGTGTGTTTGTAGTGACAATTTCCATTTTGGGTTGTGTAATATATAGTTAATGGTGTCGTTCAGATTGCTCTTATTCTTCTCTATGTCGCCTGTATCGAGCGGTTGCAGGCGGTATTCTGTAGCGTGAAGAGTGTCGTATTGTGTCATGTCCTGATACATATACAGCACTTTCAGTTCGTCAATCCTGTCGAGAACAACAGGCAACTCCTTCGGAGAGCACGTTATCCAGTCCACCTCTGCGCCCTCTGGCAGTCTGACAGAACCGTTTGTCTCTATCTGTATGAAGAATCCGGCAGCGTGTAGCAGGCGTGTAAGTGAGGCGGTGAGTTGTAGCGTTGGCTCTCCGCCCGTTATCACAACGTGGCGTGTTGGGTAGGGGGTTATACGGCTCACAATGTCCTCTTCTGTCATCTCCTCATGCTGATGATGCTGTGTGTCGCAGAAGGGACACCGCTGATTACAGCCGCTCAGCCGCACAAAGACGGCGGGTGTGCCTGTGAAATGCCCCTCGCCCTGAAGCGAATAGAATATCTCGTTGACTAACATTGCTGTTGTTTGTTGTGAGTTCTTAATAATGTGTCATCAGAGGTAGGGTATATACCGTAGGTGAAACGTCTGTAATTCTCAGCCGTTTCCCAATAACTGTCACCCTAAGAAGAATCACTCTGTTTCGTAAATGGCGGTGTTCCCTTCGCTCTCCTGCACCTCGACACGGTAGCAGTGGGGCACCTGCTCGCATATCCAGCGGGCTAAATTCTCTGCTGTGGGGTTAAAAGGAAGGAGTTCGTTGAAGTTACCATGATCGAGATAACCGTGTATTCTCTCCTTCACCTGAGTAAAATCCATGACCATTCCATCAGCGTTCAACTCGCGAGACTTACAGTGTACCGTCACTATCCAGTTGTGACCGTGAAGCCTCTCACACTTACTCTCGTAGGATAACCGTAACTGATGGCACCCGGCTATCTCCATAGTCTTTGATATGTAATACATTGTTGAAAGTTTTTTTGTTAGGGTTCTCTTCTACCTAATTGGCTTATGGAAGTATGACAAAAACTCCATTTGCGCCTGCAAAGTTACCTATTTTTTCCCTAATAGCAAAAGAAAAACATTGAAAACCATCGTTATATGACAGAAATTTAGTAATTTTGCATCTGGTATTAATACTCATATATAAAATAAGCCGTTCTATCTATGCCAACAACAAATACGAACGAAGAGTTCAAACAGGCCCTTGCCCAGTGCCGGGAAATATTCTCCAAGAAGTTATATGACTACAAGCCGTCGTGGAGAATGTTGCGCCCGTCATCGCTGACAGACCAACTTTTCATCAAGGCCAAGCGCATACGGACGCTCGAAATGACAGGGGAGACACTCGTAGGAGAAGGAATCCTGCCAGAGTTCATGGCCCTTATCAACTATGGTATCGTGGGACTGATACAGTTAGAGAAAGGGTTTGCTGACAAAGTAGATATGAGTAACGCTGACGCCATGGCCCTATACGACCACTATGCAGAGCAATGCGTAGAACTAATGATAAGAAAAAACCACGACTACGGTGAGGCATGGCGAGATATGAGGGTCAGTTCGTACACGGACATGATACTCACTAAGATAGAAAGAATAAAGGAGATAGAAGACAAGGACGGCATAACCACCGTGAGCGAAGGCATAGGCTCCAACTATATGGATATCATAAACTATGCCACCTTCGGTGTGATAAAACTGACAAGATGAGGCCTGCGCTCGTAATCATAACCAACCTGTGCCGCATTATAGTCGGTATAACGTTCATACTGTCGGGCTTTGTGAAGGCGGTTGACCCCATAGGCACGCAGTATAAGATACAAGACTATGCCGCAGCAGTAGGTCTGGGAGACGTGATGCCAGACATAATGACACTCGGAATGTCTGTTCTGCTGTCAGCAACAGAGTTCGTTCTCGGCATAATGCTACTCTTCGCCATACGCAGAAGGACGGTGACGGGGTTGCTGACAATATTCACTGGCGTGATGACCATCATAACATTATGGCTCTATCTTGCCAATCCCGTGAGCGACTGTGGGTGCTTCGGCGATGCAATAACGCTGACAAACGCAGAGACACTGTTGAAAAACGTGCTGTTACTCGCTATGTGCGGCCCTCTGATATGGCATCCAAAGCAGATGCCAAGAATGGTGAGCCAAAGCAATCAGTGGATAGTCTTCCACTATTCAGTACTCTTCATCATTGTGATAGCAGCATACAGCCTCTACTATCTGCCACTGTTCGACTTCAGACCATATCATGTTGGCGCTGACATAATAAAGGGAATGGAAATACCCGAAGACGCAGAACAGCCGGAGTTTGAGACCACATTCATACTGGAAAAGGACGGGGTAAGAAAGGAATTTAGCATAGATAACTACCCTGACAGCACCTGGACGTTCGTTGATTCGAAAACAAAAGTACTGAAACAAGGCTACGTTCCGCCGATACACGACCTCTCAATGATGCTCCTTCCGCAGCAAAATGAGGTGGAAAAAGGTGAAGATTACAGCGAAGACATAACCGATTTGGTGTTGGCAGACACCTCATACACCTTTCTGTTGGTATCTCCCCACCTTGAAAATGCCGATGACTCAATGTTCGGAAACATTGATCAAATATACGAATATGCCCAAGATTACGGCTACAAGTTCTACTGTTTGACAGCAAGTGGCAGTGAGGCAATAGCCAGATGGACAGACATCACAGGCGCGGAATACCCCTTCTGCAACACGGACGAGACCACATTGAAGACCATAATACGCAGCAATCCCGGACTGTTGCTGCTGAAAAACGGTGTAATAGTAGGCAAATGGAGCCACAACGCACTGCCAACAGAGCAGTTGTTGAGTGGTGGGAAACTCACTCCCAGTTCCCCGATACTCCCGAAAAAAGACGCATCAGCAGAGAAAATAGCCTACATTCTGCTTTGGTTCGTATTGCCATTGGCATTGCTTGTCATTGCAGACAGACTGTGGATGTGGAGCAAATGGATTAAGAACGAAGAAAGAATACACTCTAACAGATTATTAAAACTATTAAAGATTAAACGTAAAATGAGAAAGAAAATTGTAGCAGGAAACTGGAAAATGAACAAGAACCTGCAAGAAGGTGTGGCTCTTGCCAAGGAACTCACAGAGGTAGTGAAGAACCCTAACTGCGGTGTTATCATCTGCACACCATTCATTCATCTCGCAAGTGTTGCTGAGATAGTGAAGGGAAGCGCAATAGAACTTGGCGCAGAGAACTGTGCTGACAAGGCAAGTGGAGCCTATACAGGTGAGGTTTCAGCAGAGATGGTTAAGTCAACAGGTGCAGAATACGTCATTCTTGGCCACTCAGAGCGTCGCGAATACTACAACGAGACACCTGAAATATTGAAAGAAAAGGTGCAGCTTGCACTTGCCAACGGTCTGAAGGTTATCTTCTGCATCGGTGAAACACTCGCAGAGCGTGAGGCAAACAAGCAGAATGAGGTTGTAAAGGCAGAACTTGCAGGCAGTGTATTCAACCTCACAGCAGAGGAATGGAAGAACATTGTCATTGCATACGAGCCTATCTGGGCTATCGGTACAGGCAAGACTGCTACGGCAGAGCAGGCTGAAGAGATTCACGCTTATATCCGTTCAGCGGTTGCAGAGGTCTATGGCCAGGCTGTTGCAGACGAGACCACAATACTTTATGGTGGTTCTTGCAAGGCAAGCAACGCTCCTGAACTCTTTGCAAAGCCTGACATTGACGGTGGCCTTATTGGTGGCGCATCATTGAAGGCTGCTGATTTCAAGGGTATCATTGACGCTTGGAACTAAGATACCAAATTGTCAGGAATTAAAGGCATGGCGTAATGCGCTACGGAAATCCGCAGGCTGCAGCGTTGCAGCCTTTAATTCCTGATTTCAATCTTTTTAATTTTAGCATGAATCGCCTATTAATCTCTATTATCATATCACTCTGTTGTGTTACGGCACGGTCACAGACGTTTCTCGATTCGCTGCGTAAGGTAGAGCCGGGAAAGGGTAATGTAAGCGTGATACAGTCGCCGGAACTTGACAAACTCGTCAACGGCACGGAGCAGTCACATGGTGTTACCGCCAACAATGGGCAGCCATCAACCAGTCGGCAGCAGCATGTTGGTGAGAAACAGCACGAGCAGGAGGGGCATGACAGCACTTCCTCTACGGGTCATCTGCACGAAAACACATCGCCCTCGACGCCTTCCTCTCCCATGGAGGAGACTGTTGTAGATACGAGAAAGAAGATAATGCGCAACAGTTACAAGACGCAGGGCTACCGCATACAAGTGTTCTCTGGTGGAAACTCACGTTCTGACCGTCAAAAGGCGGAGACGGCTGGGGCAACGATGAAGGCTAATTTTCCCACAGAACCTATCTACGTACATTTCTATTCTCCGTCATGGAAATGCCGAATGGGCAACTATAAAACCATAGAGGATGCCCGCCGACTGCTTTCTCAGGTAAAGAAACTGGGCTATACGCAGGCTTGTATTGTCAAGGGCACTATTTCTGTGCAATACTGAACCGTTGTGATTCGTGAGTTATAAGTTGTGAGTTGCGGATAAAAGGCGGTCACTTATAACTGGGAATAATATCTCCCATCCTTCATAACCATCTCCCTCCAACCTTTAACCCACACCCTTCAACCTTTAACCTTACACCTCATAACCACAGACTATGCTTTTTATTTCATGGAATGTCAACGGCCTTCGCGCCTGTGTTGGCAAGGGCTTTGCAGAATTTTTTACACAGACAGATGCTGACTTCTTCTGTCTTCAAGAGACGAAGATGCAGGAGGGCCAACTTGATCTCACGTTTCCTGGCTACGAGTCATATTGGGATTACGCTGAGAAGAAGGGCTACTCAGGCACTGCCATATACACAAAACATAAGCCTCTCAACGTATTCTACGGACTGGGAACGGTCAATCCCGATGGTAGTATAACCTATGACCGTGACAGCATACACAACCATGAAGGCAGGATGGTGACGCTGGAATATGAGGGGTACTACGTTCTCACTGCCTACGTGCCCAATTCCCAGGATGGGTTGAAACGCCTTGACTATCGTATGCAGTGGGAGGACGCTTTCCGTGCGTACGTATCGGCACTTGACAGCCGCAAACCCGTCATCTTCTGTGGTGACCTTAACGTGGCGCATGAGGAGATAGACATAAAGAATCCCAAGACAAATCGCCGCAGCGCAGGCTTCACTGACGAGGAAAGGGAGAAGTTCTCGCGCCTGCTTGAGGCAGGGTTTAAGGATACGTTCCGCACGCTTCACCCTGACGAGGTGACATACTCATGGTGGTCGTACCGCTTCAAGGCACGTGAAAAGAACGCTGGGTGGCGTATAGATTACTTCGTAGTATCTGACCGTATCATGCCAAACGTGAAGGCGGCAACGATTCATACTGACGTGATGGGCTCTGACCACTGTCCTGTGGGACTGGAGATATACGCCCTGTGAACGGCAGAAGAATATTTCTGACCTATAAAATAAAGCGTAATGAGGAAACTGATAGGCTGCTGCGGACTGGACTGTGAGAGGTGTGACGCACGTATTGCAACCGTTAATGACGATGATGTGCTGCGTGAGAAAACGGCTAAACTGTGGCGAGAAATGAACAATGAGCCACTGATTACCGCCGAGACAATAAACTGCATGGGTTGCCGTGCTGATGGCATCAAGACCTATTTCTGTTCCTACCTGTGCGAAATACGTAAGTGCGCTATGGGAAAAGGCTATGAGACCTGTGCAGAGTGTGCGGAGAAGTTGACTTGCCCCACGTTGAAAATGATTGCTGATAATGCGCCTGTTATGGACAACTTGATGCGCGAAACCGACTGAAAACCATCAGGATATAAACGTAGTGGGGGCCGTACCAAATGCGAAGCAGCGATGGTACGGCCCTCACTCATTGTGCGTGTTATTGTGGCAGAGGTGAGATGTAAGCGTTGTCGCCACGGTGATTAAGTGCTTATTACATTGTAAACAGGTGCTGATTACACATTAAAAGGGTGCTGATTACCGAGTAATCAGCACCCTTTTACTATATGATGATGTCACTTGAACAGGTCGGGCAGGTAGTATCCGAGGTGTGGCGGCTGGTTGTATGACACGTTTTGCCACACTATTCCCATTCGGTATATGTGGTCATGCATAGGTGTTACCACACGGTAAGTCGTTGGAATGTTGGTGGTGAAGATGTTGAGGTGTGACTTGTCGCTGGCATCATAGAGTATAATCTCCTCTCGCCAGTCACCGAAAAGGTCGGCTTGCAGGCACGGTGTGGCTTTCGTTCCGTTGCATGATGCGGAGTTACCCCATTCGCTCAGGTCTTTTCCGCTTACCGTTATGTGGTCCACTCCGCTGCCGTTCCACTTGGCAATGTAGTAGTTTTGCCGTGGCATCTGCCCCTGCCACGTACGCTGGTTCTGTCCGTTAGGCATGGTAGGCCTTGCATTGTCTCCCTGCATGCCACGTTGTCTCATTCTCATTCCCGTCGAGTCACGCTGTGCGTTGTCCCTTTGCTGTCCGCCCCATTGTCCCTGTCTGCGCTGTCCTCGCTGTGCGTTCTGGCGCATAGTGCCAGTCATCGGACTGCCAGGTTTCATGCCTCTGCCGCCGTTGCCTATCAGTTCGTCTTGCAGGTCACCGTCCCAATAGATGCGGAAGTTCTGCGGTGTCCACTCCTCAGACTCCTTTATTACACTGCCGTCAACGGCATATACCTTCTTGGATTCAGAGCACCAGAACTCGCTTCCACGGTGGGTAGCGTCAATGTCAGCCGACAGTCCGCGCCCGGTGTCTATGCTGCCGGTTATGTGTATGAGCAGTTCTCCGGTGCGAGCATCACGCAGGTCTGCGCCATACGGGCGCGATTCATGCACCATGAAGTATTCCAGTCCGGGACGGTCAGGGGCAAGGTCGGACAGATGTTGCGCATCGCCATGTCCCAACCCGGTGCTGTAAAGCAGGGTACCATCATTGTTTATGGCGGCAGAGCCGTATGTAATCTCATCGCAGCCGTCGCCGTCCACGTCACCTACGACTATGCTGTGTGCACCTTGTCCGTATGCTGTGGCCTGCAATCCCTTTGCCTCTGCTGTCACAGAGCCTGTTGCGTCTGTCACGTTCCATTCGTTAGGCGATGTGCTTGCATGCAACCAGCGTGTAGAAAGGGCCTTGCCGTCAAAGTCAACAGCCCAGAGGTAGGAGCGGGTGTAGTATCCGCGGCACATTACTACGGAGGGGTTATGCTCCTTACCAGCAAGAAACGCCACGCAGGCGAGGTAACGTTCGCTGCGGTTACCGCGGGTATCGCCCCAGCCCTCAGCATATTCTGGCGCTCCACCAACGGTGAAGGCACGGTTGGGATTATAGTAAATGGTGTGAACGGCGTGCCCGTCCTTGCCGTTGAAGACGGTGAGATACTCCGGTCCGGAGAGTATATGCCCAAACTGGTTGCGGTAGTCTGCCGTGTTGTCAGCACCCTTTATTGTCGTGTCTGTGGCCGCAAGAGTGACATAGTCGCCCTTGCCGTCCTTGGAACCCGGAGCAGTCTTGCATACCATCTCGGCCTTGCCGTCGCCGTCAAGGTCATATACCATGAACTGAGTGTAGTGTGCTCCGGCGCGTATGTTGTTCCCAAGACTGACGCGCCACATAAGGATTCCCTCGGGTTTGTAACAGTCTATGTACACTTCGCCGGTGTAACCGTTGTGGGAGTTGTCGTGGGAGTTGCTGGGATCCCATTTAAGTATTATCTCATACTCACCGTCTCCGTCCACGTCAGCGGCCGAACAGTCGTTGGGAGTGTATGTACACGTGGTGCCGTCAGGCATAGTCTGCTCCGTGGGGCGTATCAACGGAACGGAGAGGTAGGGCTTGTCCCACGGTAGAATCTCGTCACTCGTCTCGCTGACAGTGCCGTTTACCACTGTCTGTACGGAGTAACGGCTGGACGGTGTGCCTGTCTCGTCAACGTAGCAGGTGGCTGTAGAAAGAGAAGAAACTATGGTCTCGCCATCGCGGAGAATATTGAACACGGTGCCGGCAGGGTCAGTTGACAACATACGCCAACTGATAAAAATACCTTTTTCAGCAGGAAGTGCCACGACACCACGTGACAACTGTTCCACGTAAGTCTGTGCATTGGCAGAGAACAGTGCCAGCACGGCGATGGCAGTAAGCAGGAATCTTTTCATAGTTACAATTAGTTTTAGTTATATTTATTAAATCTGACGCAGCAGACGGCCGTAGGTTTAATACCAGTCAGCCCGCATCGGGAAAAAAAGAAACGGCAGCGAAACTCACGTTCCACTGCCGACATTCCTTAGAATTGCGCATGCGAGGACTCTCGTCCCCAGCGTGCCATGCAATTGGTTGTTTAAGTTTGCACGGGACAAAGTTAACACTTTTTCCCGTATTAAACGATAAGTTTTGAGTTAACAAAGTTTAATTGCCTCTTTGTTCTGTATATGTATGCTATATTTTTATTAACTTTGCAAAGTAAAAAAACGGAATAAACCATAGGAATAAGCAGTGGAGAACAGAACTCTTTGCTGTGATGCCAGAGGTGACAACCGTCATAATCAGGCGGTGCATCCCCTTTATCGTAACAGTTATGAGCCCGATTCAGACAGCGAAAAAGACCAATTTCAGGTGGGTGGTGTGCAGTATGCTATTCTTCGCCACCATGATAAACTACATGGACAGGCAGGTATTGTCACTGACCTGGAAGGACTTTATCGCCCCAGAATTTGCCTGGGACGATGAGGACTACGGCCGACTGACGTCGTTATTCTCACTGGTATATGCCGTGTCCATGTTCTTCGTAGGCTGGTTTATGGATAAAGCAGGCGTGAAGAAGGGCTATGCCTGGGCGGTAGCAGTATGGAGTTTTGGCGCAATACTGCACGCGTTCTGCGGCATTGCCACGTGCGGCGCACTGACAGGAGTGTGGTTTGTGGACTTTGACGGAGCCAAGGAGATACTGCACGACATGGGAGTGGCAGGACTGCCGATAACCACTATGAGCATATTCCTGTTCATTATCTGTCGTTGCATACTCGCTATGGGACAGGCAGGCAACTTCCCCGCCGCCGTGAAAGTAACCTCTGCATACTTCCCGAAGAAAGACAGAGCATACGCAATAAGCATCTTTAACAACGGTGCCTCAGTGGGAGCACTGATAGCACCAATAACAATACCAGTGCTGGCAAGCCGTTTTGGCTGGGAGATGGCATTCTTCGCAATAGGCTCTTTGGGCTATCTGTGGATACTGTTGTGGCTCATACTATATGTAAAACCACAGCAGAACGACTATGTTAACCAGGCAGAATACAACTATATAATGCAGGATGAGGATAGCGTTGACTACTTCTCACGCAAGAACGAAAGCATAGAACAAGCACAAACACGTGAAAAACGCATAGGAATCATCAAGTGCTTCTCCTACCCTCACACGTGGGCTCTGATAGTAGGAAAGTTCATGACGGACGGCGTATGGTGGTTTTTCCTGTTCTGGACACCTATATATATATCCGAATTCTATGGATATACCGCCGATTCCCCTATGGGAATGTCGCTCATTGTGTTGCTATACCTGATATCAATGCTCTCTATCGGAGGCGCATATCTGCCAACATACTTTGTCAATAACCACGGCATGGACCCATATACAAGTCGCATACGAGCCCTGATGTTCTTCGCATTGGTGCAACTTGTGGGTGTCCTTGCAGTACCATTAGGCAATATCTCCCCCTGGCTCTTTGTTATAGTAATAGGCTTGCAGGGCGCATCCCACCAGAGTTGGTCGGCAAACCTGTTCTCAATGGTAGGCGATTTCTTCCCCAAAAACAGCATAGGCACGATGGTAGGAATTATAGGTATGGCAGGAGGAATGTCCGCTTACCTGATTATAGAAAGTTCCAGTATGCTGTTCTCGTACGCAGGAACCAGTGGCGCAGAGTTCACTTTCCTCGGTTATGAAGGCAAACAAGCAGCGTATATGATAATCTTCAGTTGCTTCTCAGTGATGTATCTGATAGGTTGGGGGATAATGAAAGCACTAATACCAGAAAATGATTCCATAAGGAAGAATGATGGTACGCTGAACCAATAGGGTGTAGTCGTACTAAAATATCTTAAAAAAGATGTTAGAAAAAGGGCTTTCCTCCACTTATATCAATATAATTTACTAACTTTGCATGAAACGAATGTCAGCAAAAAAGACATTATAACACATAACAACCAGATATATAATCTGGCCTGATAACTATGTAAACCATAATAAATATCACTAATAAACTAATCAATGAGTTCAGTAAAAACCTCGAAAATGTCCAACTGGCGTTGGATGATGTGTGCGATGTTATTCTTCGCCACGACTGTGAATTACATGGATCGGCAGGTACTTTCCCTTACTTGGAAAGACTTTATAGCTCCTGAGTTCCATTGGAATGATGAGATATATGGTAACATTACCGCCGTATTCTCTATCTTTTATGCTGTAGCAAACCTGTTTGCAGGCAAGTTTGTTGACTGGATGGGCACAAAGAAAGGCTATCTTTGGGCCATTGTAGTATGGTCACTCGGTGCAGTATTGCACGCTTTCTGTGGTATGTTCACAGAAGGTTGGATGGGTTCCGGGTTCAATAGCCGTGCGGATTTAATACAGGCTACGGGCGATGTTGCAGTCGCAATAGCCACTGTAAGCATGTATGCCTTCCTTGCATGTCGCTGTATTCTCGCCCTTGGTGAGGCTGGTAACTTCCCTGCTGCCATCAAGGTTACGGCAGAATACTTCCCTAAGAAGGACAGGGCTTTCGCCACTTCAATCTTCAATTCTGGTGCTTCTGTGGGTGCACTGGCCGCTCCTGCCACCATTCCTTTGCTCGCAAAGGCGATGGGTTGGGAGATGGCTTTCGTCATAATCGGTGCTATTGGCTTCCTATGGGCAGGCGTTTGGATCTTTGTTTATGACAAACCGAAGGATTCAAAGTTTGTTAATGAGGCAGAGTTGCAGTACGTTAACCAGGACTATGAGAATGAGGTTGCGGAGGTAAAGCATGAGGAAGAGAAGCAGATGAGTTACTCAGAGGCTTTCAAACACAAGCAGACCTGGGCGTTTATAGTAGGTAAATTCATGACAGATGGCGTGTGGTGGTTCTTCCTTTTCTGGGCTCCAGCGTACTTCTCGGACCAGTTCCACTACTCATCAGATTCTCCTATGGGTATAGCCCTTATCTTTACGCTTTACGCTATCGTTACGATTCTCTCCATGTTTGGTGGTTATCTGCCGAAACTCTTTGTTGAGAAGAAGGGTATGAACCCCTATCAGGGTCGTATGTTGGCAATGCTTATCTTTGCCTTTTTCCCGGTTCTTGCCCTGTTTGCGCAGCCAATGGGTAACTATAGCGTGTGGTGGCCATGTATAATAATAGGTCTTACCGGTGCAGGTCATCAGGCTTGGTCGGCTAATATCTTCTCAACTGTGGGTGATATGTTCCCTAAGTCAGCCATTGCCACTATCACTGGTATTGGTTCTATGGCAGGAGGTATTGGTTCATTCCTTATTAATAAGGGTTCTGGTATGCTCTTTACATACGCTGAGGGACAGGGCGACGCCTTTGGGTTTATGACCTTTACAGGTAAACCTGCGGGCTATATGATTGTCTTCTGTATATGTGCTGTGGCTTATTTGATAGGCTGGACAATTATGAAGATTCTTGTTCCAAGGTACAAGCCAGTTGTGATTTCCGAGTAATTACGATACGATTATAATGCAAGACGCCCCGTGGAGTGTTTCCATGGGGCGTCTTTTGCGTTCTAAGGTGCTTCAGCCGGCTATGAAATCCTTTGGTACATAGTTGTCCAGCGACTGGCAAACAGCGGCAGAGAAGCGCTGTCCTGTGTTGATAAGAGGCTTCCATTGTTCCTCGGTCATGTTGCATAGACTTTGTGGTTGCGTCACGTTTTCTTTTATAAGGGCTCGGCAGAATCCTGCGTTGAAGTTGTCTCCTGCCCCTATGGTGCTAATGGTCTTGATGTTTTTTGTTGGGAATGATGCTGCTATGTTGGGTGTTCTCAGTTGTATTGGGTTTGCTGCATCAGTATAAATGAAGCATGCGCAGTATGGTGCTATATGCTCTTTGTATATGTAGTTCACGTCTTTTGAGTTGTAGAGGTTCATAAAATCCTCTGCTGAGCCACGTACAATGCTTGCCTGTCTCATGTTTTCCAGTATGTATTCTGTTATTTCTGGCAGGTCTTTTATGTGTGAAGCGCGGAAGTTCAGGTCATAGAATAGTATTGCGCCACGTTCTTTTGCTTTTTTGAGGAATGTGCTGACGTATTCTCTCAGGTTAGGGTTTACGGCGAAATATGAGCCGAATAGTACCACGTCCCCTTTGTTAACGTCTGGCATTTTCTTGTGCATTGTCAGCACGGCGTGGTTCTTGTAGAACTGGTATTGTGCATCATTGTTATTGTCGAGGAAGGCGAGTGAGATGTGAGATTGTGTTCCTTTGCTTCTGAACACGTATGAGGTGTCAACGTTGTTGTCTTTCAGGAAGTTTGTAACGATGTCTCCTACGTGGTCATCACCTACTTCTGTTGCCATGATGCAGGGTGTTCCTGTTCTTCCGATTGATATGATTGCATTGAATGAAGAGCCTCCTGGTACTGCTTTTACAGGCTGGTCATCGCGGAATATTATATCAAGCACGGTTTCTCCTACTCCTATTATACGTCTCATATTGTGTGTTGTGGTGGTTGTTGTGGTGGTTGTTAGTTTTTATTTTTGTTGTTGGTATATGATATAAGAAACCCCTTGAAGATTATTCTCCAAGGGGTTTCTTGTGTTTATCAGTTCTTTTAACCGTTATGGTTTACTTTGTAGTGTCGTTGAAGAGGGCTACGCGGTTGAACTCAACCTGGTCGAAGAGCTTGTCTGTTGCGCCGAGACCCTCAGTCTCTATGCGGTCAGCAGCAATCTTATACTTCTTAACGAGTATGGTCTTCACTGCCTCAGCACGCTTCTCAGAGAGCTTCTGGTTGAACTCCTTAGAGCCTTCTGGTGATGCATAGCCAGAGATTTTAACCTTAGAGCCCTTGTTGTTCTGCATGTACTTGGCTATCATCTCGATGTTAGCGAGCTGGCTCTTCTGAACGACAGACTTGCCCTGTGCGAATACAACTGATGGCTGGAGGTTAGCAGCCTTCTTCTCAACTACTGGAGCAGGCTTGTTCTGGCAGTCGGTAAGAGCCTTCTGAAGTTCAGCAATCTTAGCGTCCTTAGCGGCAGCAGCAGCCTTTGCTGCGTCAACGTCAGAGCGCAGAGAGTTGATCTTAGCGTTCAAACCGTCGATCTCAGACTGGTCACGTAACTGCTCGATAGCGAAGTTGTGCTTGCCGTTAGAGCAACCGAACTTGTAGTTAACACCTGCTTTCAGAGAGAAGTCAGCGTCTCTGAGGTTATACTTGAAGTTGTTAACTGCTGCGGCAGAGCGGTATGTGATAGCTGGCTCTACATATGCCTGCCACTGCTTTGCACCACCGAAGTTGTATGCGAAGTCAAGAGCGAGTTTTGTGTTAACTCTGTCATAATCGCTTGGGAAGTCGTGTGTCCAACCGAAACCACCGAGTGCTATTACCTCGAATGTGCGTGGCTCACCTTTGTAACCTGCAAAGAGGTTCATCAGGTTAGCGGTACCGAGGAGGTTAGCCTCTACGTTGTTGAAGAATGTCTTGTTGCCGAGACCTGCTGGGCAGTCACTCTTGTGAGCGTTCATCTGTGAGCCGAGGTCAAGTGCTACACCGAAAACGGTTGTGAAGTTCTTACCTACGCGGATGCCGAAGTTTGGCTGGAATGCGCTGAATGCGTTGTCGCCAGTGAATACAGTAGTAGCACCACCGTTTACACCAACGTAGATGTTGTCACCTGCCTTAGAAGCTGTTACAACAGTCTTCTGTGCGTTTGCAGATACTGCCATAGCAGCTGCTGCGATAAACATTGCAATCTTTTTCATTGTGATAATAATAATAAGATATTTGTTAAGTACTATCTTTGCTTTTAATCTCAGGGATATTTGTACTATACTGTTTATTTATCAGTCTTCATGTATGCACATAGTATTCCCACTATTGATTCACGTTGCAAAATTACTACAATCCTTTTAGTTTGACAAAACTTTCCTGTCAATAAATATTCTACGTAGAGTTTTTCTTGATATGTATCAACTATATAGCGTATTTTTATGTATATCCTCTTATGCTCCGATGCTTTGCGTGAGGTAATCGGCACTTGATTGTTGTGTAATCAGGTGTCGATTGCGATATAATCAGGTGCTGATTGCGATGTAATCAGGTGCTGATTGTGTGGCGATGCGCAAGGACCTGACTGTCAGCGCAGTAAAAAAAGCGTAGGTAAAAGGGCTGTTATTCGGAAAAAAAGTTGTAAATTTGCAGCCAGAATTGTTTGTGGCGGTGTGATGTCGGGCGTGTTTCTATCGCCTGTCCCCGCTGTGATATCAACA
>JALFNY010000017.1 GCA_022774105.1 Prevotella sp.
TGTATCTTCCTTTGTAACTTCAGCATCAACGGGCATATTATCTTTATCTCCATAGAAGTATGTACCAGCCTTGTATATGTAGCGGTAGTTACCGCCCTTCTCTGCTTTTTCCTTATAGTAATAGCCAAACAGGTCTGTACCAGCAGGCAGTATAACCTCCTGCATCTCTTGACGTGAGATGGAGATATGCTCTTTGTCTTGGTAGGTGTTGTTACCATCAGTTTTGGTTGGGTGGTCGGCAATGAGCATTGTGGTATTACCACCATACCCTTCCGTTGTGCGGAGTGTTTCCAATTCTTCCTCCCCGAGGTCGCTGTCAATGTTATAGTCGTTAGTGTATTTCAGCACCGTAGTGTTGTTAGCAAGCACTGAAGAACCTGTAGCGAGAGAGTAACCACCGCCATAGACCGCCTCCTTAATGTTAATGTCAACATCATTCCATGTTAGACCATATTTGGCAGGTGTATAATCATTTATAACGCTAAAATTCACGTTATGGCTTGCATTCTTGGCTAGAATGGCTTCGTAAACCTGTGATGACAATATATCACCTTTGATGATATTGACAGACTGCTTAATGGTGGGTGTACCCTGTGCGTTTTCCTCGTAAGTATTCATCAACCCAAGGTTACCCTCTGCCTTATCAGAGCGCAGCAATTCATACTTACCGCTCTTTTGGGCAATGTAGTATTTCTTTGGGTATCCCACGATAACCTGTGTGCTGCCCCATTGGAAGCCAGCGTATGACGCACCGGTAACAGACTTGTATATCTCGCCGTTGAGTATGCGCACGGTAGTATTACCTACAACATTACCCTGCTGTCCGCCACCGAAGACGAAGTTTGCAGAAGTCTTGGAGACGGTTGTGGTAGATCTGCTGTTGGTGGGTGCGATAGTGCTGTTAGAACCAAACAGCAACTCTATGTTACCGCGTACATAACTTGCCGTACCGTAACCAGCGCCATAGACGTTACACGTGGCAACGCCAGCATCGTTGGCTGCTTTTATCTTTTCTTCCTCAAGACCATTGAGCATATTAGCACGGAAGTCTATCTGCACATTACCTTTGATGGTTCCCGTCTCGTAACAGCCACCATACACATTGGCTTCTGTGTAATAGGTCTTGTTGTCCTTTGTTACCTCAGAAGGCTTGAAGTCGTTGCACACCGTGAGTTTTATCACGGGGTTCTCATGCCTTGCATCACCAAGCAGGTATCCTCCCACGTGGGTTGTCTTCAATCCATTCTCCTCATATATATAGTTGGCTTGGTTACAGCCACCCACTATCTTGTTGGTTATGACAAGTCCAGCAGGGAACGTAATGTCAACGATATTTCCGTCCTTGGGCTCTACGTTCATGTTTCCACGGTTGCCACCACAGCAGAATGTACCGATGGTGACGTTTGACATGCTCTCATCTTCATATTTCCATTCCACGGTAGGCTGCACTGCCATCTCCACAGGCTGGAAATAGAGGTCAAGCAGATGTGGATATACCGCAGGGCGGTTCTCATGTGATGTTGGCAGGTAAGCCGTGGATATACCGTGGTTGCAGGGGTCGTTCACCCAGTCAATGGATTCATGCAATGACAGTTTGTTGATGTCCTGGAAATCTTTGAGGAATGGGTTTTCTGCCGCATTAACAAAGAGTTGGTCACCGTCACTGCCGAGGTATATACCTCCAACATTTATATTCTCACCTATATGGAAGTTCACTCCACCTACCATTTCGCTGCTGTTGTCAGCCTTTTGTGCTGTGAGCACAGTAGCGGAGTTACCACCGCCAAAGACGTTGCCGTCAATCTGTACAGCATCGTCAGAGGCATTTCCTTTCAGGTCTATCGTCACCTTGTTTGTCAGCGGACGCCAAGAGTTGATGTTCACAATAGCCATGGCTGGTGATGCGCTCTGTGGTGACACCATAGTGCCACGCATCGGCACGGTATATACAAGGTCATAGACATTGGAACTGCCCTCTATCTTGTAGCCCTCGTTCACCGTCACCTCTGTCTCTCCACTCCTGCCGAGGGCGTAGAGATAGTTACCGTTGCCTGCACCATATACGTTGCCATAGATATGTCCGCCACGTATCTTTATGAACGTGCCGTTTTTGTAGTCCGCAGCAGTAAACTCATCGTCACCGATGGCATCTCCTTTCTCCTCGTTGTCAATGAACTCTACATCCTCTCCTCCGGCAGCCTTATCCCTGAGGTTGATATATCCTGACACGTCGTTGCCACCATAAATATTCCCGTGGATGAAGATGTCCTTGTTGGTATTGTTTGGTTCATCGCTGCCGATATATACTTTTGTTCTCTTCAACACGTCACCCATGAGACCACCGCCATATATGTCAGCACAGTCAACGGCAGTAATGTTTACTTTTGCTACCTTTACGGAGTTATAGAATCCTCCACCGAATATGCGGCGTGCAAAGGTACCGCCACTGATGTTCACGTCAGTTTCTCCCTCCACCGTACCTGAGTAGCCACCACCCACGATGTCCATAACCGCCTGTTCTGAGATAAAGTGTTTATACTCCTCTCCCTTTGTACGGTCTGGTATGTTCCCAATATTTTCTGCTTCACCAGAACCAGACAGTTTAACGTTCACCTTGGTGTTACCTACACTGGTATTCTCTCCATATCCTCCACCGAACACAGCAAAGTGTGGTGAGCCAATCTTGTCATACATCTCCTGCCACTCCTTTGTCGCGAAGAAGTTGTAGTCGCCACTGACATCTACTCCCGGCACCGTGGTTGTTGACTTCTTCAACATACCACGTGTCATAGTTATATGTGCTGTACCTGTTACCTTGCAGGCGATGTTACCACCACCATATATATTATGGTTTATCTTGAACTTCTGTGTCACAGGGTCATACTGCGGTGAGTATGTCACACCACCTAATATATTAGTGGGTTCCCACGTACGCTGTTCTGACAACCAACTTGAGGTCAACTTCTGTTCACCTCCGTTCACAAGGATATTGGTGTTGCCCGTCACGTCGGCTGATGTTATCGTTCCGTCATCGCTGACGTCGCCCCAGCCACCGCCGAAGATGTTGTAACCTATGTAACCGTCCTCTATATCCACAAGGGTGTTACCATATACCTTGCCATTCCTGCAACCGCCGTATATACGATTCCAGATGTATGGTATCACATCCTCTGTCGGTGCCGTCAGTGACCCGTCATTGTAAGGATAGGTATCATTGGCCTTGTCCACCAT
>JALFNY010000022.1 GCA_022774105.1 Prevotella sp.
TAAGTATTCATTCAGATGCCGCTTCACCTCACTTCTCTGGATAGTGTCATACTCCCAATGTTCCTTTAACTCGACATGCTGCGCTGCCAGATACTCTTTGAATGAATATGGATATGCATCATAGATAAAGAACCGTCCGCCTAACGTAGTTGCCACCTCCTTGCTCAGCATCTTTGCATTGCTGCCCGTCACATAAACACGGTATTTAGCATCAGCCAGTCGGCGCACAAACTTATCCCAGTGAGGAATGTTCTGCACCTCGTCCAGGAACACCACCGGCTTCTTGCCATACAGTTCCAGATGGGCCTCCAGAAGGCTGTTGAAGTCTTCTGTCTGGAATTCCGCCAGACGTTCATCCTCAAAGTCCACAAACAAAATCTCGTCCCATCTCATTCCGGCAGCCTGTAGTTGACGCACACGCTGATACAGCAGGTACGACTTGCCCGCATGTCTCACACCAACTATCACATAGTTGCCGTTCTCCTCGAATTCAACGGGACGATTCACTATCACCGCCTCATCCACCTCGCGTTGCTTACTGATTAGGCATTGTTTGATGACATCTTTACTGATACTCATATAAATTGTATTTTATAGGAATTGCGCAATTTTATAAAGTTTGGTTTACAAAGATAGGTATTTTTCATAAAACAAACTTAATAAACCCTGGCCTTTTGCGATTATTTTACACTTTTTATCACAAATCATCATTTTCCCTGTTTGCCATTTTTGGTCAATAGTCTGGAGGTCTCAACTTCACTTTTTTCTCTATTTTAGGAAAACAATGGGAAAGAGACGTTTTATTAAAAGGCGGCTGATTACACTGCAAAGAGCGGCTGATTATAATGTAAAAGAGTGCTGATTACCGTGTAAAAAGCATGCGTTTACACGGTAATCAGCACTCTTTTGTTGTTAAAGGAATTATTGTTTTTGGGGTCAGATTATCTTATCGAGTTCTGCGATGTTTCGCTGTACCTCTTCGTTTGTCACTTCATAGTCTTGTAATGAGCCTGAGAGGTACTGGTCGTATGCGCTCATGTCTATCAGTCCGTGGCCTGATAGGTTGAACAGTATTACTTTTTCCTCGCCTGTCTCCTTGCATTTCAGTGCTTCACGTATTGTGGCTGCTATGGCGTGGCATGATTCTGGGGCTGGTATTATGCCTTCTGTTTTTGAGAATAGCAGTCCGGCTTTGAATGTCTCGCTTTGTTGTATATCTACTGCTTCCATGTATCCGTCTTTCAGGAGTTGTGATATTATCATTCCTGCGCCGTGGTATCGCAGTCCTCCGGCGTGTATGTTGGTCGGCATGAAGTTGTGTCCCAGTGTGTACATGGGCAGCAGTGGTGTGAGGCCTGAGAGGTCTCCGAAGTCGTATTGGAAGACGCCTCTTGTCAGTTTTGGGCATGATGCTGGTTCTGCTGCTATGAAACGTGTTTTCTTTCCGTTGAGCAGGTTGTGGCGCATGAATGGGAAACTGATTCCTCCGAAGTTTGAGCCTCCTCCGAAACAGCCTATTACGATGTCGGGATATTCGCCTGCTTTTTCCATCTGCCGCTCTGCTTCGAGGCCTATGACGGTCTGATGCAGTGCTACATGGTTGAGTACTGAGCCGAGTACGTATTTGCAGTTGGGTGTTGTCATGGCGAGTTCTACGGCCTCGGATATTGCGGTGCCTAATGAGCCTTGGTTGTTGGGGTCTCTTGTCAGTACGTCTTTTCCGGCTCGTGTTGACATTGATGGTGATGGTGTTACTTGTGCTCCGTATGCCTGCATGATAGAGCGGCGGTAGGGTTTTTGCTCGTATGATATTTTTACTTGATATACGGCGGCTTCCAGTCCGAACACTTTTGCTGCGTATGATAGTGCGCATCCCCACTGTCCTGCGCCTGTTTCGGTTGTGACGTTGGTAATGCCTTCTTTCTTACAGTAGTATGCTTGTGCCAGTGCGGAGTTGAGTTTGTGTGAGCCTACGGGGCTTACTGATTCGTTTTTGAAGTATATGTGCGCTGGTGTGCCGAGTGCTTTCTCCAGTCCGTAAGCCCTTACGAGCGGTGTGGAGCGGTAGTATTTGTACTGTTCGCGCACTTCTTCGGGTATGTCTATCCACGGGTCTGTGGTGTTAAGTTCCTGATGGCAGAGGTCTTTTGCGAATATCGGGTACAGGTCTTCTGCGCCAAGAGGTTCGTGGGTCTTTGGGTTCAGTGGTGGCAGGGGCTTGTTTGGCATATCTGCCTGAATGTTGTACCACTGTGTAGGGATTTCCTCCTCGGTGAGGAAGAATCTTTTTTGCTTGCTGTTCATGATGTTGTTTATTTGTTGTTTTTGAGTTGTCGGTTTGGTGTTGTGTAGTGTTTATGGTGTGATGTGTTGTTTATGATGATGTTATATGTCTATAAACTTTGCAAAGATAACGAAAGTTTCGGTTGCTGCAAAACGCTAATGCCGTTTCTGTGCGACATTTATGTTATTTTTTATTTAATTCTATTGTATTGTGAGTTTTTCTTTGTACCTTTGTATTTTGAAAGAGTGTCCTTTGTGCCTTGCTGTCCTAAGGATGCTGGAAAATGAGGAAAAATGATAGAGATACGCACCATTTCAACGCCGAGGGAGATAGAACGCTTTATTGATTTTCGTACTGCACTGTACAGGGATGACCCTTGTGCCGTGCCATATCTGTTCAAGGATGAGAAGGACACGCTGTTGCCAAGTAGCAATCCCGCCTTTGAATTCTGTGATGCGGAGTATTATATGGCTTACCGCGACGGTCGTCCCGTGGGTAGAGTAGCGGCAATAATAAACCGTAATGCCAACGGCAAGTGGGGTAAGAAGAACGTGCGTTTCGGATACTTTGACTTCATTGACGACATGGAAGTGTCAGCGGCGCTGATAGAGAAGGTACGGGAATACGGGCGGAAGCACGGTATGGACACGATAATAGGGCCTATGGGATTCACTGACCTTGACAGGGAGGGGATGCTGATAGAAGGCTTTGACGTGATGGCAACGATGCACGCCAACCATAACTACGCATATTACCAGAAACACGTTGAGGCACTTGGCTTCACGAAAGACAACGACTGGGTGCAGCAGTTGGTGAAGATACCCGAGCAAGTACCAGAGAAATTCTCAAAAATAACATCGCTGATAGCAAAGAGATACCATATATTGCCACGCAAACTAAGCAAGCGAGATTTGCTGTATGGCGGATATGGCAGGAGGTTTTTCCACATACTCAACGACTGCTACAAGGACCTTTACGAGTTCTCAGCACTCTCTGAGGCGCAGATTGACAAGTTGATAAAAGAATATCTCGCCCTTGCAGACCTCAACCTTGTAACGTTTATCTTTGACGAGAACATAAAGTCAGACGACCCTACGCAGCAGATGATAGGCTTTGGCGTCAGTTTCCCCTCGTTCTCCAAGGCTCTGCGCCGTACCGGTAACGGCAGACTGCTGCCTATGGGGTGGCTGCACATCATGCGCACACTACTCTTCCATGACACAGAAACGGTGGATCTGCTCCTGATAGGCGTGCTGCCAGAGTACAGGTCGAAAGGTGCCAATGCGCTGGCCTTTGACGATTTGATAAGATGGTATCACAAATACAAATTCAAGTATGCGCTGACCCTCGCCATGATGGAGACAAACGACGGTGTGCTCTCAGCCTGGCAGTACTTTGAAGCACGCACCGTCAAGCGTCTGAGAAGTTACAAAGCCGCACTATAAAGGATGCAGGCATCAGGAAAAAAGCACCAAGTCTCTGGACACCCTGCCAGTAACCCCACCCCCAGAAGCAATAACATATAACCCCCAAACCACAACCTCAAACCCCAGACAACAAATGGCAGAGGAAAAAACAGACAACATACAGCAAGTAGAATACACCGACGAGAACATCCGCAAACTATCCGACGTGGAGCACATACGCACCCGTCCGGGAATGTATATAGGCAGGCTCGGCGACGGCTCACACGCAGAAGACGGCATATACGTGCTCCTAAAAGAAGCGATAGACAACTCCATCGACGAGTTTCGCATGAATGCCGGAAAACGAATAGAGATAGAACTGACGGAGAACCGTGCCGTATCACTGCGCGACTACGGCCGCGGCATACCGCAAGGAAAGATGATAGAAGCAGTAAGCCAACTCAACACAGGCGGCAAATACGACTCAAAAGCCTTCAAGAAGTCCGTGGGCATGAACGGTGTCGGCATCAAGGCAGTCAACTTTCTCTCACGCAGGTTCGAGGTAAAGTCATACCGTGACGGCACGGTGCGCACCGCAGTATTTGAATGTGGCAAACTAATAACAGACACCACCGAAGCCACGCAGGACGAGACCGGCACCTATATCTACTTTGAACCAGACCCCACACTGTTCAAGAACTACACCTTCCAGCCCGACATTGTGGAGACAATGCTCCGCAACTACACCTACCTCAACACGGGACTGGCCATCATGTTCAACGGCCGCCGCATCATCTCACGCAACGGTCTGCAAGACCTGCTGAAAGATCAGATGACCTCTGAACCCCTATATCCCATCGTTCACATGGCAGGAGAAGACATAGAGATAGCCTTCACGCACACCAATCAGAACGGAGAAGAGTACGATTCCTTTGTCAACGGACAACACACCACGCAGGGAGGCACACACCAGTCAGCGTTTAAGGAACACATTGCCAGGACAATCAAGGAGTACTTCGGCAAATATGAGTATGCAGACATACGCAATGGCCTTGTCGCTGCCATAGCAGTCAATGTAGAAGAACCAATATTCGAGTCCCAGACAAAAATCAAGTTGGGCTCACTCACGATGTCACCAGAAGGCGTTTCCGTCAACAAGTACGTCGGAGACTTCGTAAAAACAGAAGTAGATAACTTCTTACACCGTAACCTTGACGTGGCAAACGTCATCGAAGAAAAGGTAAAAACATCAGAACGAGAGCGCAAAGCAATGGCAGGCGTGGCGAAACTGGCACGAGAACGCGCCAAGAAAGCAAACCTCCACAACCGCAAGTTGCGTGACTGTCGAGTGCATTATTCCGACCCTAAGGGTGACAGACGCGAAGAATCGTGCATCTTTATCACAGAGGGCGACTCCGCAAGTGGCAGCATTACCAAGAGCCGTGACGTCAATACGCAGGCCGTTTTCTCCCTGCGTGGCAAGCCACTCAACTGCTATGGGCTGACAAAGAAGGTGGTATATGAAAACGAGGAGTTCAACCTCTTGCAGGCAGCACTTGACATTGAGGACGGACTTGACAACCTGCGATACAACAAAGTCATAGTAGCCACGGACGCAGATGTCGATGGAATGCACATACGTTTGCTCACCATTACCTTCTTCCTGCAATTCTTTCCGGAGTTGATAAAGAAGGGACACGTCTATGTTTTGCAGACACCACTGTTCCGGGTACGTAACAGGCGCACAAAGATAAAGAACAAAACCGTTGTCGCTGCGGAGGACAATAAGTTGTCAGAACGTGGAGAAAAGCCCAAGGACTTTATCACACGCTACTGTTATTCAGACGAGGAACGGCAGGCAGCAATAGCCGAACTGGGTCCAGACCCAGAGATAACGCGCTTCAAAGGACTTGGAGAAATCTCGCCAGACGAGTTCGCTGGCTTCATAGGCCCTGACATTCGCCTTGAGCAAGTGAAGTTACACAAGAGCGATGAGGTAGAGAAACTGCTGGCATACTATATGGGTAAGAACAGTATGGAGCGTCAGAACTTCATCATTGACAACCTCGTCATCGAGGAAGACATACCTGAGGAGGACGTATATGAGTAAAAGGTTGTAGTTAACAGCAATGAAGATAGGCAAGAAAGACTTAGGGAATCGCCCATTGTTCCTTGCTCCTATGGAGGACGTTACGGACATAGGCTTCCGCAGATTATGTAAACGCTTCGGCGCAGCGATGGTATATACCGAGTTCGTGGCGGCCGAGGCGTTGGTACGTTCGGTAAAGTCCACCGTTCGTAAACTGACCATCAGCAACGAAGAACGCCCCGTAGGCATACAGATTTACGGTCGCACCACGGCGGATGTAGTGGAGGCCGCCCGCATAGTGGAGGCCGAAGCCCATCCCGATGTCATAGACCTCAACTTCGGTTGTCCTGTCAAAAAGGTTGCAGGCAAGGGTGCCGGGGCAGGAATGTTGCAGAATATTCCCCTCATGCTTGACATGACTGCTGCGGTTGTCAAGGCCGTCAGCACCCCCGTCACGGTAAAGACACGCCTCGGCTGGAATAGTGATAACCTTGTAATCACCACTCTTGCAGAGCAACTTCAGGACTGCGGCATACAGGCATTGACCATACATGGCCGCACAAGGGCACAGATGTATACCGGCGAGGCTGACTGGACACTTATCGGAGAGGTGAAGAACAACCCACGCATAACCATTCCCGTCATTGGCAATGGTGACATCACGTCCCTTGAACAGGCTGACAGAGCCTTTGACAAGTATGGCGTTGACGCTGTGATGATAGGTCGCGCTACCTTCGGACAGCCGTGGATTTTCTCACGTTCCGCCACTACCGGCGAGGGGGGCGAGGCTCTTACCACGGCGCAGAAGATAGACATTCTGCTGGAACTGCTGCACATCAACCGTCAGTATATAGGCGATGACTACCGCGCCATACTCCACACGCGCCGTCATCTTGCCTCTACCCCCGTCTTCAAGGGCATCCCCGATTTCCGCCAGACACGCATAAAGATGCTAAGGGCAGACACGGTTACGGAGTTAGAAGACATATTGCAGGAGTTGAAACACTCCCCTGCACTAAACGCCCAATGCTGACCGTGAGCGGGAACAGTTGCTGGGCAGAACACTTTTCACACACTACAACAATACGAATAATAACCCATAAAACAATCATTGCCACCCACTGCTACCGCACCTCACGCAGTATCCGGCGGCGATAACAGACAACAATGAAAGAGACACTCACCATAGTAAAAGTCGGTGGTGCCGTGGTAGAAGACCCGGAGCAACTCACCGCACTGCTAACTAACTTCTCTGCCATCAACGGTAAGAAACTCCTTGTCCACGGCGGAGGCCGTCGTGCCACCAAGATAGCCGCCAGTCTCGGCATAGAAAGCCAGATGATAGGCGGTCGCCGTGTCACTGATGCCGAAATGCTGTCAGTCGTAACGATGGTCTATGGAGGCCTTGTCAACAAGAATATCGTAGCGCGTCTGCAAGCCATCGGCGTCAACGCCCTCGGTCTTACGGGCGCAGATATGGACATAATACGCTCACACCGCCGGCCGTTGAAGAAGGTTCGCATGGACGATGGCACGGAACAGATGGTAGATTTCGGCTTCGTGGGCGATGTGGACCGTGCTGACGGTGACCGCCTCGCGCAACTTATAGACAGCGGCATAGTGCCTGTCGTGGCACCGCTGACACACGACGGCGAGGGTAACATACTCAATACCAACGCCGACACCATGGCCTCTACCGTGGCAAAAGCCCTCGCTGACAAGTATGACGTTACCCTTATCTTCTCCTTTGAGAAGCCGGGCGTGCTCTCCGACCCTGCCAATGACAACAGCGTTATACCCACTATCACGCGCGCGTCATATATAAAATATGTGGAGGACGGTGTAATTTCCGGAGGTATGATGCCCAAGATAGAGAACTCCCTCGAAGCCGTTGAGGCAGGAGTGGGACGTGTCATCATCACCCTCGCCACCAAGATTGACGGCAAGCACGGAACGGTTATCCAGTAATTATTATAAAATGTATAATCTATAAATGTCAAGGACAGACGCTGATAACATTAAGACAGAAGGTCAGAGACATTTACAGAGCATGGCAGTAGAGGCGTTCTCTCCCTCCCTCAGCCCCTGTTCAAGGAACGGTTCAGTTGTCACAATAATGGATTAACAGATAAAACGTAGAAGAAAAGAGTAAGATGCTTGACGTTAGGCGCGACATATTGCCCTTGAAAAACCCCATGTACCGTCTGGCACTGCGTATCACACTCAGCAGCCAGGAGGCCGAGGACGTGGTGCAGGACGTCATAATCAAACTCTGGAATATGCGTGACCGCCTTGACGACGTTGACAACCTCGGGGCCTTCGCCATGCGCATGACACGTAACCTTGCCCTTGACCGCCAGCGCATGAGGGCCAACCACACCGAGTCGCTCGACGTGGCAATGGAACGACCGCAGGCCGAAGACACCCGCAGCGATGCGCAGGAACAGGTTGAAACCATACGGACAATGATGCAACTGCTGCCAGAAAAACAACGCTCTGCCATGCAACTGCGTGACTTTGAAGGCTACTCCTACAAGGAAATAGCCGAGATGCTCGCCATGACCGAGGACCAGGTAAAGGTCAATATCTTCCGCGCCAGGCAGTTTATAAAGACAAAGTTAACTTCCTTTAACTAATAAATCTGTAACATTTTGCCGTTCCCATCCGTCGTAACAATAGAGACGAGTGGGAACGGCACTTGTTTTATGTCGTTCGGACGTCAGTTGTCTGGCGCACAGACAGTCACTGACGACGGTGTTCCCCGCAGTTTTCAACCTCACACCCCGCACAAAAAAGGAAATGACAATGGACTACACATACATAGAGCAACTGCTTGACAAATACTTCTCCTGCGAGACATCGCTCGGAGAGGAGAAGGTGCTCCGTGCCTTCTTTGCGCAGGAGGACGTTCCAATACGTCTGCTGCCATACCGCCAACTCTTTGCTGAGATGACACAAAGTCAGGCAGAGGAGGCCCTCGGCACAGCCTTTGACCAAAAGGTGCTGGCCCTCATCAGTGAGCAGGAGAGCCGTCAGCCGTTGCGCGTAAAGGCACGCATGGTAACCATGCAGCGCCGTCTCAGACCGCTCTACAAGGCCGCTGCCTGTGTGGCAGTAGTGCTTGCCCTCGGACAGGCAGCACAGATGCCATACAGCGAGAAAGCCGCAGAGCAGGAGAATATTGCTGACATCATCAAGACACCAGACATAAAGAAGGGCGAAAACGCAGTGGCAAAGTCAGACACCGCGGCAAAGGCGGCGGAGGTGACGGTGCTACCAGTAGCAAACTGACAAGCCCCAGAGGTGTCATCAGGTAAGAGATAATATTTTTTCTATGCTAACAATATCCTATTAAAACAAGTCTTAAAACAACAATTAAAACACATTCTGCCACAAACCCGCGATGGGTAAGCAGGCAGTCGCAATCTTTTTACGACAATATGGGAGGGCTATCGGCAACACGCCGCAGCCTTCCCTTATTTGTTTCCCCATCTTTATTCCCTCCGCTTTTTTTATTCCCGCGGTACAAAGACATTCCCTATTCTTTACAGCAATTCTCTGTTCCCTCCGCAATCAGCACCCTTTCCCTCCGCAATCAGCACCCTTTTACCCTGCAATCAGCGCCCTTTTGCCCTGCAATCAGTACGCTATTGCGAGAGGTACAGGCGTGGATAAGTTCCGACATATCCTTATAACTTAGTATAGACATGGCAGAACCGTGTCTGTTTTACGGTTTTGTGCATACAGATTTCTGTTTTGTTGCGCTATAGGCCGTTGTTCTGCCCGTATGAACAGGGTAGCACAACCGCAGAAAAGAGCATTTTTCCCCTCTTTCCCTATGCTGTGAACAAGGTGTAAGTATCACAAAATCACAATTTTTGAGTATTGCCGGGGAGGGAAATGTTACGTACCTTTGCACTCGAATTAACCCAAATCGGTCATTAGATTTCTGTTCATTTTCGCTTATATGTGTGCCAGACATCAATGGCATAGTAGGCTATGGCGAGATGATGCAAGGCTACTGATGGTGCATAGAGGAGCGTCAAGGGGCAGAAAAGCCACAGTAATAAGGCGAAAGCAGTTGTCGGTGGTCAAATGATTGATAGGGGTTAAATTCCGCAAACAAATCTAACAAGTAAAGAAAAAGGATATATGTTAAAAGAACTAACATTGACAGTGTTGCTTGCCGGTGTGCTGAGTCCGTGTATGTCTCAGCGAGTTGATGCCGTCACGGGAGCGACAAGACAATTAGCAGACACCGCAGACGTCGCTGGGAAGGCAAGTAAGACACAGCGTCTCCATATCGGAGGCAGTGGCGAAGCGGTGATGACAAGGAATTTTTACAGTCAGTCTTTCAACCGTTACAACGCCCCTGAGCGTTACAAGAACGATGCGAGCCACGGGCGTTTCGACCTGCCACGAGTGTCAGTCACTATGGATTACGACCTCGGCAAGGGGTGGACCGTAGGGTCAGAGGTGGAGTTTGAGCATGGCGGTAACAGTACCGCAGTGGAGATAGAGGCAGAGGAGTCAGGAGAATACCATGCAGAGACAGAGAAGGGTGGCGAGGTAATAGTAGAAGAGTTCTGGCTGAACAAGGCGTTCTGGCAGGGCCGCTTCAACGTTAAGGCAGGCGAGATAATAGTTCCGGTGGGATATGTCAACGCCTATCACGACCCGATGAACTACTTCACCTGTTACAGTCCCGAGGGAGAAACCACGATACTCCCCAGCACGTGGCACCAACTTGGCCTGTCGCTATGGGGCGAAGTGGGAGCATGGAGGTACGAATTACAGTTCCTCTCAGCACTCAATTCAGAGAGTTTCACGGCAGAGAATTTCGTGAATCAAGGTGCAACAAGCCCTTATGAGTATAAGGTCGCCAACTGTTACGCAGCCGCCATGCGCGTTGACAACTACTCGGTGAAGGGTCTGAGAGTAGGGGTGAGCGGATATTATGGCCACACTTTCCGCAATTCCATAAAGACACCAGGCAGCACCTATGACGATGTAACAGGAGCACTGGCTATCATCTCAGGCGATTTCCAGTTGAGACGCTGGAACTGGATAGTGCGCGGCAGTGTGGTATATGCCCACCTCTCTGATGCCGACCGCATCTCCGAGTACAACAAGGCCAACTCAACCCACCATAAATATCAGGACGGAAACCCCTTCCACAATACCAATATAGCCAGCAATGCCTTTGCTTACAGTCTGGAAGCAGGATATGACCTGTTCTCACAAATAGCCAAACTACGCAACAAGCAGCAAATGTACGTCTTCGGACGCATAGACCATTATGACAGCATGGCAGCAGGAACATACCGGAAGCAGTACGGATACTGCTCGCCCTATGTCACTACCTTCGGCTTCAACTATCACCCAATAAAAGAGATAGTGGTAAAAGGAGAATACTCCATACGCACCTTCAAGAACCCTAACAACAGCGGACTGAACAGTGACAGTCCACTATACGTACAGCCATATAACAACGAACCTAGCATAAGTCTGAGCATAGCATATCAGGGGTGGCTGCTGTAAACGGCCTGCACAGTGCCTGACAGCGAGAGTCACAACCACCAAAGACACGAAAAAAGGGGACAATAACAAACATAAAGTATAACAATAAAAACACAGAACAAGATGAAAAACAAATTCTACACGCTTGCCATCACCATGGGCGTATGTGCCTGTGGGCTCCTCACCTCATGCTCATCAGACGATGATGTCAGCACGGAGACAGTCTCAGGCACTCAGGAATCCCTTGACGCCGCCTGCAAACAGTGGAAGGTAGCGCGTGCCGACTGGGAGAAATCAGAAGCCTTCCTCTTCGGAGCAGCAGACGTTTACTCCATTGACCCACATACAGACACGTGGCCAGTGGACCAGACAGCACTGGCAAACGTACTCCGTGACCAGACAACCATGGCTGAAATAGAGAACAAGGTGAAGCAACTCAATTCAGGAATATTAGGCTATCACGGCATAGAATACGTGCTCTTCCGCAGCGGAAACCCACGCACCATAGACCAAATAACAGAGTTGGAATACAAGTATGTGTGCGCCGTGGCAAAAGACCTGTACCAAGCCACCTGCGTATTGCAAACCACATGGGAGGGAAGCACCAGCGGAACACGCTATAATGAGACCGTCAACTACCTCGCATCACACAACACCCTTGACGACAACGGTGACATAACAGCCGAGGGAATGAAATATATCAACTTCGGATCAAACTTCAAAAACACGCCATCAGATGAATATGAGAGCAGTCTTGACGCCACAATACAGATTATAGAGGGCGCACGCGACATAATAGGAGAGGTTGCCGGTTCGAAGATTGGCCTGCCATGGACAGGGCAAGATGACTCATACATAGAGTCACCATACGCATATAACTCCATAATAGACTTCTACGACAATATCGCAGGGTGCAAGAACGCACTGTACGGAGCAGTAGATGCCACCGCGCCAAACGACAAATCGCTGATTTACTTCTGCCTCAATTCAGGCAATACAACACTGAAAAATCAGGCGCAGACGGTACAAGAGAAACTGGATAACGCCCTCTCCGAGATAGAAGGAATGAAGAAACCCTTTGCATTATATTACACAGACGCCTCTGTAAAAGAAGCCATTGACGCTCTCGAAGCACTCGATGAAGCACTTGACGATATGGAAACAACACTGAAAACCTATGCCGGAAACACGACAGTAGAGGCACAATGCCGTATCATCAACGCCAACTATGTGGACAATGTAGTGGTGAAAACATACACATTACTATGTGATAACGCCGAGAAACTATATCAATCAATTGTCAAGATAAAGCAATAAGCAGCCATGAAACGTACATATCTAACAGCATTAATCACGGCATTGACCGTCGTTTCATGCTCAGACGATGCCAGCGAGCCATTATCTTGGGAGATAGGCAGCGGCACAGAGATAGACTATCCAGAAGACTTCTTCGCCGGAGGACAGTTAGGTACCACCACGAACAACTCCTCAACAGCCTTCAAACAACCAACGTTAGCAGTGGAAAACGCTGGTATGGTGACGTCATTCAATGAGGGAGAGTATCTGTTTGAGAACGACTTTAACACCAATACCGCAGGAGCGTTCCATGGATTAGGCCCTGTTTACGTTCGTCCGGGCTGCTTATACTGTCACCCGGGCTACGGACATGGCGCACGACAGAGTACATATTCCGCCAACCTTCAGCGCAACGGCTATCTCCTTGTCATATATGATAAGAAGACAAATGCCTACATTCGCTCCGTGGCGGGTATGCCTCAGACTGCTGCTGTCAAGCCGTTCAAGGCACCAATAGATGAAACTCAGATAGAGATAACATGGAAAAAGTACACTGATCAGTGGGGGAATAAGTTTGAAGACGGTGAGACTTACGACCTTACTTACCCCGAGGTTACCATACCCGCCACGGCATATTACGCACCGGTATATGTGCTTCGTGACGGTCAGGACGTGGAGATTACGCCAGAGGAATATGCCGATAACATTGGCATACGCCTCGAATCAACCATCGGTATCTATGGAACAGGACTTCTTGATGCCATAGATGATGACGACATCACTGCCCAGTGGAAGGCTGAATCACCATATACCACCCTTAATCCCGCATACTGGGACCAGACAACCGACACGTGGAAGAGTTATTACAGCAACTCCCTTCAAGGCGACGGAACTAAATATGTGCGCCGTTACACATACGCTTTGAGTCGCGGACCGGTGCTTGACGGTGCAGGAGCCAATGCTATATGGAATATAACTAATGTGAACCGACCGGACCGAAGATACCATTATCTTGACCTTGCAGGTAAATATTACGCAGAGAAGTCTTCTAAGGACCCTGACGTTCAGGCTGGTTTCACGGAGTATATAACACGTGTTGACCCTGAGAAGAAGCACCCTGAGTGGCATACCGGCAACCTTGAGAGTGACATAAAGGCGTATCTCACCAGCAAAACACTTGATGCTGAGATGACAACGGAGCAGTATAAGAACCTTATGATATGGCATAGAGGCCTTGCTGTTCCTGCTGCCCGCAACACTACCACCGCCGACTTTAAGGCTGGTAAGGAACTCTTCAGCCAGATAGGTTGTGCTACCTGTCACCGTCCTTCATGGACAACGGGCAGTGATGAGATCCATGACCCCAACCTATTGTTTACCAATAGCGATATGCCCCGCTATCCTTACCAGAAGATATGGCCATATACTGACATGGTTCAGCACCGTTTGTTTATGAAAAATGATATACGCACCGGTTGGTGTCGCACCACACCGCTGTGGGGACGAGGCCTTGCCGCCAAGTGCGGGTCAGGTACTGAGCGTCTGCATGACTGCCGTGCCCGCAACGTTATAGAGGCTATCATGTGGCATGGCTGCACTGCCGAGGGTGGCATCAGCGATGCTTACGAGTCTGTAAAGAAGTTCAGAGACCTCTCAAAGGAGCAACGTGACCAGATTGTTTATTTCATAGAATCCATATAGGACAATGATAATCAGGCTTACAAACCTCTTTATTCTATCCCTGTACACACTCCTTGTGGTGTGTATGGGGATTGCTACGATATTTGAACGGCAGTGTGGCAGTGAGTGGGTGCATGACAATATTTATGCCACTTGGTGGTTCTCTGCTCTCTGGTCGGCTCTTGTCCTTGTGTCACTTGTATGTCTTTACAGGTACAGGGTGTACAAGAAGTTGGCTGTGGCTATGCTCCACCTCTCCTTTGTCATTATACTTATAGGGGCGTTTGTCACTCATCTCACGGCGGAGGAGGGCACATTGCATTTGAGAAAGGGCGTGCCGACTACCTGTTTTACTGATAACGAGGGTGCGGTCCACACCTTTCCCTTCTCCATTTCGCTGCGGGAGTTCAGCATTATACACTATCCCGGCACGGATGCAGTCATGGATTACCATGCCGGTGTCACCGTTTGTGACGCCTCGGGGGAGCGTAATATACTTGTTTCCATGAACAATATCGGCAGGGTTGAGGGCTATCGGTTTTATCAGTCGTCATACGATGCCGACGAGCAGGGTACGGTTCTCCTTGTTGCCTATGACCCTTACGGCATTGCTGTCACATACACTGGCTACCTCATGTTGCTTCTTGGCCTTGTATGGACAATGTTTTCGCGCCGCACACGCATACGCCGCCTCATGCAGTCGGCCATGCGTCCTGCTGTTGTTGCCGTCATTCTGTTGGCTGGTGGCTCACGGATTCATGCGTCAGAGGTCAACAAGGATATTGCTGACGAGATGGGTCAGATTGCCGTTTTGTATAATGGCAGGATATGCCCACTAAACACTGTCGCAACGGAATTTGTCACAAAACTGTGTGGCCGTGGCTCATGGAACGGTCGAACGGCAAATGAAATCTTCATCGGCTGGACCATTTTCTACTCTGAGTGGGAGGAGAAGAGGATTATCCGGGTTGACGATAAGGGTGTGCAGGGGCTGTTGGGAATAGATGACAAGTGGGCGTGCGTGAGGGATTTCTATACTCCGCAGCATGAATATAAGTTGTCTGGCAAGGCTAATGACCTGTCTTTGCCAGAGAAGACAAGGACTGCCGTCCGCACGGCTGACGAGAAGATACAGGTCATAACCATGTTCTACAACAGCGAGATGCTGCGCATTTTCCCGCTTCCCAGTGGCGGAAAGGTGGAGTGGCACGTGCCGGGCAGCACAGAACTGCCGCGTGATGTGGGTGAGGCAGAGTTCCAGTTTGTGAATCATGTCATGGACTATCTTGTCAAAAGCATCCTTGCCAACGATGTTGCTGAGGCCAAGTCCCTCATTGCCAAGATATGCCTTTTCCAGCGTGAGAAGGCGGGCGAGGCTCTTCCCCCGGCTTTCCTTATGCGTGCCGAGACGCTTTACAACGTCTTGCAGCCGTCGCTTTGTGCTGCGCCCTATTGTCTGGCGTTGTGCCTTGTGCTGTGTCTTATGTACTTTGCCATGAGGCCTCGTGCGTGGATACGTCACTCTCACGCTGCCCTTATCCTCCTGATGACGGTGTTGCTCACGGTTCTGATACTCCTTCGCTGGCTCGCCTCGCGGCATATTCCGTTGAGCAACGGCTTTGAGACGATGCTCTTTATGGCGTGGATAACAATGCTGCTGACGGTCATCCTGTCACGCCGTATGCCCGTCATCACGCCCCTTGGCCCTGTGGTCAGTTCGTTCTGTATGCTGGTAGCGATGCTGGCTGGCGGCACACCGCAGATTACTCCCCTCATGCCCGTACTGCAATCCCCGCTGTTGGCGGTTCATGTGACGCTGGTAATGATGTCATACGCCCTCATTGCCCTGCTCACACTGGTGTCGCTCTGCTGCCTGTTGGTCAGGCAACAGGAGCAGGAGCGGGCTCGCCTCACAGCCCTGTCACAGTTCCTGCTTTACCCCGCTGTCTCGCTGTTGGCCATCGGCATCTTCGTTGGTGCTGTATGGGCAAACGTCTCATGGGGCGCATACTGGTCGTGGGACCCTAAGGAGACGTGGGCACTCATCACCCTTATGATATACGCCCTGCCGCTGCATCGTGCGTCGTTCTCGCCATGCGTCACTACGAAGGCGAGCGGGGCAGCGTGTGACAGAGACCTCATGTGCGGGGAAACGCCAGGTATGACGGACGTTAACGGGGCGCGACGTTATCATCTGTACATACTCATAGCCTTCTTGTCTGTGCTGATGACATACTTCGGGGTAAATTATTTCCTCTCAGGCATGCACTCATACGCATGACAATTCCCCGTCGCAGTATGTGGCGCAGAACCTCCCTCGCAACGCTGTCGTAACGCCGTCGCAGGGCAGGGTAGGGACTATAACACGCTAAAGAGGGTGTGTCAAAATAGGCACATCCTCTTTTTTTTATCGCAAAGCCCCGACTTTCTCAAGCCAGGGCTTTGTTATGTCGTAAAAATGTTGTACCTTTACGACATCAAAATCAATGTTATGCAAAGGTACCACTTTCG
>JALFNY010000028.1 GCA_022774105.1 Prevotella sp.
TCTTGATCACCGTTATCATAACGGCTGTATTCTTGGTAGTGGCGGCTTACATCACCGCACAATTGCTGGGACCACGTTCGTACAACCAGGTGAAGGGTGAACCATTCGAGTGTGGTATCCCTACGCGCGGCTCCTCATGGCTGCCAATGCACGTGGGATATTACCTCTTTGCCATCCTATTCCTCATGTTTGACGTGGAAACCGTATTCCTCTACCCTTGGGCAGTAGTAGTAAAAGAATTTGGTACCTTGGCATTGTGTAGCATAGGCTTCTTCATGCTGGTACTGGTATTTGGCCTTGCATACGCATGGCGGAAAGGAGCTTTGGAATGGAAATAAGAAAACCGTCCATCAAGTCTATCCCATACGATGAATGGAAAGACAACGAAACCCTTGAACAGATTATCAACGAACTTAACGATGGCGGTGTGAACTTCGTACTGGGAAATCTCGATTCCCTCATCAACTGGGGACGAAGCAACTCCCTATGGTCACTGACCTTCGCCACATCATGTTGCGGCATAGAGTTCATGGCCTGCGGTTGCGCACGCTATGACTTCGCACGCTTTGGCTTCGAGGTAACACGAAACTCACCACGTCAGGCAGACCTCATCATGTGTGCCGGAACCATCACACACAAGATGGCACCAGTACTCAAGCGACTATATGACGAGATGGCCGAGCCAAAATACGTCATAGCAGTAGGAGGATGCGCCATAAGCGGCGGACCATTCAAGGGAAGTTACCACGTAGTACGCGGAATCGACGAGTTCCTGCCAGTAGATGTTTACATTCCAGGATGCCCACCACGCCCCGAAGCAATACTATACGGCATGATGCAACTACAACGTAAGGTGAAAGTAGAAAAGTTCTTCGGTGGAGTAAACCACAAAGAGAAGAACCCTAACCCGCTAATCATCAAAGACATTCCAAAAAAATTCGTAGAAGAGATGAAGAGCGTGGCACACACCTGCGCCGACGAAGTAAAGAAAGAGATTAAAGACAGCTTTAAGTAAGGAGGAAGAACAGAATGAAACTAAACAACATAGTATATTCTTTCACAGAGTTTGCCACAGAAATGGCAAAGCTCCGCAACGAGAAGCACTTCGACTATCTCGTAACAATCATCGGTGAAGACTTCGGCGAAGAAGGACTGGGCTGCATATACATAATGGAGAATACCGATACGCACGAGCGCATATCCGTCAAGACAATAGCAGAGAAAAAAGGCGACAGTGACGTAATATACAGCGTTACCCAACTGTGGAAAAGCGCCAATCTGATGGAACGTGAAGTGTATGACTTCTACGGAATAAAATTCCTCGGTCACCCCGATATGCGCCGACTGTTCCTGCGTAACGACTTCAAAGGATTCCCCTTCCGCAAAGACTACGTAGCAGAAGAAGGATATTCACTCGAAGACGACAAGGAAGACGACTACACCACACAATACAGTCTCGATGCCGACGGCAACCTGACAGAAACCAAGGTACCACTATTCGGCGACGACGACTTCGTTGTAAACATAGGCCCACAGCACCCATCAACACACGGTGTGCTACGTCTGCAAACAACACTCGACGGCGAGACGGTGAAAAAAATACGTCCCCACCTCGGATACATACACCGCGGAATAGAAAAACTGTTTGAGAACATGACCTATCCGCAGACACTCGCCATGACAGACCGTCTGAACTACCTCTCTGCCATGATGAACCGCCACGCAATATGCGGCGTAATAGAAGAAGCACTCGGAGTAGAACTAAACGACCGCATCAAGACAATACGCACCATAATGGACGAGTTGCAGCGCATAGACGGACACCTGTTGTACCTCGGATGCTACGCACAAGACCTCGGAGCACTGACAGCATTCCTCTTCTGTATGCGTGACCGCGAATACGTACTAAACGTAATGGAAGAGACAACAGGCGGAAGACTAATACAAAACTATTACCGAATCGGCGGATTACAAGCAGACATAGCACCAGACTTCCAAGAAAACGTAAAGAAACTGTGCACATATCTCAAGCCAAAACTCGATGAATACGTCAACGTCTTCGGAGACAACGTAATAACACACCAGCGACTTGAAGGCGTAGGCACTATCTCAAAGGAGAACGCCATATCACACGGTATGTCAGGTTCAAACGGTCGCGCATCACAATGGGCAAACGACCTGCGCAAAAACTACCCCTACGATATGTATGACAAGGTAGAATGGGAACAAGTAGTACTCGATGGCTGTGACGCACAAGACCGTTACTACCTCAGAATAAAGGAGATAGAGCAGTCAATAAAAATCATAGAGCAACTCATAGACAACATACCAGAGGGCGACTTCTACATCAAGCAGAAGCCAATAATAAAATGCCCAGAAGGACAATGGTACTATGCAGTAGAAGGCACAAGCGGAGAATTTGGCGTGTACCTCGATTCACGTGGCGACAAGTCACCATACAGAATGAAGATACGCCCAATGGCACTCACACTGGTAGGAGCACTCGACGAAATGCTGAGAGGCACAAAAATAGCCGACCTCATAGCCGTGGGTGCAGGACTTGATTATATCATACCAGACATTGACCGCTGATAACACCTTACTAATAATATAAAGAAAACATTATGTTCGATTTCTCACTAATAACGAAATGGTTCAATGACCTTCTCATGAACACCATAGGATGTCCAGAGTGGCTTACCATACTTATAGAATGTGTGATAGTGGGCCTGCTGATAATAGTAGGTTACGCACTACTTGCCATAGCACTGATATTCATGGAACGAAAGGTGTGCGCCTACTTCCAGTGCCGTCTCGGCCCTATGCGAGTAGGCCCATGGGGACTGTTGCAGGTATTTGCCGATGTACTGAAAATGCTGATAAAAGAAATATTTGTCGTTGACAAAGCAGACAAACTACTATACGCCCTCGCACCAATACTCGTAATAACAGGCTCCATAGGCGCATTCGCATTCCTACCATGGAATAACGGAGCAGTAATACTTGACTTCAATGTAGGCATATTCCTATACACTGCACTCAGCGCAATAGGAGTAATTGGCGTTTTCATCGCCGGTTGGTCATCAAACAACAAATACGGTGTCGTATCAGCCATGCGTGGCGCAGTACAGATGATTTCATACGAAATATCACTCGGCCTGTGCCTCATCACCGCCTGCATACTCACCGGAACAATGCAAGTAAGCGGAATAGTAGAAGCACAGAGCGGCCCCTTCGGATGGCTGATATTCCAAGGACACATCCCCGCTATCATCGCATTCCTGATATTCATCATAGCAGGTAACGCAGAAGCCAACCGCGGACCATTTGACCTTGCAGAAGCAGAATCAGAGTTAACAGCAGGATACCACACAGAATACTCAGGCATGGGATTCGGTTTCTACTACCTCGCAGAATTCCTCAACCTCTTCATTGTAGCAGGAATGACAAGCCTCATGTTCCTCGGTGGATGGTGCCCGATACACATAGGCGTAGAAGCCTTCGATGCAGTGATGGACAAAATACCAGGAATAGTATGGTTCATCGGTAAAGCATTCGCCATGGTATGGCTGCTGATGTGGATAAAATGGACCTTCCCACGCCTGCGAATCGACCAGATACTGAACCTTGAATGGAAGTACCTCATGCCTATCGCACTATTTAACCTCGTGCTGATGACTGTATGCGTAGCACTGGGGATAACAGGAAAAATAGGAGCAGGAATAGCAGTAGCAGCAGTGATAGCCGTAATAATCGCAGTAATCAGCGTCCGCGCCATCAAGTTCCGCAGTACCTTTGCAGAAGCACAGAAACTCGTCGGAGCAGACATAGCAACACGTACCGACAAGTAACAACATAGCAAGAATAACAATGGCTAACAACAATTCATATTTCGGAGGCATTCTTGCAGGCCTGAAAACCTTAGTCACCGGTATGGACATCACTATGGGTGAATATGTCACACCGAAGATTACGGAACAATACCCAGAGAACCGCAAGACACAGCACATAGCCGAACGCCACCGCGGCACACTCGTCATGCCACACGACGAGAACAAAAAAAATAAGTGTATCGCCTGCACGCTGTGCGAGAAGGCGTGCCCCAACGGCAGTATAAAAATAACATCACAGATGGTCACAACAGCAGACGGAAAGAAGAAAAAACTACTTACCGACTACCTTTATGACCTCGGCGACTGTATGTTCTGCCAACTATGCGTCAATGCATGCCCACATGACGCCATAAAGTTTGTTAAAGATTTTGAGAACGCAGTGTTTAACCGTGACGCACTCAAGCAACATCTGAACGTTCCACCCACACAAGCGGAACTGGACGAATATGCAGAGAACGCAAAAAAAGCCGCAATAAAGGCGGCATCAGAGAAGGTAGCACTTAACAATAAGGAGGAAAAGTAACCATGGCAAATATAATAATGTTCGCTATCTTTGCTGTAATAATAATCGTAGCAGCAATCGCCTCTGTAATGACAAAGAGTATAATGCGTGCCGTAACAGCACTGCTGTTCGTACTCTTCTCCGTAGCAGGAATGTACTTTCTGCTTGACTATACCTACCTTGGCACTGCACAGTTGAGCATATACGCTGGTGGCATGACCATGATATACATATTTGCCATACAACTTATATCAAAACGCACGCTTCAAGGACTAAAAGAAAAAATCAATATCAAACGCTATGCCATAGGAGCAATCGTAGCAATAGCAGGATTACTCACCGTAGCCATCACCCAACTGAAGTTCTCATTCTTTGAGAAATTCACAGAACAAGCAGACGTTGAAGTACCGATGGAACAGATAGGAACGGCACTTATGGGCTCAGAGAAATACCAATATGTATTACCATTCGAATTCATATCCGTGTTCCTGCTGGCATGTATCATCGGTGGTCTTGTAGTTTCACGTAACCAACAAAAGGAGGATAAGTAGATATGGTACCAGTAGAATGTTTCTTCGTACTCAGTGCGATACTTTTCTTTATCGGCGTATTCGGCTTCATCACACGCCGCAACATGATTGCCATGCTGGTCAGCATAGAACTCGTCCTTAATGCTGTTGACCTTAACTTTGCGGCATTCAACCGTCTGCTTTACCCACATCAGATGGAAGGAATGTTCTTCACGCTCTTCTCCATTGGTGTAAGTGCAGCGGAGAGCGCCGTAGCAATAGCCATCATACTCAACGCTTATCACCATTTCCATAGTGACAACGTGACAAGCATAAAGAACATGAAATTCTAACAACGTCAAACCTGTTTGCCACTTAAAATGCGGCTTACAAGAAAATAAAAACAGAAAACAAACAATGGAATACGGTTATACAATCGGTATACTTCTTCTTCCTCTGCTTTCATTCTTGATAATCGGTTTGACTGATTATTTCAGAGGCAAGAAGGGATGGTCCCACAAGGTTGCCGGCCTTATAGGCACAGGTACGCTTGGCATAGTCACCATCCTCAGTTATGTCACTGCGTTCAACTATTTCTGCGCAGAGCGTCTTGCTGATGGCACCTTCCCCACTATGGTGCCATACAACACTACATGGTTACCTCTTGGCAACCTACACTTTGATCTCGGCATACTACTGGATCCAATTTCAGTCATGATGCTCATAGTCATATCCACAGTGTCACTAATGGTGCACATATATTCATTCGGATATATGCACGGAGAGAAAGGTTTTCAGCGCTATTATGCCTTCCTTTCACTCTTCACCTTCTCCATGCTTGGACTTGTATTGGCCACAAACATCTTCCAGATGTACATGTTCTGGGAACTTGTAGGAGTAAGTTCATACCTGCTAATAGGCTTCTACTACCCATTACAGGCAGCGGTACACGCATCAAAGAAGGCATTTATAGTAACACGCTTCGCCGATATGTTCTTCCTTGTAGGTATCCTTATCTTCGGATATTACACTGGTTCATTCAACTTCTCCTTTGCAGGTGAGATACAGGGTGCCGCTGCAGATACCTTCACACTGTGTAATGCAGACAAAGCATGGGCATCAGGTGCAATGATACTACCTACTGCTCTTGTGCTGATGTTCATTGGTGGTGCAGGCAAGTCAGCCATGTTCCCTCTGCATATATGGTTGCCAGACGCCATGGAAGGCCCTACCCCGGTCTCTGCACTTATCCACGCAGCAACGATGGTCGTTGCAGGTGTGTTCCAGATAACCCGTCTATTCCCTCTCTGGATAGAGTATGCACCCGAGCAGATGTCTATCATTGTAGTTATCGGAGCATTCACTGCCTTCTATGCTGCGGCTGTTGCCTGCGCCCAAAGTGACATTAAACGTGTGCTTGCTTTCTCTACAATATCACAGATTGCATTTATGATGGTAGCCCTTGGCGTATGTATTCCTGGGCACGGCGACGAGGCATTGATAGATAATCACGCCTCACTGGGATATATGGCATCACTGTTCCATCTATTTACTCACGCCATGTTCAAGGCATGTCTATTCCTTGGTGCAGGCTGTATTATCCACGCTGTCCACTCTAACGAGATGTCAACGATGGGAGGTTTACGCAAGTATATGCCCGTGACCCATGCCACTTTCCTTATATCCTGTCTTGCAATAGCAGGAATTCCATTCTTCTCTGGCTTCAGTTCAAAGGATGAAATTATCTCTGCCTGCTTTGCTTACTCTCCCGTCTGCGGTTGGTGGATGACGGCAGTAGCCGCTATGACAGCGTTCTATATGTTCCGTCTCTACTACGGTATCTTCTGGGGAACAGAGAATAAGGAACTCCATGCTCACCACACACCACACGAGGCACCATGGACTATGACACTACCCCTTATTGTACTTAGCGTCATCACTGTTGGCGTAGGTATTTTCAGTACGCTTGGAGGCTTCCTTAATTGGGACTGGGCAAGTTTTGGCAGCCTCGTAACAGCCTCCGGTACACCATACACTATACACTTCGATGCTGCCATTGCAACCACCTCTACCGTGATAGCCATTTGCTCCATAGCACTTGCCACCTATATATATAGAGGAGAGAAACAGCCTATAGCAGATAAGATGTATGCCTTTGCCCCACGTCTTCACCGCTGGGCCTACAAGCGTTTTTATCTTGATGAAGTGTATATGTTTGTCACACACAAGATACTCTTCCGTTTTGTTTCCTATCCAGTAGCATGGATTGACGAGCACATTATCAACGGCCTCATAGACTTTACCGCATGGGGTGCCAACGCAGGTGGCGAGAGTTTACGTTCCACTCAGGACGGTGACGTACGCAGTTACGCTACATGGTTCATTACCGGTGTCATAGCATTGGTACTTTTACTGATATGCCTGTAAGATATACTAATCCAATCGCATTATAAAGAATTTCATAAGACAATGAGTATATTATCATTATTCGTAGTAATTCCCGTATTGATGTTGCTGGGCCTTTGGCTTGCCCGCAACGTCAATCAGGTACGTGGTGTGATGGTTGCAGGCTCCAGTTGCCTGCTTGCCCTCAGTG
>JALFNY010000029.1 GCA_022774105.1 Prevotella sp.
GACTGAAAGTAATAAAAAGTGCCGGAAAAATCTTTGACGAAGAAGCACTCCGTGTAGCCCGCCTTATGCCACAATGGAAACCAGGAAAGGCAGAAGGAAAACCCTGTCGAACCATGATTGCCATACCAATAGTATTTGAAATATAAACTATACACCGCAAGAACACAAGTTTTACACCGCAGGAACGATACCTACTTCAAGAAGAATGTAGAAGTACCCGCCTTACCATTATCAACAAAGCATTGTGTAAAACAAAAGAAAGGCAATGAATCTCTGCACCCAACATAGATTCATTGCCTTTCTTAGCGGAGAGAGGGGGATTCGAACCCCCGTGGCACTTTTGGCGCCTACACGCTTTCCAGGCGTGCCTCTTAAGCCACTCGAGCATCTCTCCTTACGGGGTATCACAACGTGAAAAACCCACATTGCGGCTGCAAAGGTACGTATATTTTTTTATTCTTGCAAGATTTTTTTCAGGTTTTTCTTCCTACGGCCAAACATTATTTGTGGGTTAGGCAAGAATTGTTTACCTTTGCATAACCAAACTTTTTTCACCATGAACATACGAGAAAACTACATTGCCTCGGCTGAACGCTATGCTAATGAGGCGAAGATGTACAGGAGGTGCGGCCGCTCTGGCGTGCTGCTTCCTAAGGTAAGCCTCGGCTTTTGGCATAACTTCGGAGACGATGACCCTTACAACCGTTGCCGCGCCATAACGCATTACGCCTTTGATCACGGCATAACTCATTTTGATCTTGCCAACAATTACGGGCCTCCCTACGGTGCGGGTGAAAAGACTTTCGGCCGACTGATGGAGGAAGACTTCCGTCCTTACCGTGACGAACTGTTCATTTCCACCAAGGCAGGATATGATATGTGGCCGGGACCATACGGCAACTGGGGGTCACGCAAGTATCTCTTCGCCAGTCTGGAACAGAGTCTAAGGCGCATGAGGATAGATTATGTCGATTTGTTTTACAGCCACCGCTACGACCCTGAAACACCGTTGGAGGAGACTTTACAGGCTCTTGTCGATATTGTAAGACAGGGTAAGGCTCTTTATATAGGCATATCCCGATGGCCGCTGGAGGCTCTGAAAGTGGCGAAGGAGTATCTTGCCGCCCGTGATGTACCGCTGCTTATATACCAAGGTCGCCTGAACCTCATTGACCGCCAGCCGCAACAGGAGGGTATTCTTGACTTCTGCGCCGACAACGGCATTGGCTTCATCTCCTTCTCACCACTGGCACAGGGGCTGTTGACGGAGAAATACCTCAACGGCATACCTGAGGACTCACGCATGATGCACAGCAACTACCTCAAGCCCGACTGCCTTACGCCGGAACTGCTGGCAGAACTGCGCCGGCTTTCAGACACCGCCAAGGCCGAAGGCAAGACGCTTTCTGACAAGGCTCTGGAATGGGTACTGGAACAGAGGGGTATCACCTCCGTGCTGGTAGGCGTGAGCAAGGTGGAACAGATGGAACGTAACATAGCGGCAGCACTGACGGTATAAATGGCGCAGCAGGCCTGACAGACCCACAACCGTACATGAGACGGACACCGTGCGCACGCCAGTAGTTCTGACACCTCACACGGCAGAGACTGCCTGCCGAGGCAAGGCACAACAGGAAAGACAGGCAATTACAGAAGGAACAGCAGATGAACCTACCGGAATACAAGAACATACGGATACGCAAGACGCAGGACGGAAAGCACGAAGTGCTCGACATACTGCGCCAACGCTTCGTCACCCTGACACCAGAGGAGTGGGTGCGACAGCACTTCGTCAACTTCCTTATACACCACAGAGGCTACCCCGCTGCACTGATGGCAAACGAAATAGAACTGACAGTGGGCGAGAAACGGCTGCGATGTGACACGGTACTGTTTGACAAAGAACGCAAACCGCAAATGATAATAGAGTACAAAGCAGAGGCAATACCCATTACCGAAAAGGTATTAACGCAGATAGCAACATACAACATGCTGCTACACGTAAACTACCTAACGGTGAGCAACGGCAACACACACCTCTGCCTGCACTACAATCACGACAGGGCAAAATGGGAGTTCATGCCCGACATTCCGAGGTATGAGGAGCTTTGAGCAAACAAAAGAAACGAGGATGCGTCACGCAACACATCCTCGTTTCTTGTTGCGGAAAGTGAGGGATTCAAACCCCCGATGCCCATAATAGGCATACCGGATTTCGAATCCAGCGCATTCGGTCACTCTGCCAACTTTCCTCGTTTTGCGTTGCAAAGGTAATACTTTTTCTTTTCAAAAACAATATATTCTGCATTTTTGGCGTTTTTTTTGTTTTTTCTCCGTACTTTCGCGGTCATTGCAGCGGCCAAAGCGCCAGTAAACATCCAATTTAAGATGCCTCCGCCTGAAATCCGGACGCACCAAGGTACGTCCCTACAAGACTTCGCCATACAAAAACATTAAAAACATCGCAGCAAACGCCACCAGCATCACAATACGCAAATTACAAACAACGATGTAGGGACGCACCAAGGTGCGTCCGCCGATGCGGGAAAACACGGCAATCCGGACGCACCAAGGTGCGTCCCTACAAGGCATTATCATTCAACACGTTACAAAAACCATTGTAAAAGGGTGCTGGTTACATCGCAATTAGCACCTGATTGCAGTGTAATCAGCACCTTTTTACCGTACAATCAGCACCCTTTTACTGAGCCGCCTGTAAGTCATTGAA
>JALFNY010000051.1 GCA_022774105.1 Prevotella sp.
CCAATCCCCTAAACAACAAGACAATGATTATCGAGATAGACCAAGGCTCTGGCTTCTGCTTCGGCGTGACCACAGCAATAGAAAAAGCAGAGGAAACACTGCACGAAGGGCGACAACTAAGTTGCCTTGGCGACATAGTACACAACGGAATGGAGTGCGAGAGACTGCGGAACATGGGTCTTAACACCATAGGCCATGAGGAGTTCTCACGCCTTCACGATGCCACCGTGCTGCTGAGAGCACACGGTGAACCACCAGCAACCTACGAACGCGCGCGACTTAACCGCATAACAATCATTGATGCCACCTGTCCCGTGGTGCTCGCACTACAAAAACGCATAAAGAAACGCTACGAACAAATAGACAAGAACAAGGCCTCCATAGTGATATTCGGTAAAAACGGACATGCAGAAGTGCTCGGACTCGTAGGTCAGACAGAAGGAACGGCAATAGTAATAGAGCACGCTGAGGAAGCCGCAAGGCTCGATTTCACACGCGACATATACCTCTACTCACAGACAACAAAGTCACTTGACGAGTTCCACCGCATCATAGACTACTGTCAGGAGCACATATCACCACAGGCAAAGTTCCAGTCTTTCGACACGATATGCCGTCAGGTAGCCAACCGTATGCCAAACATATGCCAGTTCGCCACAAGACATGACATGATACTCTTTGTGTGCGGACGCAAGAGTAGCAACGGAAAAGTGCTGTACAACGCCTGCCTTGAACATAACGTCAACACACACCTGATAGAAGGACCAGAAGAGATTATGCCGCAATGGCTACAAGGTCTGGACAGCATAGGCATCTGCGGAGCCACCAGTACGCCCAAATGGCTGATGGAAAAGTGCCGTGATAGAATAACAGAGATAGTGGAACAAGAGAGCAAACAATAACATAAAGACATAACAACAGCAGCAAGATGAAAAAGATTACCATAGCCATTGACGGCCACTCCTCATGCGGTAAGAGCACAATGGCAAAGGACCTGGCCAGAGAAGTGGGATATATATATGTAGATACAGGTGCCATGTATCGCGCCGTTACATTGTATTGTATGCGCAATCACCTTATAGACGCACAGGGAGAGGTGCTGACAGCACGGCTGAAAGCACTGATGCCGCAGGTCAGTGTTACCTTCCAACTGAACAAAGAGACAGGCAAACCAGACACATATCTTAACGATGAACGGGTGGAAGACACCATACGCTCCATTGAAGTGTCATCAAACGTAAGCAAGGTAGCGGCAATCCCCTTTGTCCGTGAGGCTATGGTAGAACAGCAACGGCTGTTAGGCAAGGAGAAAGGAGTGGTGATGGACGGCAGAGACATAGGCACAACAGTGTTTCCTGACGCAGAGTTAAAGGTGTTTGTAACCGCCTCGCCAGAGGTAAGGGCACAGCGACGCTATGACGAGTTGAAGGCAAAAGGAATGGCAGCAGACTATGATGACATTCTGAAAAACGTGCAGGAACGTGACTATATGGATTCACACCGCGCCGTATCACCACTGCGTAAGGCTGAGGACGCACTGCTGCTTGACAACAGTGAGATGACGATAGCACAGCAAAAGGACTGGCTTATGGATAAGTTTAACAAGGCCTTGGGGGCAATTTAGTCGTTTAGTGGATTGGTAGCAGTGGCATCTCACAGTATGATACAGTGCTGTGACAATATCAAAAACAGGCAATATACCTATCAATCAGAGCACAAGAACACTAAACAACCATACAACTGACAATGATTGTTTGCATAGCAGAGAAGCCGAGTGTGGCCCGTGACATCGCCAGTGTCATAGGGGCTACATCGTCAAGACAAGGATATATGGAGGGTAACGGGTATCAGGTGACGTGGACTTACGGACACCTGTGCACGTTGAAAGAACCACAGGACTACACGGAGATGTGGCGACACTGGGGTCTTGGAGCCCTGCCGATGATACCACCGCGGTTTGGTATCAAACTGATAGAGCAGGAACACATAAAGACACAGTTTGCTGTCATAGAGCGTTTGATGCAAAATGCTGATGAGATAGTGAACTGCGGTGATGCCGGACAGGAAGGAGAACTGATACAACGGTGGGTCATGCAGAAGGCAGGGGCAAAGTGTCCGGTGAAGCGTTTGTGGATTTCCTCACTGACAGAGGAAGCCATACGCGAAGGATTCCGGAGCCTGAAAGACCAGAAAGAGTATGAACCGCTGTATATGGCGGGTCTCTCACGCGCCATCGGCGACTGGCTTCTCGGCATGAATGCCACACGACTATATACCTTAAAGTATCGCAATCAGACGGGCAGGCAGGTCGGAGCAGGCTCCGTTCTGTCCATAGGCAGGGTGCAAACACCTACACTTGCCATCATAGTAAACCGTCAGAAGGAGATAGACAACTTCAAACCAGAGCCTTACTGGGTGTTGTCAACAATATACCGTGACACGCTTTTCACTGCCACCAAGGGTAAATTCTCGTCTAAGGAGGAGGGGGAGGCAGCCTTTGAGGAGATAAAAGACAAACCGTTTGAAGTGACATCGGTAAGCAAGAAGAACGGAACGGAGCGTCCACCACAACTCTTTGACCTGACAACGTTGCAGGTAGAGTGCAACAAGAAGTTCGCATATACGGCGGATATGACGCTCTCCTTGATACAAAGTCTGTATGAAAAGAAGGTAACCACATACCCACGTGTGGATACACAGTACCTTACCGACGACATATATGCCAAATGTCCGCAGACGCTTAACGGCGTTTTTCAGGTAAAGGTGGGAGGCGTAGCACCGTACGCAGACCTTATACGCCCAATAGGAGGCAAGCCATTGCTGAAAAGCAAGAAGGTGTTTGACAATTCAAAGGTTACTGATCACCATGCCATCATACCCACGGGCGTGGTTCCGGCAGGCCTTACAGACGCTGAACGCAACGTCTATGACCTAGTAGCACGCCGCTTCATAGCCGTGTTCTACCCCGACTGCAAGTTTGCTACCACCACTGTTGAGGGCAAGGCAGGTGATGTCACCTTCAAGGTTACAGGCAAGGAAATACTCGAACCGGGCTTCCGAGTGGTGTTTGAGAAGCAGAAAAAGGACGAGCCCGACGACCAACCGCCCTCTGCCGACAACCCACAGACACCGTCAGAAGGGGCAGAGGCCGCCGAGGGACTGCTGCCAACGTTTGTAAAAGGAGAGTCAGGACCACACAAACCCACACTTACCGAGAAACATACAACGCCGCCACCATATTACACCGAGGCCACACTGCTGCGGGCAATGGAGACTGCCGGTAAGTTTGTTGATAACGAAGAACTGCGTGCCGCGATGAAAGAAAACGGCATAGGACGACCCTCCAGTCGTGCGGCAATAATCGAGACACTGTTTAGAAGACACTACATCCGACGTGAACGCAAGCGCATTGTCGCAACGGCAACAGGCATATCACTCATTGACATCATAAGGGAGGACCTGCTGAAAAGCCCCGAACTGACAGGAATATGGGAGAAAAAACTGCGTGACATAGAGCATCGGCAGTATGATGCAGGGCAGTTTATCAACGAATTGAAGGAACAAATTACGGCAATAGTCAACCAAGTATTGGCTGATAACTCCAACCGCAAGTTGGAATTGACAGGGGAATGAGGCGTGACAAACGTATAGTTGCAGTTACACCTTAATATATTGGAGCCTTAAAAACATCGCGCATGAGCAATGTTTTTAAGGCTCCAATAATTATGAGATGTCACCGCTTGAAAAGGGGGCGGCGTTTCCTTACTTCGCAATCAGCACCTGATTACCGTGCAATCAGCACCAAATCGCACAGCAATCAGCACCAAATTGCACGGCAATCAGCACCGAATTACCACAGTAATCAGTATCAAAATGTTAAAAAATGGCACATAATCGCATTTCGTATGAAAATATTTTGGAAATGTCGATACTACTGTTTATATTTGCAACGTGAACTAAGGAGAATCCCGAAAACCTTTGACAGAGTAGGGAGGAACAAAAAGAAAGATATAGGATTATGAAGAAACTGTTTGCAATGGCAGTGGCTTTACTCACTGCAACATCAATGTTTGCACAGCCAGAGGCTGGCACTTTCACTCTTCAGCCAAGCGCAGGAGTAGCCATAGCGTCCCTTAGCGGTGACGGAACAAAGGCAAAAGTAGGTTTCCAGGGACGTTTTGAGGGCGCATATCAAGTATCAGACGCTTTCGCAGTAAGTTTAGGTTTGGGCTGTTCCCAGTATGGTGCAAAAGAAGAGGGGACAAATACGAAGATAAATCTTGCCTATATCACGGTGCCAGTGCTTGCCAACTACTATTTAGTTAATGGCCTTGCAGTAAAGACCGGTGTAGAGGTAGGCTTCAAGTCAAGCGCAGAATTAAAGAACGGAGATGATAAAACAGACATTGAAGGCGTAAAGAGCGTAATAATGTCAATACCCGTAGGCGCATCATACGAGTATAAGAACGTGGTGCTTGACGCACGTTATAACATCGGAGTAACCAAGGCTTTCAAGGAAGGTGATGCCAAGCAAAGCGCATTTGTGGTTACACTCGGTTACAAATTTAAGTTATAATATTATGTACCTTTAATATAAATATCCTGCAATAGTGTCGCCCGTGCGATGTTGTTGCAGGATATTGTTAAGGCCATAATGACGTGAAAGCAACGGTAGGAAATTGACATTAGTCAGAAAAAGCAATATGAACGTGTGTAAAAATACAATTTTTCACAAAAATATTTGGTTGTTATCATAAAACTTTATACCTTTGCACACGTTTTTAACAGGGTAGCCCCGAAAACCTAAAACAGAGTAGGGGAAAACAAATAAATGTAAAGATATAAGATTATGAAGAAGATTATTATGATGGCAGTGATGGCTGTAGCAGCCGTATCTGCAAATGCACAAGTTTGGGTAGGTGGTAGCCTTGGCTTTAACACCGAGAAGGCAAAGTTTGGAGACGTAGAACTTTCATCAGGAACAAGTTTTGAAATATCTCCTGAGGTAGGTTACAACCTCAACGAGAAGTGGGCAGTAGCACTCGCACTCGGTTATTCTCACAATGATAACACCACTATAGGTTTCGCAGGACAGAATGTTAATGGTATTTCAAACCAGTTCAGCATCAAGCCATACGTACGCTACACATTCGTGAAGTCAGGTAACTTCTCTGCATTCTGTGAAGGTGTTCTGGATTACTCTACCATGCATATAAACGGCGTAGAGAATAACTTTAACTCATGGGGTATATCTGTTGTTCCTGGCATAGCATACGCTATAAGCCCTAAAGTATCACTCATTGCACGCATAGGAGAGATTGGTTATCAACACGATTACTTTGACGCAGGTGTAGATAACATAACAAACAACAAGTTTGGTGTTAACCTCAGCAATGCAATCTCTTTCGGTGCATACGTTAACCTCTAAACCATCAGAGAATAGAAAAGTATAACAAATAATACAAGCCTGCAAGCATTATCGCTTGCAGGCTTTTTTATTGTCACACAATAAAAAAGCCCATTTTTCTTGCGTATGTGCAATATTCTTGCTACTTTTGCATCTGATTAGCGGTTTAGTTGTTTGGTTCATTGGTTGTTCAATAGCAACCAACCAAGCAAACAGCAAAACAGCAAAATAACAAAACAACTAAACAACTAAAGAAATATGGAGAATTTAGATTGGGGTAACATAGGTTTCGGTTACCGTAAGACAAATTACAATGTACGTTGTTACTATCGTAACGGCAAGTGGGGAGAGATAGAAGTATGCTCAGAGGAAACCATTCCGCTGCACATGGCTGCCACTTGTCTTCACTATGGGCAAGAGGCCTTTGAGGGATTGAAGGCATATCGCTGCCCGGACGGTAAGGTTCGTGTGTTCCGTACCGATGAAAATGCAGCACGACTGCAATCAACCTGCCGCGGAATACTTATGCCTGAGTTGCCGACAGAGCGTTTTAACGAGATGGTTGATAAGGTAGTGCGCCTTAATCAGGAGTTCATACCGCCATACGAGAGTGGTGCAACGCTATACATTCGCCCACTACTCATCGGTACAAGCGCACAAGTTGGCGTGCATCCAGCAGACGAATACCTCTTCCTTATCTTCGTAACGCCGGTAGGTCCGTACTTCAAGGGAGGCTTCTTTGCCAACCCTTACGTTATAATCCGTGACCACGACCGTTCTGCTCCGCTCGGAACAGGTATATATAAAGTAGGTGGTAACTACGCAGCATCGTTGCTTGCCAACAAGAAGGCGCACGAGTTAGGGTACGCCTGTGAGTTCTATCTCGATGCAAAAGAGAAGAAATACATTGACGAGGCAGGTGCTGCCAACTTCTTCGGAATAAAGAATAACACATACGTCACTCCGCTATCAACGTCTATTCTGCCCTCCATAACCAACAAATCACTTATGCAATTGGCTGAGGATATGGGTATCAAGGTGGAGCGCAGGCAGATACCAGAAGAGGAACTGGAGACGTTTGAGGAGGCAGGAGCCTGTGGTACCGCCGCTGTAATATCTCCTATCTCACGCATTGACGATGTGGAGACAGGCAAATCATACGTCTTTGGCGAGAAGCCAGGTCCTATCAGCGAAAAACTCTTCAACAAACTACGTGGCATACAGTACGGCATTGAAGAGGATGTGCATGGTTGGACGCGTGTGGTGATAGAGTAATCAAACCATAGGAACTATATGAATATGAAAGAAAACAGTGAGTACAGAAGTCTGGCGCGTATGTCTTTGTCAGGCAAATGGGCGTTTGGCGCAATAGCAACGATAGTCTGTTGGATTATAATGTGTGTGCCGGGCGAGTCTGTTAACTTTGCTTCTGACACGCAGTTTGGGCAGTTGTGGGGATTGTTCATGTTTCCTCTGGTTTGGGGTTACGATGTGCTGTGGCTTGCATTGGCACGTGATGAGAAGGTTGATTACGGTATGTTGTTTGATGGTTTCAAGGACTATCTGCGCATATTCCTTACATTACTGCTGGCGCAGATATACACAATACTCTGGATGTTGTTGCTTATCATACCAGGTATAGTGAAGTCTTATTCTTACAGCATGACCTACTTTCTTTATACTCAAAGACAATCCGGAGATGAAGTACGACGCAGCCATTAACGAGAGCATGAGAATGATGCAGGGCCACAAGATGAAGTTGTTCCTGCTTGACCTCAGTTTCATTGGCTGGTTCTTTCTTTGCATATTGACATTCGGAATAGGCTTTTTGTTCTTGTCACCTTATGTGAGCACGGCGCACGCACATTTCTATGAGGACTTGAAAACAGAGACATTATAAGTAAATCACATTGAGATAAGTTGTTAAACCCTCTCCATTCTTACTTTTGACACTTGCCAAGGCAATGATGGGGAGGGTTTTTCTATTCTAACG
>JALFNY010000078.1 GCA_022774105.1 Prevotella sp.
GAGTTCATGCAAGACAACAATATGCACCGCTCGGTAGAGATGGCCAAGTTGGTGCAGAACAACGTATGCAACATAGCATCACGCCCCAACAAAGGCGTGAAACAGGCAGGATTCCTCGTATTAAGAGAAACCTCCATGCCCAGTTGTCTGATAGAATTAGGCTTTATCTCAACCCCCGACGAGGAGCGGTTGCTCAACAACGACGCACAAGTGGACAACATTGCAAGGGGAATATATCAGGCCTTTCTGGCATACCGCAACAAATATGACGACAACTACAAGCCCCCCTTCAAGGCAGCAGAGCCAGCATCACCCGTCATACAGCCCGTAACACAAGAGAAAACACAGACAAGAGCCGTAGCAGAAGACAACAAACAACAAGAAGAAGCAGTGCCGGCAACAGCAAAAAGGACAAAGAAAAACAACACCGACACCAGCCAGCAGGAAGAAGCAGAGGACGGGAAGCCCGTGTTCAAGGTGCAGATATTCGTGGCAGAACGAGTGTTGAAAAACAACGACGCACGCCTGAAAGGAGAGAAAGACGCACAACACTACCAAGAAGGCGGAATGGTAAAATACACCATAGGAGCCTCAACAAACTATAACGAGATATACAAACTAAGGAAGACAATGGCGGAAAAATTCCCCGGTTGCTTCATAATAGCCTTCAAGAACGGCGAAAAAACAAACGTCAACGAAGCCATCAAGGAATTTAAGGCAAGGAGGTAGAAGAAATGGAAAAAACATTTACAAAAGAAGTAAAGATAGCACTGGTAGTAATAATAGGCATAATAGTACTGTTCTTCGGAATGAACTTCCTGAAAGGACTGTCCCTATTCAGCAGCAGCAACACATACCTGCTGTCATTCCCCGATGCCAAAGGCCTGGGGAAATCAACAGCCATATATGCCAACGGATACAAAGTAGGCACGGTGACAGCCATAGACTACGACTATGACAACACCAACAACATAACCGTAGAAGCCGCCATAGACCCCAAACTACGCATACCCACAGGCACAAAGGCCGTGATAGAGACAGACCTCATGGGCAACATGAAAGTGTCACTGATACTCGCACAAGGACAAACCGAAACAATAAAGCCCGGAGAAACAATACAAGGAACGGACGAACAAGGCCTCATGGCAGGACTGGCAACAATGATGCCACAGGTGCAGGCCATGATACCAAAACTTGACAGCATAGTAACCTCACTCAACACACTGCTCGCCGACCCCGCACTGGCAGGACTGATGCACAACATGGAGGACATGTCAGCCAACCTGAAGAAATCAACCGCAGAACTAAACACAATGATGATAGGCGTGAACAAGACACTGCCAGGAATGATGCAACACGCCAGCAACACCCTTGCCAACACAGAGGTGCTGACAGATAACCTCGCACAAATAGACGTAAACACCACAATGGCAAAAGTAAACCACACACTTGACAACGTGGAACGCCTGACAGCAACACTCAATAGCAAAGAAGGAACACTGGGACTGATGATGCACGACAAGACACTATACAACAACCTCAACAACGTAGTGAACAACGCAGACTCACTAATGGTTGACCTCAAAGCACACCCCAAACGCTACGTGCACTTCTCCGTGTTCGGAAGAAAAGACAAATAACCACCCACAAACACCGCCAGCAACCGTCTATAACAAGACAGTTCCCACCACACAGAAACAAAAAACAGGCGAAAAACCTACAGAACCCGATTTAACTAACCAAACGGTAGGGCCAACACGCCCCTACCCCAAACAACCCCTTACGTGCTACAAGACACCAAGTCACTCTGGCTCTCATGCCGGAAATACATAATCGACAACGTAGATGCTGAGGACTTTAACAGGCTCTTCTCACACGTCACGCTGCAAACCTACAAGGTTGCAACGAAAACACTCGTGCTGCAAGTACCAAGTTCATACATCTGTGAAGAGATAGAGAAAAAATATCTTGACGTGATGCGTGTAGCCATCTTCAATACCTTCGGCAAAATACGCCTTGACTGGAACATACTCGTAGTAGAAGACCAGCCCGGCGGAAAAGGCAAAGGACTGATAGTAGAAGGCAACGACGAGACACTCGCACCAGACGGTAGCATAGCAGCAACAAAACAAAACCTCAGAGTAGCACCAGGAACAGCATCCACAGGCAACCTGCCACCAATAGACCCACAACTAAACCAGAACCAGACATTCCGCACATTCATAGAAGGCGACAGCAACAAACTGTCACGAGCAGTAGGACTGTCAATAGCCGAACACCCACAGAGCACACAGTTTAACCCCATGTTCATCTTCGGACCATCAGGCTGCGGAAAGACACACCTCGTAAACGCAATAGGCAACCACTGCCTGAAGATATACCCACAGAAAAGGGTACTATACGTAAGTGCAAGGATATTCCAGGTGCAGTACAGCAACGCAGTGATGCAGAAACAGATAAATGACTTCATAGCCTTCTATCAGACCATTGACATGCTGATAGTAGATGACGTGCAGGAATGGATATCAGCAAAGGGAACACAGGACACCTTCTTCCACATATTCAACCACCTGTTTCGCAACAGCCGCCGCATAATACTAGTAAGCGACCGCCCGCCAGTAGAACTGGAAGGCATGAACAAACGACTGCTGACACGATTCTCATGCGGACTGATGGCAGAAATGGAAAAGCCCAACCTGCAACTATGCGTAGAAATACTGAAAAAGAAAACACTGCGCGACGGACTGAAAGTGCCCGAAGACGTGGTGCAATACATAGCACAGAAAGCAAACGGCTCAGTGAGAGACCTTGAAGGCGTGATAAACTCACTAATGGCATACAGCGTGGTGTATAACTGCAACATAGACATGCGCCTCGTAGAACGCGTAGTACAACGCGCAGTAAAAAGCGATGACAACACACCGCTGACGGTAGATGACATACTTGACAGAGTATGCCGACACTATGAAGTAACACCAAACGCAGTAAAAGGACGCTCACGAAAAAGAGAATACCTGATACCAAGACAACTGACAATGTATCTCGCGAAGAAATACACCAACATACCAGCAGCAAGAATAGGCAGAATGATAGGGTCAAGAGACCACAGCACCGTATTGCACAGCATAGAACAAATTGAGAACAAACTGCTGACAGACAAGGAATTCGCCGCAGAGGCAGCAAAAATAGAAGAAGCCCTGAAAGTAAAGAAAGAGCAGTAACCAAAGGCTGACATTGGCAGGAAGACATATTTCATAATGTCATGTCAAGCCGACGAGACAGGTAAATACATAGCATTTCGGGAGTGACAATAATGTGTTGTGCGATAATCTGGCGAGAAAATGATATGCACAACAAGAAAAAACCTGAAAAAATTATCCTATATAATTAATTTTTATTACCTTTGCAGGGTGGAGATATCCTTTTACCTTTCCACCATCTTCTCGTAATAAAAAAAAACATATATGCTAAAACAACTATTTGAAATTATCAAACGATATTTCAAACCTTACAAGATGTACATAGTATGGGCCGTTGTACTTAATTTCGTGTCACAGTGGCTTAATGTATTCTCGTTCATAGTACTCATACCGATACTGAACATCCTCTTCAAAATAGATCAGACGGTATATACCTACAAAGAATGGACATGGAGCACACTCGACAAGGAAACCATCACAAACAACGGCTATGCCTGGGTGCAGGAGATGATTAACCATCATGGTGCGTTCCTCACACTCTGCCTTATGGGAGGCATACTGGTATTCATGACCTGCATCAAATGTATCGGATACTGGGGAGCACAGAACATTATGATGCCGCTTAGCACAGGCGTAGTGCGTGACATACGTATGGCCATGTACAGCAAAATAATGCGCCTGCCGCTAAGATTCTTCTCAGCAGAGCGTAAAGGTGACATCATTGTGCGTATGAGTACTGACATACAGGTAGTGGAGAACTCTGTTACATCAGCCATCAGCACACTGATACAGCAGCCCATCGCCATAGTAATCTGCTTCATTACACTGTTTGTAACCAGTTGGCAACTGACGCTATTCGTGCTGATAGTAGCACCGCCTGCCGCATGGATAATGGGCAGCGTGACAAAAAAACTCAAAAACAAGTCGGCAAGCGTACAGGCAGGACTGTCAGAGATAATGGCGCAGATAGAAGAAACACTCGGCGGACTAAGAATAATAAAGGCATTCATCGCTGAAGAGAAGATGGCAAAACGCTTTAACTTCATAAACAACGAGTTCCGCAAGGGTATGATAAGCATGATGATGCGCATAAACGCCGCACACCCAGTATCAGAATCCATGGGAACACTCATAATAGTGATAGTACTGCTATTCGGCGGGTGGCTGATACTGGAAGGCGAAGGCTTCATTGACGCCTCAACATTCATATTCTATATGGTGATACTCTACAGTGTCATCAACCCAATTAAAGACCTTACACGTCAGGCGTATATGATTCCAATGGGTCTGGCCTCCATGGACCGTATAGACTATATCCTCAAAGCAGAAAACCCAATCAAGGAACTTCCCACACCAGAACCATTAACAGAATTCGAAAAAGAAGTAGAACTAAAAGACGTCACCTTCCACTACGTAGAAGGACGTGACGTGCTGAAACACATAAACCTTACCATACCCAAAGGCAAGACAGTAGCCCTTGTGGGACAGTCAGGGTCAGGTAAGTCAACACTCGTAGATCTCATACCGCGTTACCACGATGTGTGCGACGGCCAAATACTTATCGATGGCAAGGACATACGTAACGTTAAGATACACTCATTGCGCTCCCTCATCGGCAACGTGAACCAAGAGGCGATACTCTTCAATGACACGTTCTACAACAATATCACCTTCGGTGTGGAAAACGCAACGATGGAACAGGTAATAGAAGCGGCGAAAATAGCAAACGCCCACGAATTCATCATGGAGACAGAGAACGGCTACGACACCATGATAGGCGACCGTGGAGGACGCCTGTCAGGCGGACAGCGACAGCGCGTAAGCATAGCCCGCGCAATATTGAAGAACCCACCGATACTGATACTTGACGAGGCGACATCAGCCCTTGACACAGAGTCAGAACATCTGGTACAGGAAGCCCTCGACCGACTGATGAAGAGCCGCACCACCGTGGCCATAGCACACCGCCTGTCCACAATAAAGAATGCCGACATAATACACGTACTCTACGAAGGCGAGATAGTGGAGAGCGGGCAGCACGATGAGTTGATAGCCAAAGACGGTTACTACAAGAAACTGTACGATATGCAGCAGTTGTAAAGCATATATATATATATCAACAACAGGTTCAATTATCCACAAAAAGAAATGCGACTATCAATCATAACTATTAATTACAACAATATAGACGGATTAATCCGAACAAGAGATAGCATTATAAGCCAAACGTTCAAAGACTATGAATGGATTGTTATCGATGGAGGGAGTACTGATGGCGCAAAAGATTTCTTACAGTATCACAATGAAGAAATTTCCTATTGGTGTTGCGAGAAAGACAATGGTGTGTACAATGCACAGAACAAAGGAATCGCAAAAGCAAAAGGAGAATACATGATTTTCATGAACTCAGGGGATACCTTTCACGACAAAGATGTACTAAACACAGTTTTTGAAGAGCAACAACACGCAGATGTTCTTTACGGTGATTGGATACAGTGTTTTGAAGATGGACATAAGATTAAACAGAATGCACCGAAAGAGGTCTCCCTGCATTTCTTTTATTATGATAACATTTGCCATCAGGCAATGCTCATAAAAAGTTATATTCTAAAGAAAAGTCCTTACAATGAGAACTATAAGATTTATGCAGACTGGGCAAAATGGATAGAATTAGTTCTCGCTAAGTGCTCATTCCAATACATTCCCATCGTTATCTGTAATTTTATGATGAATGGCATTAGCCAAATAAATCTTCCTTTATGTATATCAGAAAGAGAATTACTTCGTGCCAATGAGTTTCCTCTTGGATTTCAACAACTATGTAAGAACTTGCAGGTATTACAAGAAGAAATAATAAAACTGCAAAAGGAGATAAAAATAATACACGGAGAGAACGCGAAATTCCAAGAAGAATTAAGAAAGTATGACATAAGAAACCAAAATCTACAAAAGGAACTGAATATAACAAAACAAATGTACACTGTACAAACAGAGAATCTTATACAGTTGCAACAAAAAACAAACCATAGAAGCATTAGAATGGTATGGAAAATAGAAGACAATATTGACAAACTAAACCAGAAGTTTAGTTTGGGCAAATACAGAAGAAAATAAAACTTCTCATAAAAGATGATGAAACAACACTTCTGCATTCACTTTTCATCTAAAGCATATAATAAAGTTTGCAACCACTAAATAGAAAGAGTCAATAAAAACAACAATCCCTCCGAAACAATCAATCATGAAAATAATCGAATATATCAAACATATAATATCCCCAAAAGTACAGATACCTGATTCTTTCTCTGAAGAAAGGTATGCGACAGCTTATCCTGACTGTAATGGTAAAGCAAAACAGCATTACAGACAAAGAGGTATGCAAGAAGGGCGCATCTGTTATATATCTGACGACATGGGCAAGAAAAAGGCAAAGAAGACTGATAGGCATCCTTTAATATCAATAATTGTAACCAGTTACAATTACGAAAGGTACATTGTGCAAACATTGGACTCCCTTGTCAACCAAACATACGATAATATCGAGATTATTATTGTAGATGATAATTCCCAAGACTCTTCTGTCAAAATCATCAGGAAATATACAGAAACACATCCGAATATCCGCCTACTGACACATTCTGATGGGCAAAACCATGGGTTACCAGAATCCATGCTATTAGGAATAATGAATGCGAGAGGAGAATATGTGGCATTCTGCGAAAGTGACGATTATCTGCATCCTGAATATATCCAGCAAAAGATAAATATAATCAACACCTATGAAGATGTCGCCATTATTTCCAATGCAATCAAAATGTTTGGCAATCCCAAAGATATTGAAGCAAGACAATGGGTATGTTCTCATATTAGGAAACTGCTAAAACAAGGAGGAACACCTATAGATTTAAGATACAACCAAGAGTTTAATTTTATACCAACTCTTTCCTCTATCATGATTCGCACTGATGTGATTAAAAGTCTAAATTACGACACACCCGTGCCTGCTTGGATAGACTTCTGGATATATAGACAGATACTTATAAAATACCCTCTCTATTTTGTGGATAAGGAACTAACATTCTGGAGGCAACATAACTCTTACAATGGGCTATCAGAATCTTCAAAAAGAGTAAACCAACTTGAGGATTTCCTCCGAAAAAGCAATGCATTGATAGGCATATAATAACAGGGTTACAATAATTTCAAACTCATTAAAGTATTATAGCCATCAAGCATGACAAATTAATCGTTTATCTAAATAAATACGTCTTTTTTCTCCAAGAGAATTTATAAAAAAACAATATCATGAAAGTTTTATGGTTTGAAGTGACACCTCCTGCTAAATATTTGGGGCAAGGATGGGTAATAGGAGGATGGCAGGACTCATTGGAACGTATTGTCAGGCAAATCCCGGAAATAGAACTATCAATAGCATTTGAGGTAACAGGCATTCAACCAGCCCCCCAGACCATTAACGATGTTAAATACTATCCTATAGCTTTACAATATACAAAGAAAGAAAAAAAACAATCAGAAATATCATGGAACATCCATGCAGAAAAACTTCTTCCTGAATTGAAAAAGATAGTAGAAGAGGTTAAGCCTGACCTGATTCATGTATTTGGAACAGAATGGCCATTTGGTTTAATTGCAGAGACTATCACAATCCCTACTGTTATACATATCCAAGGCTCTATTGCACCTTACAATAATGCTATGTTTCCACCTGGATACAACTTGTGGGACATATTAGGCACAATCGGATGGACTCACCTCTCGCGAATCAAAAAAAGATACAAGGAATACAAACTGGACAAGTCGAGATTAGAAATCGAAATGCGGGCATGGAAGGCCGTTGCACACTATATGGGGCGAACCCATTGGGATGAAGCTTTATCAGAGATTATGCACCCCAATAGGAAATACTACCACGTTGAGGAAGCTCTGAGAACTGAATTCACAACAACTGAAAAGAAGTGGGAGATTCCTTCTCGCGATTCCATTCAGTTAATCTCAACAGGATGCTCTAATTTTTGGAAAGGTCCTGATATGCTTCTAAAAACAGCAAAGATATTAACAGACTTGGGAATAGATTTTGAATGGTATGTTGCTGGTATGATGCCCAAAGATGTAAAACACACTGTAGAAAAAAAAGTCGGTGTACGCTTTGCACAGTGCAATGTGAGGTTTACAGGCTTTTTACAACCAGAAAAACTCTCGGAGTTATTAGTAAACTCTACAATGTATGTTCATACTGCCTATGTAGAAAACAGTCCTAACTCTATATGTGAAGCACAATGCTTGGGTGTCCCCATAGTTTCTACAAATGTAGGAGGTATAGCCTCTCTTGTGAAACATGGTGAACAAGGGCTTCTCGTTCCTGCAAATGATCCCTGGCAAATGGCTTACGCCATCATCAAAATATCAAAGAATAAAGACTTAATGATACAGTTTTCCAATAATTCAAGAGAGTGCGCAAGGAAAAGACATGACGACCATAGCATAAAAGAACAAATACTCAAAACATACTACTCTATTGTAAAATAAACAAATGATACAGTTTATTGCTAATGCTCTCATTTCCTATATAAGACATATAGAAAAGAAGAAGAAAGAAAAGATACTGGCACCTCTACGCTGCAACCACGACGCAGTCTGTTTTCTCGGGAACATATCCCCAGACAATATTCATTGCCCGGAATACATAACTATTGGTGACGGAACCGCTTTTGGCGAACAAATATTCCTTACAGCATGGGATTCCTTTTCATATATACAAAATGATAAAGAATATCTCCAGCATTTCAAACCATCTATCGTAATAGGAAAAAACTGTCACTTTGGCTTCAACAACCATATAACATCCATCAACAACATCACGATAGGCAACAATATACTAACAGGGAAATGGGTTACGATAACAGACAACTCACACGGAGAGATTACAAAAGAACAGATGCTACAAGATCCATTGAAAAGACCTATTGTATCTAAGGGACCAGTACGAATAGGTGATAATGTCTGGATTGGTGACAAAGCTACAATCCTACCCAATGTTTCTATTGGTAACGGAGCAATAATTGCTGCAAATGCAGTTGTAACAAAAGATGTACCTCCTTACTCCGTAGCAGCAGGTAATCCTGCAAAAATCATCAAAACATTTTATTAAAAAGACAAGGGCATGAACACTAACAAACGCGTCATAGCAATTCATCTACCACAATTTCATCCTTTCAAAGAGAATGACGAATGGTGGGGCAAAGGATTTACGGAATGGACTAATGTAACCAAGGCAAGACCCCGTTACGAAGGGCACTATCAGCCACATCTACCATCCGATACAGGTTTCTATGATTTACGTTTGCCAGAAGCACGACAGATGCAGGCTGACTTGGCAAAAGAATATGGTATATATGGTTTCTGTTATTATCATTATTGGTTCACCGGGAAGCAATTAATGGAACGTCCCGTAAATGACATCCTAACATCCGGAGAACCAGACTTCCCCTTTATGCTCTGTTGGGCCAACGAAAATTGGGCTCGTAATTGGGATGGGGGGTTCACCAATGTATTGATAGAACAAAAGTATTCGTATGAAGATGACATCGAGCATATACGTTGGCTATGTAAAAATGTATTCTCCGACAATCGTTATATACGAGTATCCGGTAAACCCGTATTTGCAGTGTATAGAGTAACGTTGTTTCCTGACTTTAGAAATACCATTAAAATATGGAGAAAGGTTGCAAAAGAGGAATTTAACATGGAACTGTATCTTGTAGAAACCATGTTCCCTGGCGACCCTACACACACTACCATCACAGAAGGCATTGATGCTGCAATGGACTTCCAGCCTATTGGAGTCATGACTAGCGGTCTGCCACAAGTCAATGTAAGGAGTCTTAATCCCCAAGAGAAAGAAAGTGACAAGCCCACTGTTTACAATTATTCAGATTATGTAGATTATTGTTGCTCCAAAGAACTACCTAAGAGATGTTATCCATGCGTTTCACCAGGATTTGACAATTCATCAAGAAGGGTTGGACGCACATTTCTATCGTTTACTGAGCAAACGCCTGATAACTTTGGTAGATGGTTATTTGATGCTCTATGCATAGACTGTTCCTTCTCCGAAGAAGACGAGAACCTTGTATTTATTAACGCATGGAACGAATGGGCAGAGGGTAATCACTTAGAACCTGACCAAAAGTGGGGGCGCTCATTTCTTGAAGCGACAAAAGAAGCAATAGAGAAATATAATAAGGATGGCCGTCCCAATAATTACGATGCCCAAAAGAAAGAAAAACATGAACGGATTGTAAAAATAATAAATCCTGAAAAAGGAAAACTACGGAAAAAAAGTATATACAACGGATGTAAGAATGTCATAAAGAACAAGAACGTCACATTATCACAGGCGTATAACACGATAAAAGAGGCTAAAGAAGAACTACCAAGGGGTATGTACTACAAACTAATATACAAGTTTTTGTTTTACAGGCTCTTCTGTCACTGACACATCCTTAAATCTTCCTACATCATGGCACACAGCATTTCGCCCCTCGTTTCAGTTATCATCCCCGGTTATAACCATGCTCCATTCTTGAGAACAAGAATAGATGGAGTGTTGGCACAGACTTATAACAACATTGAGGTGATAATGCTTGACGACTGCTCTACGGACAATAGCGCAGAGATAATGCTGTCATATAAGGAGAATGAAAAGGTAAGCCACATCGTGATAAACGATAAAAACACCGGCAACACCTTCAAACAATGGGAGAAGGGTATATCACTTGCAAAAGGAGAATACGTTTGGATAGCGGAAAGTGATGACGATGCCAGTCCTGACTTCCTCGCACTATTGATGGAAAAGATGCTTCGTTCACCCGATAGTGCCTTGGCCTTTTGTCGCAGTCAGATGATAGATAGTGACGGTAAGCCCCTTAATTACAGTTGGGACGAGCCTAAGCGTTATAATGGCACAGGGATATACGATGGTAAAACATTCTGTCTGCACCGTATGGTCTTTAAGAACCTCCTGTACAATGCATCAATGATAGTGTTCCGCAAACGTTATTATTATAATATTAATAATGTGTATCAGAAGTATCGTCACTCTGGCGACTGGCTCTTCTGGTTTGAGATGTGTATGCAGGGGGCGGTCTGTGAAGTACCAGAAGTGTTGAATCGTTTTCGGCAGCACCCTACAAAGGTGAGCAATGAAGCCCTTGAATATAAGGATCTCGAAGAAATCGTAGAGATACAAGGAATTATATCATCCCGACTACACCTTTCCCCTTATCAACGCAGTTGCCTAAGAGGTCGCCAGTCAAAACGTCTGAACAAGTCAAAATACAAGGATAAAGATTATCTTCGCAATAAGTTTCCTGATATTTACAGAGCCACATTCATTGATTATTGCGCATACAACATAGACAAGATTTTCAATTTTTCAGGTATGTATAGATAATTGTCCGGACACCGTCATACGTTAGTATCTAAAACCATCTCCAAAGGTTTCTTCTTACTGAAATAATGCTTATGAGCAGTTCTTCCGCACTGAAACTGTAGCGAAGTGTTAATTTTACAGATAAATCGGTAAAATTCATTTTGCCAAGAGCATAAACCTTGTGTATATCGTGTTGATTTCGTAATTTTGTATTCAAATTTTATAAACATAAAATTTACGACTATAAAATTCTATGAAGAAATTCTACGATAGAACGCGCGAAATGATCGTACTCAAAGAGTTGCAGCGTCAGGCATATAACGACTACTCACGATTTGTTGTGCTGACAGGCAGAAGGCGTGTGGGCAAGACAAGCCTTGTATATAAACTGATGAGTGAGACGCAAGAAGAATCTCCCGGTTTGTATTTCTTTGTTGGCAGAAATACGGAAACCCTGCTGGTCAGAACCTTCGTAGAGGAGGTACGTGAGAAACTTGGAGAGTTCGTTCCCGATGGAATGACATCGTTCCGTGAACTGTTCCAGATGATACTGGAGATTGGCAAGCGCAAGAAGTTCACCCTCTTCATTGATGAGTTTCAGGAGTTTGATAACATAAACCAAGGTATCTTCAGTGACATTCAGGAACTGTGGGACAAATACAAGAAGCAGACAAACGTCTGCCTCATTGTGTCCGGATCCATATTCCGTATGATGGAAAAAATCTTCAAGGACGAAGAGCAACCACTCTTCGGCAGGGATGACAGCACTATCCGGCTGAAGCCTTTCAACACAGAGACCATAAAAGAGATTCTTGGCGACCACAAGCAAGATTACACATCGGAAGACCTTCTGGCACTTTGGACGATTACAGGCGGTGTGGCGAGATACATAGAATTGCTGATGAACAACGGATGCACAGACGTACAGAAGATGATTCACTACGTATGTTCAAGCGGTGACAGTTATTTTGTTGACGAAGGCAAGAAGATTCTTATCCAAGAGTTCGGGAAACAGTACGGCACGTATTTCAGCATACTTGACCGGATTGCCCACGGAGATGTTACGCAGAGTGAGATAGAGGGTGCTCTCGGCATGAAGAGCCTTGGCGGACAGATGAAGATTCTCGAGGAGAAATACGGCATCATCAGGAAGAAACGCCCAATCGGTGCCAAGGAAGGCAGTCAGACGGTACGTTATGAAATACAAGACAACTTCTTCCGCTTCTGGTACCGCTACATACACAGATACTCTGCTCTCATAGAACTGCAGAATATGCCGGCACTGGAAAATATCATCACCAACGATTACACCGTATTCTCAGGCATATCCCTTGAACGCTGGTTCCGTCAGAAGATGATTGAAAGTTGCCAGTACAGGCAGATTGGCGGCTGGTGGAAACCTAACGGAGTAAACTCCAAGGGAGACAGAGATGACTTCGAGATCGACATTGTAGCAGAAACACTTGAAGGCGATATTGAAGCATACGAAGTGAAACGCAACCCACAAAAGTACTCCCCTGCCAGACTGGACGAGAAAATCACAGAGATGAAACGGCACCTGTTCAGAGGCAAAGAAGTAGTAAAGAGAGGCTTGTCAATGGAGGATATGTAAATAACCTCAGAGGATATTCTGAGTAACATATTCACACCTTTGTACACCAAATGAGTTCTTTTTCAAATATTATATATAACTTTATACCCATGTTGTACTTGCCAGTTTGTTGCTGGTAAAGTCATGGAGAAAAAAAAACTTTGATATAATTAGCGAACTATTTATTAATAGGCTATTATATCAAAGTTATCTTGTTTTTATGAATATCTTGTACTGTCTGTGTTTACTTCACCATCTCCAAGAAATAGGCGTGCACCCTTGTGTCATCGTTCAGTTCTGGGTGAAAGGCGGTGACGAGTTGGTTGTCCTGCCGTGCAGCGATGATGCGCCCATCTACCTTTGCAAGTACCTCTACCTCTGCTCCTGCCTCACTGATATATGGGGCACGGATGAAAGTCATTGGTATCGATGTGTCAATGCCCTTAAAGTCTGCCTCTGCATAGAAACTGCCGAGTTGACGGCCGTAGGCATTGCGCAATGCTGTGATGTTCATTGTGTCGAGGTGCTGCTTGTCAAGCAGTATGAGTCCAGCGCATGTTCCGAATACTGGTAACCCAGCACGTATTGCTGTCTGTAACGGCTGGAACAGTTCTTCGTCACGCATTATGCGCATCATTGCCGTACTCTCGCCGCCTGGTATCACCAATCCCTTGCCGCTGTAATCGCCTGTTTTCTGACTTCCGTCCATAAACTCGTTCCAGTCGGCAAGGTTACGTATTTGCATTGTCTCTGCTCCCAGATACTGCAGCATCTGCTCGTGTTCGGCAAACGCTCCCTGTAAGGCTAATATGGCGATGCGCTTCATTTACTTTCCTCTTTCAGCCATCAGCAGTTCTATCTCGCTCTCATTGATGCCTACCATAGCCTCGCCGAGGTCTTCTGACAGTTCTGCTATTATCTTCGGATTGTTATAGTTTGTCACTGCCTTTACTATGGCCTGCGCGCGTTTCTCTGGGTTACCGCTCTTGAATATACCGCTACCTACGAACACGCCTTCTGCTCCGAGTTGCATCATCAGTGCTGCGTCAGCAGGTGTTGCCACGCCACCTGCGGCGAAGTTCACTACTGGCAGTTTTCCGTTGTCGTGTACATACTGCACGAGGTCATAGGGAACGCGCAGTTGTTTTGCTGCCTCATAGAGTTCGTCTTCTGCCATCGAGGTAAGACGGCGCATCTCGCTCTGCATCATGCGCATATGTCTCACGGCCTGAATCACGTCACCTGTACCGGGCTCACCTTTTGTACGTATCATTGTTGCTCCCTCATTGATACGGCGCAGTGCCTCGCCGAGGTCTTTTGCGCCACATACGAACGGCACTTTGAAGTCACGTTTGTTGATGTGATATACGTCATCGGCTGGTGAGAGTACCTCACTCTCGTCAATGTAGTCTATCTCTATTGCCTCAAGAATCTGTGCTTCTACGAAGTGTCCTATACGGCATTTTGCCATCACCGGTATTGTCACTGCCTCCTGGATACCCTTTATCATCTTAGGGTCACTCATGCGGCTCACACCGCCTGCTGCGCGTATGTCTGCTGGTATGCGCTCAAGTGCCATCACTGCACATGCTCCGGCGGCCTCTGCTATGCGTGCCTGTTCTGGTGTTGTAACGTCCATGATTACACCGCCCTTAAGCATCTGTGCAAGGTTACGGTTGAGGGTTGTTCTGTCTTCCATTGTCTTTCTTCTTTATTTTGTTTGTTATCTGTTTGTTACTCCTTATCGTCCCAAATCTCTTTTCTCCATTATTTCAGTGGTTTTTCTGCTCCTCTACGCTCCTCCTTGCATGGTCTTGCTCTCCGTTTCATCTATACATAGCCTGCTGTGTCATTGTTATAGCATGATAGATTCTGGCACACAGAGAAGCCTTATGAACTGGTTTCTGATATCCTATTGGGATTAAAATGTCTGCAAAAGTACTAACAAATTCAGGAACGGGCAAGTTTCCGTTCCTAATTCGGAAAACATTGTTCCGAAAATCAACACCTATTTACTTTTCCCTGTATTCCTTTGGTGTGCATCCTTGTTGTGCATGGAAGAAACTGGCGAACAGTGATTGCGACGAGAAGCCGAGTCTGTCTGATGTCTCTTGTATGGTGAGTGTTGACGTGGAGAGCAACATTCTTGCTTCCTGCATCAGGTAGTCGGCAATCAGTTTCTTTGGTGTCTTGCCCACAACTCTCTCTGTTATCTGTGCCAGATAGCGTGTACTTATTGACAGTCTGTCTGCATAAAACGCCACGCCGTGTGCCTCGCGGTAGTGCTGTGCTATCAATGACATGAACTGGTTGTACAGGTCTGCTGGCCTCAGTCCCAGTGTTTTCGGTGTTACTGCATACACTACCTGTCGGTGTATATAGTCGTGTGCTTTCTGTATTGCCGTCATGGTGTTGTCGCCGAACGCCATTCTTGTGGTTATTGCGGTGGATAATGCGCCGCCCACACCGTGTCTTTGCCAGCCTTCCGTGTTCCTTGAGGTGTAAAAGGCCTTTCTTCCTTTTTCGTAATACAGTGCTGTCAACATTCCGTCCGTCTGGTGTCCGCCACGCAGCAACACCGCCTCGGCTCCCATGTCTGTCAGTGTTTCCGTGGCTTTTATCATGTCATCGTCTGTGGCAATGTTCATTCCCAGTAGCCGTTCTGCCTCGTTACACCTGAGCAGCAGCAGTGATGCCTCTGGTATCAGGTGGTGTCTTATTGCTTCTACTGCCTCGTCTGGCACGAGTTGTGTGCCGTGTGACGATAGGAAACCGGGGTCACAGACTATCCTTCGGCAACTTATTATTTCGTCATGTAATGCTTTTATCGTTTCCACGTCTCGCACAAGGCCTACCTTTACTGCCCCCGGCCGTATGTCCTGCATGATAGAGCGCACCTGTTCTGTCACCATGTCTGCTGGCAGGTCGTGTATTCTGCGTATGCCGTTGCTGTCTTGTACTGTCACAGAGGTTATCGCTGTCACGGCATATCCGCCAAGGGCTGTTATGGTCTTGATGTCGGCTTGTATGCCAGAGCCGCCGGTACTGTCAGAGCCTGTTATGGTAAGTACGGGTGTCATTGGCGTTTCTTGGGTTTGAATACAGAAATTGTGATTAGGTAATGGCACGTCTGTGGGCTTCTGCCCTCTGTCCGTCTTGCGAACTACTCCATTACGTAATCACAATTTCCTTTTATTGTCTGTTTCTTATCTGTTGCTTGTCGTCTGTGCCAAGTGCGTCTGTTGGTTATGAATACCTGAGCAACTGCCCCGGCCTTACCTTTATGTCTCGTGTCAGATGGTTCATCTTGCACAGTTCGTCCACTGTCACTTTCCTGCGCTTTGCTATGCTGTACAGTGTCTCACCCGCAGCCACCTTGTGGTATCTTATCTCTGTGTTCTTGCTCTCTTCGTTCTTTTTCTTTGGCTCTACGGCGCGTCCTCCGAGCATTGTCTCGCCTCGAACGTCAGAGGCTACATAGCCTCCTCCTCCAACCTTTCCACGTAGTTGGTTGGCTACGACTGACTCTTCTTCGTATCTGTCCTTACGGAACATATAGTAGTCATCTACTACGTCCTGATTACGGAAGTCAAACATCAGCGCCGGATTGAGTGCCACGCCACAGAGACGTGTTTCAAAGTGCAGGTGTGAACCAGTGCTTCGGCCTGTGTTGCCGCCCAGGCCTATGGGCTGACCTGCCTTTACTACCTCGTCTTCTTTTACCAGCCATTCGCTCATGTGACCGTATATTGTTTCCAGACCGTTCTGGTGGCGTATCACGACATACTTGCCATAGCCGGCTGCTTCATACTTCACCATGCGCACCTTTCCTGAGAATGCTGCTCGTATAGTGTCGCCTATATATACCTTTAAGTCTATTCCCTTATGCGCCCGGCCCCATCTTGCGCCGAAATTACTCGTCACAACACGGCTTTCTGTGGGCATACAGAAGCGCTTTAGATTGATGCGGAACGAGTCTGGCAGTTCCGTTATGCGGTGTGCATATTTATTGTTCCAGTCCTCATAGAGGGCATTGACCGTAAGGCGTGCCTCCTCATTGTCCATCACGGGACGCAGGGCCAGCGTGTCAACCATCTTCATCCTTCTGTCAACAGGTGCTTGCTTTGCCAGCAAATCCTGTGCAAGGGCTGGGAGAGTGATTATTGTCAATAGTGCTACTGTTAATATAATACTGATCTTTCTCAGACTCATTGGTTAGTATCTCCTTCAATTTAGATTGTTTTCTGCCATCTGCATAACGCTATTATTATGGCGAAACTGGTGTTACAAATAATTTTCGCGCACAAAGGTAATAAAATTTTTCCGAACAACCAACCATTTTTTCACATTCTCCCTCAATCAGTTAACAGTTTGCTGGTTATTTAATGTTTTTTAGGATTTATGCAATAATGTTTGGATTTGTCGTCCGCCACCGCACTACCTCGCCCTTCGCTCCGTGTAATCAGCACCTGATTGCATGGTAATCAGCACCTGATTGCACAGTAATCAGCACCTGATTGCACGGTTATCAGCACCTGATTGCACGGTTATCAGCAGTTATCGTCTGTCCTTTACCACACGTCACACTGCTGTCTCTCCTTGCTTTCGGGCAATACGCTGGGCAGGTTCCTGCCTCCAACGGTGCAACCATTGAACGTGCAACGGCGTGTATGGAAGAGGTAATGAGGGTGTGGAGCGGTGGTAACGGTGAAGTTGCTGACCGTTATGTCGCTTATCGGTTCTGCGGCATTGCCGTCAAAATATATGGCGTATGCCGCTGACGAACGAGCGCAGACGTTGCTGATGCGGAAGTCTGAGTACCGTGCCGGGAAGTTACCACCACGGTATCCGAAGTAGTTTGTCTCAAATCGCAACACCGCTCCTGCCACATTACCAATGGAGATAGAGTCAACATACACGTTTTCTATATATCCTCCACGGTCAAGGTTTGACTTGAAGAGCAGTGCGTTCTTCACGTCTCCCACCTCTATGTCGGTCATATACACTCCCCTTACGCCTCCTGACATCTCTGAACCGATGCACAGCCCGTTGCATTTGCTGTAAAAACGGCAGTGGCGTATCACTATATCCTCTGACGGTCGGGCCACGCGCCTGCCGTCAGCGTCACGCCCTGCCTTTATCGCTACGGCGTCATCGCCAGTACGGAAGGTGCAGTTCTCTATGAGCACACGCCGACTTGACTCTGGGTCGCAGCCGTCATTATTGGGGAAGTGTGAGTCTATCGTGACGTTACGCACCGTCACGTCCTCGCAATACAAGGGGTGTATGCACCAGAAAGGGCTGTTCTTCAACGTTATACCCTCTATCTTTACCTTCTCACAGGCATTAAACTCTATTCCACACGGACGCAGTTTCGTGCCCTTACCAAACACTCTTTCCGCCACGGGCGTAAGGTCATCGCCCATCTGTCGCAGGCGGTTCACGTCCGGCATCTCTGGTGTTTCTCCGTGCGTACCATGTATATTCTCCTCAAAGTTCTCCACACCCATCGGCATACCCCATCGTGCCATCGTTCCACCACCGCAGTCTATGGTTGCCGTTCCCTCACCGGTAACGGCGATGTCATGCTGTCCGTAGGCGTGTATCATTGACGAACGGCCATACAGTTCCGTGCCTTCCCACCGTGTCAGCACCACTGGCAGGTAGGCGTCTGGCTCTGAGGTAAAACGCAGCAGAGCACCGTCTTTCAGGTGCAGGCGCACCCCGCTCTTCATCTCCAACGGCCCGTCCATGAGGTATTCACCCGCCATAACGGTGACAGTGCCACCACCCTGCGCAGAAACACTGTCTATCAGCCCTTGCAGGTGCTGTCGGTCACCACGTTCGGAGGTGAGGGTGAACGTGCCTTTTGGTATCGATGGCTTTCTGACACTGCCCGCAATGAGTGCTGACTTACGACGGTCACTGACACCGCCAAGCAGCAGTTTCTCCCTATTCAGTGTGGGCTGAACCTTGCGTATAGTGCCATCAGCATTGTAAAAAAGAGAATCCACGCAAACAGAACGGCGCACACCACAGTGGTAACCGGGTGCAAGGGTGCGTGAAAGGTCGGCAGTATGATAGAAAAGGTAGTCCTGACCCTTATACGTTACGATTGAATGATGATTGGTACCACTATTCACTGGGTCAAGAATCACGCCCTGATACCGGTACGGACCCAATGGTGACGTGGCGGTACAATATGCTATTTGCGGTTCATGTCCGCGGAAAGGACCGTCGGAATAGGACATATAATATATGCCATCACGTTTATGTACCCACACGGCTTCAAAGAAATCTCTCACTCCCTCGATGATATGCACCTTGCCATCATACGTCACCATGTCGTCATTCAGTTTGATACAGCACACGGTGTTCTGCCCCATGAAGAGGTAAGCCTGCCCATCATCGTCAATGAACACGGCAGGATCAATGAAGTCTCTGTCACACACCACGCCAGGACTGTCTATTGATATCAGCGGATGTCCTAACGGATCACGGAACGGACCGTAAGGGGTGTCACCCACTGCAACACCAATATGTCGTTTGTCTGTGGGGTAATAGAGGTAGTACTTGCCATTACGGTAGATGCAGTCAGGTGCCCATGCCTCACCTTTCGCCCACGTTGTCTGGCGCAACGGATTAAATATCACACCGTGATCACGCCATGTTTTCATGTCCGTTGTGCTGTAAACGTGATAGTCTTCCATTGAGAATGAGGCGGCATCGTCCCTGTCATGGCTTGGATATAGCCACAGAGTGTCACCGAATACGTGCGCAGACGGGTCGGCAGAATATGCATCTGTGATGATAGGATTGCCCCACTGAGCCAGTGAGGGGAGGCTGATGAGAAGCAGGATAAGGGTTGTCAGATTGTTCATCGTGTGTCAGTTATTGGTTGTTTTGTCATTGTCTTCATTCTCAGGCAGTGCCAATGGGCAGTCAATCCTCACCTCCTCCTGCGTCACGGGGTGGCTGAATACGAGGCTACGGGCGTGGAGATACATTCTCTCTGCTGCTACATTACCATATAATGGGTCACCGAGTATTGGCATACCGAGGCCGGCGGGGTGTGCGCAGTGCACCCGCAACTGGTGCGTTCGGCCTGTGAGGGGCGTGAGAACAACTTCATGCAGCGTCACGTTACTGTCCTGAACGGTGTGTGAGATGTTGCGCGTCACGTCTCTGCCAGTAAAGGAATAGCGTGTGACGGCGTGCTTGCCGTGCTCGTAATCGACACGCTGCCGCGGACGATTGACGAAGTCTGCCGACAGTGGCAGCGACACCTTCCCCTGCAAACTGCGTGTGATGCACTGCCCACGGTGTGCTACTATCGCCACATACTCTTTCTTTACCGCTTCATGTTGTGCGAACTGAGCCTGCATCCGGGTATATGTCTCCGGGTCTTTTGCTGCGAGCAACACCCCGCTGGTGTCCATATCGAGGCGGTGTATCATCTTGATGAAGGATAGATCTGGGCGCATGGCCCTCAGAATGTCCTGCGCATTGTGCTGTGAGTTCCTGCCCGGCACGGAGAGAAGGCCTGCTGGTTTGGCTACTGCAATGAGGTAATCGTCCTCAAAGAGCACCGCCATTGCCTTGCCGCCACTGCCTCCCTGCCCTGCTGCCTGCGGTGTTGTCTGGTGACGGAGCAACGCCGTGACGTCACGGGCCATCGCTCCCAGTATTGGTATGCACTTGGCTTGACAGGGCTCATAGTACTGTCCGTGGTGGCGTATCTCACCTTTTGGCGACGCTCCATACCAGAACTCGGCGAGTGCTATGGGCGTGAGGGCATTGGCGTTAGCATAGTTCAGCAGCCGTGGTGCGCAGCACTCGCCCGTTCCTGAGGGCGGCATTGTCTGGCGACTGCCTGTCTGTTGTGCGTAATCGGTAAATACTTCCAGCAGCGAGCGTGTCTCTCCTGAGGGTAATGTGAGGCGATGCTGCGTGAAAAGCCATCGTTGTAAGATGTCTGACCGCTGCTTGCGCTCCGTCTTCAAGCGGTTTATCTCACTCTCCATAGCCTCTACTGCTGCCTGCGCCACGGCCACTTTTTCTGCCGCCTGACGCTTGATGCGGCGCAGTTCTGCGTTCTGATACTGCGCTTCCGCCACCGTGCGTGTGGCTTTTTGTTCTTTTATAAAGGCGCGATATGCCTCCACTTCACGTGTGGCTTCGGCCTGTGCCTCTGCTAACGAGCGGCGGGCGAGGGCGAGTTCGGGGGCGTGTTCCGCCATTGTCACCCTGCGGTTAAGTGCCGTTATCTGCGCCTCATGACGCTTGAAGTGACCGTCCTCCTGCAAATAGTCATAGATAGCAGGCACGTAACCCTCCCAGTCACTGCGCCCAAGTATCTGCCCGGAATAGGCATACAGCGCCTTGCAGCAGCCTACATCGTGAAGCATGGCCGCGCAGGAGGCACTGGCGTGGGCCGTGTCTGCTACGAGAAGCACACCGAACATCTTGCCACGACCCACCTCATCATGCCACTCCGGGCGTGACGTTATGTCGGCAAAGACATGGTGGCGGGCGATATTCAGAGCCTCTGTAAGTTCCGTTGACAATGGATTTTGGTGTTGCTACTGACTGCAAAGTTATGAATATTCCCGTTAAAGAACAAACTTTTCCTGCCTTTTCTCTTTTGTATCAGTAATTATTTGTAAATTTGCAAACTGGAAAGACTGTCTCTGTCACTACAAGAACGTATAACAAGCAACGCAACAAATGAAACCACTGATATTGATATCCAATGATGACGGCTACCACGCCAAGGGCCTGAACCAACTGATACAGATGTTGAAAGGCATGGGCGACATCATAGTCTGCGCCCCTGAAAGCGCACGGTCTGGCTACTCCAGGGCTTTCAGCACCACGCCATTGACCATGAAACACAGGCGGCATGAGGACTTTGAGGGCACAAGCATTGACGTATGGAGTTGCTCAGGCACACCCGTTGACTGCGTGAAGATGGCATACGCCAAGATATGCCCACGCAAGGCGGACATACTCATAGGCGGCATCAACCACGGAGACAACGCCAGTACCAACGCGCATTACAGCGGAACGGTGGGCATTGTGGTGGAGGGAGCACTGAAAAGAATACCGTCCGTAGCCTTCTCACTATGTGATTTCGACGACGATGCTGACTTCGAGCCCATGCGCCCGCTGGTAACGCAGGTGGTGAGGACGGTGCTTGACAAGGGACTGCCACACTACGTATGCCTCAACATCAACGTGCCAAGAGAGTGGAACGGTGAGGTGCGCAACTGCCGCATGGCCTTCGGGCACTGGCGCAACGAGGTAGATGAACGCAGACACCCCGCCACCCGCAAGCCGTATTACTGGATGACAGGCTACTATCAGAACGATGAACCAGAGGCAGAAGACACCGATGCATGGGCAATAGCACACGGTTATTGCTCAATAACACCGCTGACGGCAGACATGACAGCGGACTTCACCCTTGACATCAACTAAGCAAAACCCGTCAGCACACCACGGCACACCATCAAAGAAACACCACTCACCGTGGCAGCAGACACGTGGTGCAAACACGGTCAAGAAGAAGAAGCACCGCAATCAGGTGCTGATTACACCGCAATCAGGTGCTAATCACACCGCAAACAGCACCTGATTACACCGCGAACAGGTGCTGATTACAACGGCGGCAGCAAACGCCCCATACAGTAAGCACACCCTTCAACACCAGACAACAAACCGTTAATCAAAAAAGATAATGAGGTATTACCTAATAGCCGGTGAGGCATCCGGCGACCTTCACGCCTCACACCTGATGAAATCGCTGACAGCGGTTGACCAGGACGCCGTGTTCCGCTTCTTCGGCGGCGACTGCATGACAGCAGCAGCAGGCACACGTGGCGAAAGGGTGAAGCACTACCGCTCTCTGGCATACATGGGCTTCATACCCGTACTGCTGCACCTGCCCACCATACTGCGAGGCATGAAGCAGTGCAAACAGGACATCATGACATGGCAACCAGACGTGGTGATACTCGTAGATTACGCCGGATTCAACCTCTCCATAGCCAAGTTCCTGCGCAGAAGCACAATGGAACACAAGCCAAAAGTATTCTACTACATAGCACCGAAACTATGGGCATGGAAAGAATACCGCATAAAGAACATAAAGCACTACGTGGACGAACTATTCTCCATACTGCCATTTGAAAAACAATTCTTTGAAGAAAAGCATCACTACCCCATGCACTACGTGGGCAATCCCACAGCAGACGAGGTGAGAGACTTTCGCAACAACTACAAAGAAGCGCACAAGGACTTCTGCCAACGCTGCAATCTGGACAGCGAACAGCCCATAATAGCCCTGCTGGCAGGAAGCAGGAGACAGGAAATAAGCCTCAACCTGCCCGCAATGATAGAGAGCATAGAGGGCGACAGCAGGCTGGACGGCTACCAGACAGTCATTGCCGGAGCACCAGGGATAGAGCCAGAATACTACAACCGCTTCCTCACCACAAACAGATGCCGCATAGTATATGGCGAGACCTACCCACTACTCGCCCACTCCACCGCCGCACTGGTGACCAGCGGCACAGCAACACTGGAGACAGCCATGTTCAACGTGCCGCAGGTAGTGTGCTACCGTATGTCAACACCAAGGCTGGCACGATGGGGATTTGACCACATACTGAAAGTGAAATACATATCACTCGTGAACCTAATAGCCGACAAGGAAGTGGTAAAAGAACTCTTTGCCGACCGCTTCAGCGTAAAAGCAATACGCGAACAACTGCTCGCCATACTGCCCGGCACCGCCACACGTAAGCGAATGGAGAAGGACTACCAAGAAGTGCAGCAACGATTAGGAACAGAATGTGCCCCCGACAACGCCGCAAAGATAATGGTGCAGATGGCGAAAAAGTGATACTACAACATAAAAAAAAACAATAAAAATGATTAGACTTGCCATAGTTTCCCCATGCTATAACGAGGAAGCAGTGCTGGAACAGTCAGCAGCGAAGATAGAAACGGTGATGAAAGACCTCATTGCCAAAAAGAAAATCACGGACAAAAGTTTCGTACTATACGTCAATGACGGTTCACAAGACGCCACATGGGACATCATAACAAGGCTGTACAAACAGGGAACCATGTTCCGAGGAATAAATCTTGCACATAACGTAGGCCACCAAAACGCACTGATGGCAGGAATGATGACAGCAAGAACAATGGCCGACGCAGTGATAACAATAGACTGCGACCTGCAAGATGACGTGAACGCCATAGAGAAAATGCTTGACAAATACTCCAGCGGAGAGGCAGACATCATATTCGGAGTGAAGGTAAGTCGCGATGCAGACACAAAGAAAAAACGATACTCCGCAGAACTGTATTACAAGATGTTGCAGGCTATGGGAGTAAAGACCGTTTATAACCACGCCGACTTCCGACTGCTCTCACGGCAGGTACTGGACACCCTTGCCCTCTACCCCGAGCGCAACCTATACCTCAGGGGGCTGATAGCAAACCTCGGATACAAGACAAGTACGGTGGACGACGTTATACAACCAAGGCTTGCGGGAGAATCGAAATACACACTACAAAAGATGGCAAGGCTGGCAACGGACGGCATAACGAGTTTCTCGACACGCCCGATAGAAATGATAATAACAGTCGGAGCGGTGATGATGCTAATAGCACTGTGTATGTTCATATATGTAATAGTCTCAATATGTATGCAACACTACACAGCCGGCTGGGCATCACTGATGATGTCACTATGGTTCATTGGCTCAGTAGTAACAATAGCAATAGGCATAGTCGGCATATACATCGGCAAGATATACATAGAAGTAAAGCGAAGACCACTATATACCATAGCAGAAAAACTGACCGACGACAAGGAATGAAAAGCATAAAACAACTGATACAAAGCCCGTGGCTGAAGGACAACAGGGTGCTGTTCGCACTGTGGACAACACTCGGCATAGTCGGTGCATTGGCCAAACTGAAGCACCACAACAACTATGACATCTTCCGATACGTGTTCTACAACACATGGAACAGTACCTCACTATACCAGCCAAGCACCGATGGAGGATACTGGGACACTAACCATTACGGTCCGTTCTTCGCCACAATCATCGCCCCGTTCGCCGTGTTGCCAACATGGCTGGGACTTTTATTGTGGGACGTGTGCCTCGCAGCGTTCCTGTATTGGGCAGTAAGCATGATGTGCAAAGGTATGCCGCGGCTCAAGACCTTCACAATATGGTTCTGCGCACACGAACTGCTGACGGCACTTTTCATGCAACAATTCAACATAGCCATTGCCGCAATAATAATACTGTCATACTACTTCGTAGAGAAAGAACGTGAAGAATACGCCACCTTCTTCATCGTAATAGGCACTCTGGTGAAACTATACGGCATCGTAGGACTGGCGTTCTTTTTCTTCTCACGACACAAAACAAAATTCATCACAACCATATTACTGTGGACTGCGGTGCTGATAGCAGTGCCAATGATATTCTCTTCACCAGAATACCAGTGGCAACAGTACGCAGAGTGGGCACGGTCAGTAAGCGGAAAGAACGAGGAGAACATACTGTCAGCCGCACAGAACATCTCAATAATGGGCATGATAACAAAGATAGGATACGGACTGACAGAGGGACATAGCCACATCCTGAGCGTGATGCACAACGGAGCACAGCCCAACATGAACAACTGGTGGGTGCAATCATTCAACATGCTGTGGGTGATAGCAGGCGGATGCACCATCGTAGCACTCGGTTATTTCCGCATAACACAATGGAAAAACAAACTGTTCCGCATCAATATACTCGCAACAATGATGATGTTCGTAGTGCTATTCTCCACAGGCTCAGAATCAAGCGGATACATAACACCATTCATAGGCTGCTGTATATGGTACTGCTGCGTACCATGGCAGCGAGGAAAATGGGACACCGCACTGCTCATAACGACATTCATCATATCGTCAATGTCACCCAGCGACCTGTTCCCCGCCATCATAAGGCGCGACTACATACAGCCATACGCACTGAAAGCACTGCCCATAACACTGGTATGGCTACGCCTTTCATACGAACTTATGACCAAAGACTACACAGAAAAACAGGAAGTAACAAACTAAGAAAGAGGAGATATGATACTACTCAGTTTCGACACAGAGGAGTTTGACGTGCCACGAGAGCACGGAGTAACATACGACACCCTGACGGAAGGCATGGAAGTGTCACGCTACGGCACACTGCGCATACTGGACTGCCTTAAAGATTGTGGAGTAAAGGGCACCTTCTTCTGCACCACAAACTTTGCAGAAAACGCACCAGAAGTGATGAAACGCATAATAGATGAGGGACATGAAGTAGCAGCACATGGATGCGATCACTGGAACCCGAAGCCCGAAGACGTGATAAACTCAAAGCGGATTCTGGAACAAATAACCGGGAAAAAGATAACGGGTTACCGCCAACCAAGAATGTTCAAGGTAGATATAGCCGAACAAGCACGGCAGGGTTACACCTACAACGCATCACTAAACCCCGCCTTTATACCGGGCAGATACATACATCTTAACACCCCACGAACATGGTTTATGCAAGAGGGAGTAATGCAAATACCTGCCTCCGTCACACCAATATTGAGGATTCCGATGTTCTGGTTGTCGCTGCACAACTTCCCATTGTGGCTCTACAAGGCACTGATGCACTGGATAATAAAACACGACGGGTACTTCAATACCTACTTCCACCCATGGGAATTCTACCCACTCAGCGAACACCCAGAACTGAAAATGCCATTCATCATAAAGAATAATGCAGGCGAACCAATGTGCAACCGCCTCAAAGAGATAATAAAAGACCTGCTGTCAAGAGGAGAAACATTCGCAACATACAGTGAGTTCTGTAACACAAGAAAACATAATAACGTATAAGACATGATATTCGTAAGAGACAAGGGACAGATGTGTAACAACATCTTACAGTACGCCCACGTGTATGCCTGGGCCAAAGAGAACCACAGGCATAGCATGTCCATGCGCTTCGCATACAAGTATCAGTACTTCAAGATATGCAATATGAAGAACCATAACTTCCTCATGTACCTCTCAGGAAAGTACGGAGCGAAGTACAAGATACTGCCAGTAATAACATACGACCTTGGAGAAGAGGGCAAAGCAGAGAAAGAGGCGTTCACACTGTGCCACAAAAACGTTATCATTGAGGGCTGGGGAGTAAGATATTACGACCTGTTCCTTAAATACAAACAGGACATACTGGAACTCTTTGATTTCAAAGAAGAAATACATCACAAGATAAACAACCTCCTATTAGAAACCTCTGACGATGATACCATCAGGATAGGAGTACACATAAGACGCGGAGACTACCAGACATTCTTCAACGGTATATACTTCTTCTACGACTACGCATTCATGCATTACATCAAGCAAATAATGAATTTGCTGCCGGGAAGACACTTCTCCATATATATATGTGGCAACGATCCTAAACTGGACAGGCAATATTACATCAATGCCTTGCCCGAAGCAACAGTGGTATTTCCTGACGGTGACGCTGGAGAAGACCTGTGTACACTCTCCAAATGTGACTACATCATAGGGCCACCAAGTTCATATTCCCTCGTAGCCACCATGTACGGAAAGGCAAGACTGCACTGGATGACAAGCGATAACGGCCTCATCACACTGGAAGACTTTAAGGATTTCGACACGCTTTTCCGCACATTCGACAGTTATTGGATAAACCCGCCGAAGCCAAAGAGGAAAATTCTCTTCCTAATCAGCCGCTTCCTCGACGGCGGAATAGACACTGTGCTGGTGGAATACATAAACAATCTATGCACACTCACTAACCACCAGATTTCTCTTGGTGTGATGTTGAAGATGAAAGAGTTTGAAGTTTTTGCGAAAAGACTACCAAGTAACATCAACATCTTCTACCTTGTGCAAAACAATCTGCTCACATGGTACAAGAGACGGAGCATTGTCGGGAAGAGCAAAGGCATCAGTTTCCTGGACGAAATATTCCTCAACCCGATACGAAGACTCACAACCATCATCAGACTTAGGCAGCAATGCAAGCAGTTTGACGTCATCATTGACTTCGATTCTACGTTCGGTTCCATGATAAGCAAAAAGACAACGGCAAGGAAAATATGCTTCTTCCATTTCAGTTTCGCAACAGAACTAATGCGAGACAAAAGGCACATGAAGCGCAGACTGGACAACATGAAGAAGTTTGATTACGTTGTTACACTCAGCAACGCTATGCTTAAAGAGGCTTACAACATAGCACCTGAACTGAAAGGACGCCTTGTAAGGATATACAACTCCATCAACCTGCACAGAATATTGGTTCAAGCCAAGGCACCAGTTGATGACCCACGCATAAACAACAACTACATACTCGCCATAGAACGCTTAGAGGAAACGCAGAAAGACATTACCACTCTTGTGGAGACTTACGCCATGTTGAAACAGAAAGACAGCATGAAAAAAATACCGCCACTATATATTATAGGAGAAGGTAAAAGCCGTAACGACATAGAAAAGCACATAAAGATGCACAATCTGGACAATGACATCATACTACTTGGTTTCATTGAGAATCCATATCCATGGATGGCGAAGGCGCAACTGATAGTTCACAGTTCCAAGTTTGAAGGTCTTCCCACGGTACTTATTGAGGCATTGATGCTTAATAAACTGATAGTGTCAAGCGATTGTCCTACTGGTCCCGCGGAAATCTTGAAGAATGGAAAGGCCGGAATACTCGTTCCCGTAGGTGATGTAGAGGCTTTTGCCAACGCCATTGAGCATATCCTGAGCGACAAACAGTTGCAAGGCAACCTGCTAAGAGAGATTAAGAAGCATAAAAAGACGTTCATGGCAGAGAAGAATATATCCACTCTTGAACAGTTATTCTAACGAGGTTATAACATATAAACCGCCAAAATGATTTCTATTGTTATCAATACTTACAACGCCGAGCGGCATCTTGCCAAGGTACTTGATTCTGTGAAAGACTTTGACGAGGTCGTTATTTGTGACATGGAGAGTACTGACAGCACTCTCGACATAGCCCACCGCTACGGCTGCAAGGTAGTTACCTTCCCGAAAGAGGGTCACACCATCGTTGAGCCGGCGCGCAACTTCGCTATTCAATCGGCCTCATACCCGTGGGTACTTGTGGTGGATGCCGACGAGATTGTGCCCAAGGCTCTACGTGAATACCTCTACCGTCAGGTGTCACTGCCCTGTCCTCCTGATGGGATATTCATTCCTCGCCGCAACTATTTCATGGGAACCTTCATGCACTCGCTATATCCTGACTACATCCTGCGCTTCTTCCGCAAGGACAAGACGGTGTGGCCGCCTATCATACACGTACAGCCTGAGGTTGCAGGCAACGTCATACACGCCCCGAAACACAAGGGGCTGGCCTTTGAACATCTTGCTGATGACAGTCTGTCTGACCGGCTGCGCAAGACGGATACTTATACTGATTATGAGTGTAAGAAGAAGGCAGGAAAGCGTTATGGCGCACTGGCGTTCCTCCTCCGCCCCACACATCGTTTTATAAAGAGTTACATATTGAAGGGCGGTTTGCGCGACGGCTTCCCCGGATTTATATATGCTTGCCTTGAAGCCACATATCAAGTGGTGATGATGGGTAAGATGAGAGAGAGACAGTGAGCCCTCTGTACCGCCTTATTTTCCTACTGTTCCTATGTCATCATACAGTTTTTGCAGGTATGCCTTGGCATTAGGCAGCAATTTATTGACAGCGGAATCGTCACTATTTGCCACCACCCGCGAGGAGGTGTTGTCATATATC
>JALFNY010000080.1 GCA_022774105.1 Prevotella sp.
GTGGGTGAGAGTTACACCGCATCGGCAGCGGATATGGCATCGTTTCTTAGTGACGACGGACTAAAGAAGTATGTTTATAAGTCTGGTAACGAGACCAAAACAGCAGTAGAAACAGAGGGAAACAACGTTATAACACTTGTATATACTACGTATGAAAAGCAGGACTATACTGTCATTGCCAAGGCAGGAGGTGAAGAAATAGGCACAGTAAAGGACGGGCAGACCTTCTTTGATGGCTCCGATAAGGTGTATATAAGCAAGTATATGAAGGGTACAGACGGTACATGGTATAAGACAACGGAACCGTCATACGCCGTAGTAATAGACAAGCCCACGATAGAGGTGAACTATGAGAAAGCAGATATAGACTACTTCTTCGAGGTAGAAGGCCTGTCTAACATTACAGGAACGGCCACAGGCGAATATTCTGGAGGCGCATATAGCGCAGTAAAAGGTGGATATACAGCATCTCTTGGAAAGCTTCCTGCTGGCAAATATAAGGCAACGGCATATTTGGTAGGTAATGGTAATCGTGGAATTTTATATCAAACCGATAAAGAGGTTTATACAATACCAGGTCTTGATAGATACTCTGTTAAGGCAGAATATTTTACAGAATTTACACTCACTGATAATGCTGAGGTTTCCCTCCACGGATATCTTCACGATGACAATACAACTAACCAGTCCGCAGACATTGACTATATCTATATCAAGAAGGTAGGAGAGGTTGTCAATCTTCCTTACGAATACAACACCTATTGCGCTGCAAATGATCTTGATTTCACCAACAACACTGCCGTGGCAGCATACAAAGCGCAGATGAACGATGCCAAAACTGCCGTGATGTTGAAACAGGTAGATAAGGTGCCGGCAGGCGAGGGCGTGATATTGAAGAAACTTGGTGAGGACGCAACGGCTGTGGTGAACCTGACAACGGATGTTGCTCCCCTGGCAGACAACCAAATGAAAGGCGTGAAAGCGGATATGGACGCTGAGGCTCTTGTGGCTGACAACGCATATATCCTTGTCAATCAGAACTTCCAGAAGGTAGGAGCAGCGGCTACGGGAGTACTGCCCGCAGGTAAGGCTTACCTCTCTCTGCCTGCTGTGAAAGTGGCAAGCGTACTCAAAATGTATATCGTGGGAGAGCCGACAGGCGTGACAGACGTGGAGGAAGCGGTGCTGCCTACTGACAACATTATATATAATGTGCAGGGTATGCGCGTGAAGAAGCCCGTGAAAGGCGGTTTGTACATCGTGAACGGGAAGACCTATGCGTATTAAATGATAACCAGATAAAACAAGAAAAAAGCGATGAACACAATGAAAAAGACATATATAGCACCAACGATAGAGGCTTACACCGTAGGAAACGTGAGGCTGATGCAGGCTTCAATAAGTGTTCAGGAGGGAGATTACACAGGCGCCCTCGGAAATGGACAATCATTCCGCGACATCATGTTTGATGACGATGAGGACATAGCCTCTGGCGGTTGGTAAAGAGACGAAGTGTGTAACAGTTTCCTATTGTTTACAAGTAAAACAAAACAAAGACGTGCGGTGCGTGGCCAGCAATGGCATCACGCACCGCAATTCGTTGACGATTGCACGGCAGTACATACCCAGCGACCTAGCAATCAGCACCCGATTGCATTGCAACGAAAACGCAGTGCAAGGATTAGAATAAAGAAAAAGATAAACCGTCCATAGTCGTTAAAAAAAATTAACATAGCAATATTGTAGGTGGTTTAATTTGGCTATACCAGAAAAAAGTAGTAATTTTGCACCCGCTTAGCAAGAAAGGCAAGGCTTCATTCGGGTGATGACGAAGTGATTACGTGATTGGCGCGTCGGTCATCAGAAGGATGGAATGTTCAGAATCCCAACAATCACACACAAAGAAACAATGTATTTAGACAGCACAAAGAAAACAGAGATTTTCGGAGAGTATGGTAAGTCAGCAACAGACACAGGTTCAGCAGAGAGCCAGATAGCCCTCTTCACCTTCCGTATTAAGCACCTTACCGAGCATTTGAAGAAGAACCACAAGGACTTTAAGACTGCTCGCAGCCTGACAAAACTTGTAGGTAGGCGTCGTGCTCTCCTCAACTACCTCTACGATCGTGACATAACACGCTATCGTGCAATAATCAAGGCTCTTGGCCTGCGTAAGTAAATGATTGTTTGCTGAGCGCGACAAAGTAACGGAACAGGCAGAATCCCGCATGAGCAACAAGGTCGCTTATGTGGGATTCTTCGCTTACAGTAAGACTAAGGGGTGTTCCGCCACGGCATGACATGAGCAGAAACCTCAACCACTACGGTACCCTCAAAGCCGTCATATAAACCATATTATAATGTATCTATTCACATCAGAATCAGTATCAGAAGGTCACCCAGACAAGGTGGCGGACCAGATTAGTGACGCATTGTTGGACCAGTTCCTTGCATACGACAGCAAGGCACACTGCGCTATCGAGTCGTTTGTGACGACAGGGCAGGTGGTGCTCATGGGAGAAGTGACGTCAGAAGCCTATATAGACCTGCAGACCATAGCACGCAGGACAATAAACCGCATAGGATACACTAAGTCAGAATACCAGTTTGACGGCAACTCCTGCGGCATACTGTCAGCCATTCACGAGCAGAGCAAGGACATAAACCGCGGTGTTTCACGAGCAGAAGAAGACGCACAAGGTGCCGGAGACCAGGGAATGATGTTCGGTTACGCCACCAATGAGACCGACCGTTACATACCCGTGACACTCGATTTGGCGCATTTATTGATGAAAACCCTCGCCGACATACGCCGTGAAGGAAAGGAGATGACATACCTTCGCCCCGATTCCAAGTCGCAGGTGACGGTAGAATACAGCGATGACGGTGTGCCACAGCGCATAGACACCATAGTAGTGTCAACCCAACACGACGAGTTTGACGACGATGAGCCGATGCTCGCAAAGATAAAAGCAGACGTGGTAAATATCCTTATACCGAGGGTGAAGGCCCAGTTGCAGGACAAAAAGACGCTCGCACTGTTCAATGACGATATAAAATACTACGTAAACCCCACTGGAAAGTTCGTTATCGGAGGCCCGCACGGCGACACAGGACTTACCGGTCGCAAGATAATCGTTGACACATACGGCGGTCGCGGAGCCCACGGCGGAGGCGCATTCTCAGGCAAAGACCCCTCAAAGGTTGACCGTTCAGCAGCATACGCAGCGCGCCACGTGGCCAAAAACCTTGTTGCGGCGGGTGTGGCTGACGAGGTATTGGTGCAGTTAAGTTATGCCATCGGCGTGGCAGAGCCAGTAAGTGTATATGTAAACACCTATGGAAAGAGCCATGCCAAGTTGTCAGACGGCGAGATAGCAGACAGGCTTAAGACGCTGTATGACTTCCGTCCGAAGGCCATAGAACGTGCCCTGAAACTGCGCCAGCCTATGTATTTGGAGACAGCAGCGTACGGACACGTAGGACGTATGCCCCATACCGTGCGCAAAACATTCACCTCCGCATACCACGAAACGAAGACAATGGACATAGAACTGTTCACATGGGAGAAGTTAGACCTTGTAGATAAGTTCAGGAAAGAGTTCATGTAAACAGGCGGTCAGCGGCCTGCCAACCGTTGAAACACCCCTGCAAACGCACGGAAAACAAGGAAAACAGTGACCGTACACGATACGATATACCGGGAATCATTCTTAAAAGGTACACCATTCTATCACGAAGAGATACCTGCCAGCAGGCTCGGCGTGTCGGGAGAACCAGTGCCTTACTCGCTGATTAACGACAGTCTCGTGGCGATAGTGATGGTGTTATGCATCCTTGTAAGCATGATTACCGTGGCAAGGTCATGGCGATTGATATGCTTTCAGACCAAGAACCTGTTTCGTATGCCACGTAAAAACATGGCGGAGATGCGTGAAACGTCGGACGAGATGCGCTACCAGACGTACTTCTGCCTGCAAGGTGTGATGCTATTAGGTATTCTTGCCACCTCGGTCACGGCCTACTACCTCGGCAGTGACTTCAAGATTGGCATCTATGCCGTGCTCGGAGTGTTCTGTTCAGTGTTCGCCGCCTACAGCGTCACGCGCGAATTGTTGACGATGATAGTGCAGAACGTGTTCTTTGAAAAGAAAGAACGCCACCTGGACAATATCTCACGACTGTTCTTTATGGCAGTACAAGGTGTGGTACTTCTACCCATTACGCTGCTACACATATATTTCCAACTAAGCGTGGAGGCGACGTTGAGGTTGCTTGCGGTGGCTGTTGCTTTGCCAATGGTGCTGCATTACTACAAGTCGTACAACATCTTTTTCCGCAAGAGAAACGCCGTTATGCCGTTCCTTTTGTACCTTTGCACCCTTGAAGCAGTCCCCCTTGCCCTGCTTGGCGGAGCCCTGCTCGTTATAGGTAACTATTTGACACAAAACATATAGGAAGAAACCGATGGTAAAAAAGATTCTGGTCTCACAGCCAAAACCCTCAAGTGAGAAGTCACCTTACTACGACATTGCGCGTGATTTCAATGTAGAACTGGTATTCCGCCCCTTCATAAAGGTAGAAGGAATCACTCAACAGGAGTTCCGAAAGCAGAAAATCAACATACAGGAATACACCGCAATCGTCTTCACCTCACGTCATGCGATAGACCATTTCTTTCAGTTGACGAAGGATATGCGTATCACTATGCCTGAGACCACAAAGTATTTCTGCGTGACAGAGACCATCGCACTCTATATTCAGAAGTATGCCCCTTACCGTAAGCGTAAGGTTTTCTTCGGAGGGACGGGCAAGATAGACGACCTTCTGCCTTCAATGCAGAAGCACAAGGGTGAGAAATACCTTGTCCCGATGAGCGATGTGGCCAATGACACGGTAACGAAACTGCTGGATTCAAAGGGCTTGCAGCACAAGGAGTGTGTGATGTACCGCACGGTAAGCAACAACTTCACCGAGCAGGAGATAGCAGAATTTGACTACGACATGGCCATTTTCTTCTCTCCCGCAGGCGTGAAAGCATTGAAGGAGAACTTCCCCGACATCCGGCCTGACGAGATAAAAATCGGCACTTTCGGCCCTTCAACAGCGAAGGCAGTAAAGGAAATGGGCCTGAACCTTGACCTTGAAGCCCCCTCACAGAAGTATCCCTCAATGACGGGAGCACTAAGACACTTCCTGCAAGAGGAGGAGTAATAAGGCACAGCATGGACAGGCACAACGCTTTCCCCAAGTCACAGAGGCTCTGCGAGCGACATCTCATAGACAGTCTCTTCGTTCCGGGCAACAGCAGGTCGTTTACATCATACCCGTTGCGGCTCGTAATCAGCGTGTCAGAGACGGCCGACAACCAGTTGATGATTTCCGTTCCGAAACGCTGTCTGAGGCATGCCGTTGACAGAAACAGGGTCAAGAGACAGGTGCGAGAGGCCTACCGCAACAACCGCAGGCTGCTCACGCTGCCAGAAGGGCAGCACGTTGTCATGGCAATGATATGGCTTGACAGCCACCATTACCCCTCTTCAAAAGTCACGGCAAAGGTGTGTAACCTGTTAAGAAAAGCCTCAGAGTCACTATGCGCAGACTGATTGTCACCATACTACTGTTGCCAATACTCTTCTACCAGCGGTGTATCAGTCCCTTCACACCCCCCTCCTGCCGTTTCACCCCTACCTGTTCAGAGTATGCACGGCAGGCAATAGTGAAGCACGGACCACTCCGAGGACTGTGGCTGGCGGTGAGACGGCTGCTCAGGTGCCACCCGTGGGGAGGCTCAGGATATGACCCCGTGCCGTAATCAGCACCTGATAACAAAGTAAACAACGGCAGATTACACCGTAATCAGCACCTAATCACACCGCAATCAGCACCTGATTACACAGGGCATAGCGGCGTAAGCAAACGACAAAACAACAGAACAACAACGATGAAGAACTTTATTGAAGAACTCAAATGGCGCGGTATGCTCGCACAGGTCATGCCGGGAGCCGAGGAACTTCTGCAGAAGGAGATGGTAACCGCATACCTCGGAACCGACCCTACTGCCGATTCCCTGCATATAGGACACCTTTGCGGCATCATGATGCTACGTCACCTGCAACGCTGCGGACACAAGCCCATCATCCTCGTAGGCGGTGCCACAGGCATGATAGGCGACCCCTCAGGCAAGTCACAGGAGCGTAACCTGCTCGATGCCGAGACACTTTACCACAACCAGGAGTGCATAAAGGCACAGGTAGCCAAGTTCCTTGACTTTGAAGCCGAAGGCCCTAACGCTGCAGAGATGGTCAACAACTACGACTGGATGAAGGACTTTACCTTCCTTGACTTCGCCCGCACCGTAGGAAAACACATCACCGTGAACTACATGATGGCCAAAGACTCCGTCCAGCAACGTCTCAACGGCACCGCCCGCGACGGTCTCTCATTCACTGAGTTCACATACCAGTTGCTGCAAGGATATGACTTCCTCCACCTATATCAGACCAAGAACTGCAAGATGCAACTCGGCGGAAACGACCAGTGGGGCAACATGACCACAGGAACAGAACTCATACGCCGCACGCTCGGCAACGAGGCAGAGGCATATGCGCTCACCTGTCCGCTCATAACAAAGGCCGACGGCAAGAAGTTCGGTAAGACAGAGAGCGGCAATATATGGCTGGACCGCAACCGCACAACACCATATAAGTTCTATCAGTTCTGGTTAAACGTCAGTGATGACGACGCAGAGAAGTACATAAAGATATTCACCTCCCTCGAAAAGGAAACAATTGACGCCCTCGTGGAGGAACACAAGCAGGACCCCGGACGCCGAATACTGCAGAAACGTCTGGCTCAGGAGGTGACGGTGATGGTACACTCACAGGAGGATTACGACATGGCCGTGGAGGCAAGCGGCATACTCTTCGGCAAGAGTACAAAGGAAAACCTCGCCAAACTGGACGAGCAGACATTCCTCGACGTATTTGAAGGCGTTGAGAACTTCACCATCTCCGCTGACCAGTTGGGGCAGCCAGCAGTAGAGGTCCTTACCTCTGACAACTGCAAGGTGTTCCCATCAAAGGGCGAGATGCGCAAGATGGTGCAGGGAGGCGGTGTCTCCATCAACAAGGAGAAGGTCACAGACCAGAACCGTCCCATAACATCTGATGACCTGATAGGTGGTAAATACATCCTTGCGCAGCGTGGAAAGAAGAACTACTACCTCATAACGGTAAAGTAGTCACAAAGGCTTTGCAACGCCATGTGTTACTGAATATTTAGTCGGTAATAGGCAAAAAAAGGCAGAAATATTTGGTTATGTGAGAAATTCTCACTAACTTTGCACTCGCTTTCATAACTGTTTACGTTTTGAAAGTCATAAAAACGATGATTGTCGTATGGTGTAATGGTAGCACAACAGGTTTTGGTTCTGTTTGTCGTGGTTCGAATCCGCGTACGACAACATACGGAAAACCGCAGGTCTGGCATCTCAGTCCTGCGGTTTTCTGTATCTCCTTGTATCTTATCCCTTACCTATTGAGTGGGCGGTCAGGTAGTCATTGACCGCCTTTTTGCAGTTGTCGCTGACGGGTATTACCGTGTCTTCACCTATTATTATGCGCATACGCTCGGTCTCTTTTATTCGTTTCATGTTGACAATGTATGAGCGGTGCACCTGTATGAAGTGCTCCGGCAGTTGGTCAAGCATCTGTTTCATAGTTGTATGTACCATCATCGGCTTCCTGTCAGATGGGAAAATCTGTATGTATTCGCTCATGCCTTTGATGTATAGAATATCGTTTATGCGCAGGCTCACGTATTTATAGTCCACCTTTACGTACAGTGTGTCCGCCTGTCCCACCGTCTTTTTTGTGGTTGGCAGTGACTGTTTCTGTTGCAGGAGTTTGTTTGCCGCCTGCTGGAAGGTAGCGAAGTCAAAGGGTTTTAGTAGGTAGTCCACGGCTGACAGACGGTAACTCCTCACGGCATACTCTGTGTATGCTGTGGTGAAGACAACGGGAGGACTGTTTGCATACGTAAACGGCACGGTGTATGACAATTACACAGGCGCAGTTCACCGTACCGGAGAACTATAACAGCAGCACCATCAGCGGCAGTCAGTCCAGCGGACGTGCAGGGTGGGGAGGCTCTGGCGGCACCAAGCCCGGTGGTAACAGCGGCGGGTCGGTGCTCATAACCTGTGCCGGAATGACATCAGGCAGCAGTTACACCCTTACCAGTGGTACCACCAGCAGCACGGTGACTGCCCGGTGATGTGAGGGGTGGTTAGGAGTTATGAGATATGAGAAAAGAGTTATGAGTTATGAGTTCTCCGCAGAAAAAAGTGCACGGAAGACTCATAACTCATAACTCTTTGTTGACAACAGTTCACTGAAAGTGCTAACGGTAGCCCTAACGGTTGTGCGAACCGTAGGCAATACGCCGCTTCTGGAAGTCGTCGGCACGTCGCTCGGAGTCAGCGGACAGTTTGCCGTTGATATACTTTTCCATCATCAGTGCGCCGATAGGCACACCGTAGTCGGCACCGAAACCACCGTTCTCAACATATACTGCTATTGCAATCTTTGGGTTGTCCATGGGAGCGAAGCCCATGAATACGGAGTGGTCTTGCCCTCGGTTCTGCGCCGTTCCCGTCTTTCCGCAGACAAGGTAGTCAGCGCGGTTGGCGGCTTTACACGTGCCTTTGATGACAGAGGAACGCATTCCCGCCACAACCCACTCGTATGCCTCACGTGATGCCATAGTGCGGTGCTTGGTGGTGAATGTTGTGTCGAGCGGTTCTCCTTCCACCTGTTTCACTACGTGGGGCGTGATGTAATAGCCGCGGTTGGCTATTGTCGCACCGAGGTTGGCTATCTGCAACGGAGTAAGGTTGACCTCACCCTGACCTATGGATATGGATATGATGGTAAGGCCGTTCCATGAGCCTTTGTAGGCATTGTCATAGTAGTCGCCGTTGGGTATCAGTCCACGCTTTTCGCCAGGCAGGTCGATGCCGAGTCTGTACCCGAAACCCATTGATACCATGTAGTCACGCCAGCGATTCATAGCCATTAGCGGTTTGCCGTACTTGCCTTTGTTGCCTATCATGTAGTAAAGCCCCCAGCAGAAGTAGGCGTTGCAGGAGGTGGAAAGGGCATCAACGATGGCCACAGGAGAACTATGCCCGTGGCAACCCACGTGCAGGCCGCGGTAGGAGAAGCCGTGATAACAGGGGAAAGCCGTGTGCGGCGTTATGATACCCTCGGTAAGAAATGTCAGGGCTTGGCTGGTCTTGAAAGTAGAACCGGGCGGGTACTGACCCATTATGCTGCGGTTGAGCAGGGGTTTCCAACTGTTTCGCTGCAGTGCGAGGTGGTTCTTGCTACGCTTGCGACCTGTCATTATGCGGGGATCGTATGTAGGTGAGGACACCATGCACAGTATTTCGCCCGTTGAGGGCTCTATTGCCACGATGCTACCTATCTTACCTTCCATGAGACGTTCGCCTAATGCTTGCAGTTCTATGTCCAGCGAGAGCGTCAATGACTTGCCGGCAACGGGCTTTTTGTCCAACTTGCCGTTCTGATAGCGTCCTTTTATGCGGCCGCGGGCATCTCTTAGCAGTATTTGCATGCCCTTAATGCCCCGCAACTGCTTCTCATAAGAACGCTCCACGCCCAGTTTGCCGATGTAATCACCTCGCATATAGTAGTCGTCATCATCGATATCGCCCTGTGATACCTCTGCTACATCGCCGAGGACATGGGCTGCATAAGGGTATTGGTACTGCCTTATGGTGCGCCGTTGTATGTAGAAACCGGGGAAACGGAACTGTTTTTCACGGAAGACGGAGAAGTCAACCTCATCCAGTTGGGTCATGAATACCTGCTGGGTGAAACTGGAATAGCCGGGATTCTTGTTGCGATCCTTGATGTCAGCCATGCGTTTGTCGTAGTATTCCCTTGTGATTCCGAGGGCATCGCATAGTTCCAGCGTGTCAATGCGCCCTTTTGCCTCGTTCATCACCACCATAATGTCGTATGATGGCTGGTTATATACAAGCAGTTTCTTGTTCCTGTCATAGATGACACCGCGTGCAGGGTACTCTACCTTCTTGAGAAAGGCGTTGGAATCGGCACTCTTACGGTAGTCATCACTCATTATTTGCAGCATGAAAAGGCGCACAATGTATGTCACAACGATAAGAATCGCTATGCCGCCTATGACGTATCGTCTGTTTGATAGTTCAGAGGTCATGACCTGCGCAGGCTGTCAATGGTGAGAATTAGTATAAGTGTAAGGGTGAGGCTGCCGGCAACGCTCTCTATCCACAGCAGCCAGTGGGTGAAGGAGAAGGCCTCAAGCGAGAAGAAGAGGAGGCAGTAGATGAGCGTAAGGAAGAAGGCATAGGAGAGATATCTGCCGAATCCCATGGAGGAAATGGAGGGTTGGAAGTCGGGATCATCTTCTCTTTTCAGGTAGAGTTCAAGCAAATAGGGCTTTATGAAGCCGATAAAGGTCAGTGAGGCTGCCGCCAGGCCAGGGGTATTGGTGAACATATCCATCGCCAGTCCCATGATAAAGCAAAGTAACATCTGCGCCCAGCGGGGGTAACTGCGGTGGAATAGCAACGGCAGATATACGTAAAGCAGTGGCGTTGCAACGCCGAATACGTGGATATGGTTAAGGAATAGGGATTGTATCAGCCCGAAGATGATTATGAAGAAGATATATCTCATGATGCCAAGGGGGGGATTAGTTCTTGCTCTTGTATAGGGAATCTTGCGCCGCCCGCAACACTTCGAGTTGCTCGCGCATTGCAGTGTTGTCAATAACATATACGTCTCGCAGGTTGGCGAAGTCGGTATATAGTTGTACTTGCAACCGGTATGACACTCCGTCGGCAGAGTTTAGCACGTGAATGATTTTTCCTACCGCCACGCCTTCGGGGAAAACGGAGGAGTAACCCGATGTGACTACTCGCTCATAGAGACGAAATCGCGCATGACGTGGTATGTCATCAACATAGGCAAGGTTGCTGTAACCGCCCTCCCAGTGCAGATGTCCGAAGTAACCGCGCCGTTCTATTTTGCAGTTTATGCTTGACAGACTGGACAATGCGGGTATCACCACGGAGTAATGTCTGCCTGCCATATATACTATTCCTACCACACCGTGCCCTGATATTACTCCCATGTCCTTGTGAACACCGTCTGCCTCGCCTTTGTTGATGGTCAGGAAGTTGTCTTTTTTGTGTACTGTGTTTGAGACAACCTTTGCTTCTATCAGTTTGTAGGGTGCTGGATTCTTCAGCGTAGTGAGTGTTGTGGAGTCCATTCCGCTGCGTTCCAGTTCGGCGGAGAGGTCTTTTACTTGCTGTTCGAGGTATATGTTGCGGCGTGAGAGTTGCTCGTTCAGTTTTGTAAGGGCGAAGAATGACTGTATTTTTGATTCTGCCTCATATACTATTCCTGCCATACTGTTGGCGGAAGATATCCACACTGAACTTTGATAACTGTTGTATTTGAACAGCAGTATCATGCTCACTGTCTCCAGCAGTACGAGTACGAACCAGTGACTGTGTGATATAATGAAGTCTATTAGGTTACGCATGTTGTGGTGTGTGGTGATAGAAGTGTGGTGTAAGGCATAAAGAATTATGATTACCTTGCGGTCGTTTATGGACGTAAAGGGTATTGTTTCGTCCATACACGCAACTGGTAATCATAATTCTTGGAACGCTTTTCCTTTGTTTATAGGTGTGGGATGGGGTGTGTTATCTCATCAGGAAGGAGAAGCGGCCTATGTTTTTCAGGGCCACGCCGGCTCCTTTTGCTACGCTGCGTAGTGGGTCTTCCGCTATGTGGAAGGGTATTCCTATCTTTGCTTGCAGGCGTCTGTCCAGACCACGCAGCAGTGCTCCGCCTCCGCTTAGGTATATTCCGTTCTTCACTATGTCTGCATACAGCTCGGGAGGTGTGTTTTCTAAGGCTGACAGCACGGCGTTCTCTACTTTTGCTACGGTCTTGTCTATGCAGTGGGCTATTTCTTGATAGCATACTGGGACTTCCATAGGTAGTGCTGTTATGCGGTTAGGACCGTGCACAATGTAGTCTTCTGGTGCTTCATCACCGAGGTCTGTCAGTGCGGAACCTACGTTGATTTTTATTCTTTCCGCCATTCTTTCTGACACTTTCACGTTGTGTTGACGTGCCATATACTCCTGTATGTCTGCGGTAAGTTCATCGCCTGCTACTCTTATTGAGTTGTTGCTGACGATGCCTCCGAGTGATATTACGGCGATTTCTGTTGATCCTCCACCGATGTCAACAATCATGTTGCCCTCTGGGGCTTCCACGTCTATGCCGATACCTACGGCTGCTGCCATTGGCTCGAAGATGAGATACACGTCTCGTCCGTCTGCATGTTCGGCGGAATCACGCACTGCTCGCAGTTCTACCTCGGTTGAACCAGAAGGTACTCCTATCACCATACGCAGTGAGGGAGTGAAAAGGTGTCTTCCGGTATGTACCATTTTGATAAGTCCGCGTATCATCATTTCACACGCGGAGAAGTCTGCAATGACGCCGTCACGTAGTGGTCTTACCGTCTTGATGCGGTCGTTGGTCTTCTCGTACATGCTTTTTGCACGTTCGCCCACGGCTATCATCTGGTTGGTGTCACGGTCAATGGCGACTACTGAGGGCTGATCCACCACAATTTTGTCACCTGACATGATTATGGTGTTGGCCGTGCCGAGGTCCATCGCTATCTCTTGTACGAAAGAAAAGAAACCCATATAGTTTATATTTGTGTTTTATGCGACGTGTGGGGCGTTGTGCCTGTGCGCCGTCTTTGTTGTTACTTGCTGGTCTTTTCAAACCAGGCGTTGATGGCAGTGTCGTAATGTGAACTAACGCCGAAGGCACGTGTGGCAAACATTCTGCGCTCCTCGATGTCGGTCTCTGCGCCTTTCTTGTTCAGAATGTCAAGCAGAACGCTGTACTCGGACTTTGAAGGAACAATGACAACGTCCTTAAAGTTCTTGGCTCCTGCGCGTATAAGTGATATTCCGCCGATGTCAATCTTCTCTATGATGTCAGCCTCGCTGGCTCCGCTTGCTACCGTCTGCTCAAATGGGTAGAGGTCAACTATCACGAGATCTATTTCTGGTATCTCGTATTTTGCCATCTGGTCAAGGTCGCCCTGCAACTCGCGACGTCCGAGTATGCCACCGAAAATCTTGGGGTGTAGTGTCTTCACGCGTCCACCGAGTATTGAAGGGTATGTCGTTACGTTCTCCACTGCTTCGCACTCGAAGCCGAGAGACTCTATAAACTTCTGTGTACCGCCGGTTGAAAGGAACTTCACGCCCTCCTCATTCAGTTTGCTTAGCAACTCATCGAGGCCGTCTTTGTGGAATACACTGACGAGAGCCGTCTTGATTCTTTTTGTTTCTGCCATTGTCGTAATATGATAAATATTAGAAGTTTAGGGGTGACGCATGAATAACGTGACCTCTGTTTTGGCTGCAAAGTTAGTAAAAAATAGGGAAAACCCAAAATTTTTACACTTTAATTAATTATATTGCCTTAAAAGTTGACGCATTTATTGTCCGTTACCAATAAAAGCATTACCTTTGCAACAATAAACCAACCCACCTAAAACCTATGCTGAGACTTCCACCATTTGTCTGGCGTGTGGCTCTGATGTCTGTGCTGTTGCTGATTACAGCCATGTTGTTACCCGCACAACAGAGAGGCAAAGCCTCATATTATTCACGTCGTGCCAACGGTGCACGCACCAGTAGCGGCGTTCGCCTCAATAATGATTCGCTGGTATGTGCCCACCGCACCTATGCCTTCGGCACCCTGCTCGATGTCAAGAATCCAGCCAACGGCAAGCAAGTTGTGGTCAAGGTCATTGACCGTGGGCCTCATACGCGCGGCAGGGTGATAGACCTTTCATACGAAGCGGCACGACAACTCGGCATACTCGCTGCCGGCGTTGCGCTGGTGGAGGTGTCAGTACATGAAGAACTGAACGTGCCTTTCAAGAGCAAGGAGCCACATCACACCGAACTGGACCTCGAACTGCCAGCCGGCAATGAAGACTTCGGACTGAAACCAGAATGGCAGCGTGACATGGAGAAGAAGAAAAATGAGGCCAAGCAGCACGACACCAAGAGCCAGCAGCACACTGACAGCAAGGCAGGAAATACAAACAAGAACAATCATTCAGGGAAAAAGAGATAACAATCCCGCCGTCCATACAAGGAGGGACACCCCCGACGAGGCAACGAACAAACGGGGAAAGGGAAAAAAACAACAACGATGAAAGAGTACACCGACGCCGAACTGGCGCATATACTTGACAAAGACATATTCCATAAAATATCAGACGCGGCGGACGAACTGCGCCTTGAATGTTATGTCGTGGGCGGATACGTCCGCGACATTTTTCTTGAACGCCCCTCTGACGACATTGACTGTGTGGTAGTAGGCTCAGGCATTGCCGTGGCAAAACGTCTCACCGCCATGCTCGGAAAGCGTGCACACCTGTCCGTGTTCAAAAACTTCGGTACGGCACAAGTAAAATATTATCCCCCCGGCACACGCTACAACCCGGAGAATCCCGATGAAGGAGCGGTAGAAGTAGAATTTGTCGGCGCACGCCGCGAGAGTTATCAGCGCAACTCACGCAAGCCGATAGTAGAGGACGGAACGCTGGAAGACGACCAGAATCGCCGTGACTTCACTATCAATGCCATGGCTATCTGTCTCAACAAAGAACGCTTCGGCGAACTGGTTGACCCCTTCGGAGGACTTGATGACCTATGGGACGGTATCATACGCACACCCCTCGACCCGGACATAACGTTCAGTGACGACCCGTTACGTATGCTGCGCTGCATACGATTTGCCACAAGACTAAACTTCCTGATAGAGGACGAGACTTTTGAAGCACTCGGGCGCAACGCCGAGAGACTGAAGATAATCAGTGCAGAACGCATCAGTGAAGAACTGGACAAGACCCTTCTCACCCGCACACCATCACGGGGCTTCGTGGACTTGCAACGCTCTGGACTGCTCGACATAATCCTGCCGGAACTCTCGCAGATGGACATTGTGGAGACACGCAACGGCAAAGCCCACAAAAACAACTTCTACCACACCCTCGAAGTGCTTGACAACGTAGCCCGAACCAGTGACAACCTCTGGTTGCGGTGGGCCGCACTGCTGCACGACATCGGCAAACCAAAGAGCAAACGGTGGGACAATCTGCTGGGATGGACATTCCATGCCCATAACATAATAGGCGCAAAAATGGTGCCGACAATATTCCGCAGGCTCAAACTACCACTCGACACAAAACTAAAATACGTGCAGAAAATGGTGGATATGCACATGCGTCCCATAGCCATAGCCGACAACGAAGTAACCGACAGTGCCGTGCGAAGGCTCGTAAACGATGCCGGCGATGACATAGACGACCTCATGCTGCTGTGCGAGGCCGACATAACAAGCAAGAACCACGTACGCAAACAACGTTTCCTCGACAACTATCAACTCGTGCGGGAAAAGATAGAAGACCTCAAACAACGTGACTTCAAACGCCTGCTTCAGCCCGTAATAGACGGCAATGAGATAATGCAGATGTTCAATCTCAAACCTTCGCGAGAGGTAGGAGAACTCAAATCATACCTAAAAGACGCCGTCCTTGACAACCGCGTAGAGAACGAACGCGAGCCACTCATGCAGTTACTCATGCAGAAGGCCAAAGAGATGGGGATTGCATAAGCAGCAGGACACTTACGTCATAAGTACGGACGGAGGGGCAGAGAAATACAAAAACAGATGCGTCAGCACATTCACCTAATGGCAGACGCATCTGTTTTTCGTTACCGTAACGCAGTATATCCCCTGACGTGTCATGCGTATGTAACCAAGGCCTACGGTTTTTCCACCTCCCCAAGATATCTTACAGAGAAAAAAGACGAACATAATAACTGTACATCAGGTAATGTCAGACCGCCAAGACATAGCCTTGCGCAGAGACCCTTAGCCATATCCAACCCTCCTGATGATATATAGGCTATTTGCAAACAAGTGCAGATTACGCAGCAATCAGGTGCAGATTACACAACAATCAGGTGCAGATTACACCGCAATCAGGTGCTGATTACGCCGCAATCAGGTGCAGATTACACCGTAATCAGTACCTGATTATAATGAACGTCACACTCGCTACACACCCAAGCGAGCGTCGAGGATAAGGCAATAAAAAAACTTGCAGGCAACAGTCTGTATGTGACAGAACTGCAACCTGCAAGTATTGTCGGGATGACCAGACTCGAACTGGCGACCACACGCCCCCCAGACGTGTACGCTAACCAACTGCGCTACATCCCGATTGCAATAAGAAAAACCGCGTTAAAACAACGCTTCTCCCCATAAGCGAGTGCAAAGTTACACAGAAAAAATGAGCCAGCCAAATCTTTTCTCACCTTTTTGATGAAAAAATGTGAAATAGAAAAAATTTATATGATAATGTTTGTACGTGTGAGAAAGATGTCGTAATTTTGTCTTATAGTTGCAAGGCACGTAGAAACACGGCCTTGCAGGCACTAAAACAGACAAAAAAACAACAACGCAATGCAATATATATTGACAGCACCTCGCACCATGAACTGCGAGATTACGTTGCCAGCATCAAAGAGTATCAGCAACCGCGCACTCATAATAAACGCCTTGGCCGGAGGCAAGGAGCACCCAGAGAACCTCAGCCAGTGTGATGATACAGACGTGATGGTGGCAGCACTGCGAGATATGCCATACGAAATAAACGTAAAAGCCGCAGGGACAGCAATGCGTTTCACCACAGCACTGCTGTCGGTAGGTAGCGGCGAGCACGTAATCACGGGCACAGAGCGCATGAAACACCGCCCGATTACCGTGTTGGTGGAGGCATTGCGCGCACTCGGAGCAGACATAGAATATATGGAGGAACAAGGCTTTCCACCATTGCGCATACGCGGACGACAACTGGAAGGCGGCAGGCTGGACATAGCCGGCAACGTGTCATCACAGTACATATCAGCACTTCTGATGATAGGCCCTGTGATGAAGAACGGGCTGACGCTCCATCTGACAGGCGATATCATATCACGCCCGTACATAGACCTTACAATTTGCACCATGCAGGAGTTCGGGGCAGACGTGGAGTGGGAAGACTCCGCCACCATAGCAGTAAGACCACAGCCGTACAAAGCAGTGCCGTTCTATATAGAAAACGACTGGAGCGCATCATCATATTGGTATGAAATGCTCGCCCTCATGAGTGACGAAGACAGCGAGGTGCGCCTGCCAGGACTGATGGATGGCAGCAGGCAGGGTGACTCCGCAATACGTTACATCTTCATGATGCTCGGTATCAAGACACGATTCGGTGACAAAGCACAAGGAAAAACCACCATGGTGACGCTCAACTCACAACGCAGAGCACTGCCACGCTTTGACTTTAACTTCATAAACCAGCCCGACCTGGCACAGACCGTGGTGGTGGCAACAGCCCTATGCGGCGTCCCCTTCCGCTTCAGTGGCTTGCAGACACTGCGCATAAAGGAGACAGACCGCATAGCAGCACTTAAATATGAAATGTCAAAATTAGGCTATGTGCTCGACGATTCAGAAGAAGGCGTGCTGTCATGGGACGGTACCCGATGCGAAGCAATGGCCGAACCCGTGATAGACACATACGAAGACCACCGCATGGCCATGGCATTCGCACCAGCAGCGATAGTATATCCCGGACTGGCGATAAACAATCCCGAAGTAGTCTCAAAGAGTTATCCACACTACTGGGATGACCTAAAAAAAGCAGGGTGGACCATTGACGAAATTAAGAACTAAAACAACAACTTGAGAAAGATACTGCCACATACCCTGCTGATGCTGTGCCTCGCCATATTCGCAGCCTCGTGTTCCACCAAAAAGAACACGAGCGCAACCCGTTTCTGGCACGGATTCACCGCAAGGTACAACACATATTATAATGGTACGCTGGCATATATCGACGCATCACTTGAAAAAGAAAACGGCAACAAGGACAACTACACAGAACGCCTGCCACTATACACCGTAGGAAACAAAGCCAGTCGCGAACTCGGAAAAGCCAACTACGACATCGCTATCACCAAGAGTAAGAAAGCAATACAGATGCATAGCATCAAGGCCAAGCCCACATGGACAAAGAACCGGCGCAAGACAGCAAAAGACATAGAGTGGCTTTCAAGAAAAGAATACAACCCCTTCCTATGGAAAGCGTGGATGCTCATGGGACGATCACAATTCTATCAAGGCAATTTTGATGAGGCTGCCGCCACATTCTCATACATGTCACGCCTGTATAAAGGCCAACCCGCCATCTACGGAAAGGCAAGAGCATGGCTGGCAAAATGCTACATAGAAAGCGATTGGCTGTATGATGCCGAAGACGTAATACGCAATATGCAGCGTGACAGCATAGACTGGAGAGCGCAAAAAGAATGGGATTACACCCTCTGCGACTACTACCTGCACACCAATGACCTGCCGAAAGCAGCAGAATACCTACGCAAGGTCATTAAGCATGAGATGCGTTCAAAGCAGAAAGCACGTGAATATTACCTGCTCGGACAAGTAGAAGCCGCGCAGGGAAACACGCAGGCAGCATACAAAGCATTCCAGAAAGTGGTGAGACAGAACCCTCCTTACGAGTTAGAATTTAACGCTCGCATCTCCATGACGGAAGTGTCTGCAAAGGGACAAGCACGTAAGATGATAGGAAAGTTGCGCAGAATGGCGCGCAATGACAACAACAAAGACTACCTTGATCAGGTATATTACGCCATTGGCAACATCTATCTGGCAGAGAAAGACACCGTAAACGCCATCATATCATACGAGAAAGGCAACGCTAAAGCCACGCGTTCAGGCATAGAAAAAGGCGTATTGCTGTTGCATCTTGGTGACCTTTACTGGCAATTAGAACGATATGGCGACGCAAGACGCTGCTACGGCGAGGCAATAGGACTGTTAGACAAGGAGCGACCAGATTACAATACCCTTGCCGAACGCTCGAAGGTACTTGACGAACTGGTGCCATACACCGATGCAGTGCACCTGCAAGACTCACTGCAAGCATTGGCAAAGATGAGCGAAGAGGAGCGCAATGAGGCGATAGATCGCGTCATTGAAGCCCTAAAACAGCAGGAAAGGGAGGAGGAAGAGAAGGCTGCCGAGATAGAAGTGCAGCAGAGACAGCAGAAGTATGGGTCCAACCTCGGTAAAAAAACGGAACTGAACACACCGCGAAATGTCACTGCCCAGAACAGAAACGCAGCGTGGTACTTCTACAATCCGCAACTGGTTCAGCAGGGAAAGCAGATATTCCAGCGCACGTGGGGCAAGCGTGAGAACACGGATAACTGGCAACGGTATAACAAAACCGTGGTGGGCGACTTCGCAAATGGGGCTGATGACACCGCAATATTGACCGACGAACAACGTGATTCCATCATGGCGGTGGAGGAGCAGCAGCGCATTGAGGAGGAAAGAATGGACTCTGCGGTCAACAATCCGCACAAGAGAGAGTATTACATGGCGCAGATACCGTTCACGGAGGAGGCTGTTGCCGCCAGTAACGATATCATAAAGGACGGCCTTTTCCACTCTGCCGTTATCTTCAAGGATAAACTTGACAACCTGCCACTGAGCGAAAAGGCGTTCATGAGGCTACTGGAGCAGTATGAGGATTTTACTCCTAAGGACGAGGTCTATTACCATCTCTACCTGCTTTACTCACGGATTGGCCGGCCGATGGAGGCTCGGCGGTATCTGGGTAACCTCAAGACGGAGTACCCCGAGTCGCAGTGGACCAGGTTATTGTCAGACCCTTACTTTGCTGAAAATGCCCGTTATGGCAAGCATTTGGAGGATTCTATCTACGGAGCGACATACACTGCCTTCAAGGAGGACCGTTTCCAGGAGGTGTATGACAATGCGGCGGTGTCAGAAGAACGTTTCCCTCTTGGTGCAAACCGTGACAGATTCATTTTCATAAAGGGCCTCACCCGTCTCAATGACGGCTATCCTACAGAGTGCGTTGCGGCTATGGAGACCGTGGTGAAAGACTACCCGGAGAGCCCTGTGGCAGAGATGGCGGGAATGATAATAAACGGTGTCAGGGAGGGTAAGCGCCTGCGAGGTGCCAAGTTTGACCTCTCTGACGTGTGGAACAGGCGCAGCATGGTGCAGGAAGGGGCTGACAGCATGGCGAACAGGGTCTTCTCGCCAGAGCGTGAGACGGAGTTCATGTTCATTATGGCCTATCAGCCCGACTCGATAGACGAGAATAAGTTGCTGTTCCAGATGGCGCGCTATAACTTTACGAGTTTCCTTGTGCGGAACTTTGACATCACCATTGAGGACGTTTACGGTATGCACCACCTCACTGTCAGTGGTTTCCGCAACTTCGGAGAGGCTCGTCAGTATGCAAAGATGTTGTTACAGCAGGAGGGAATACGGCGGACAGCAGGCCACAGCAGGCCAATCGTGATAAGCAGGGATAACCTTGAACTGATAGGAAGCAGGTACAGTTACAACGATTATGACACGTTCTATGTCAAGAACTTCGCTCCGCTGCCTGTCACAAATGTAGAACAACTCTACGAACCCGTGCTGACAAAGGACGAGAAGGTACAGGCTGACGATGCCGTACAACCACTGCTGCCAACCGAAGAGGTGGCACCAGGAGGCGCAAAGCCTGTTGAACCGAAGGGCGAAGAGGCACTTGACGAGGGGGAACTGATACCTCTGCCTGCCGAGACGGAGGTGGTATTGCCTGCCGAGACGGAGATAACACTGCCGACAGACAGCGTCGCCGAGCCCGAGAACACCATAGAACTGCCTGAGGAAAGGGCTCCGGAAAGGGTGGAGGAGAGTCTTATAACCCTGCCCGAGGAGGGTAAACCCACTGCTGGCAACAGCGATGTGCTGGAGATACAGGCCGAGGAGCCGGAGACGCAGCAACCTGATGACGACGAGATACTGATTCCAGCAGAGGACAACAAGGCTGCGGAAACACCGCAGGAGGACACCTTCATCATTGACGACGGCAGCGAAAAGCCGCTGACACAGCCTGCTGACGAGGAGATAATAGTAGTGGATGAGGGCAAGACCTCCACCGAAGGACTGGAGGACGAGTATTATGAACTGGACGGATTCTGATCAAATAATAACGTATTAACAAAACAAACGATTATGGAAGTAGTAATAACAAAAGAGAACTTTGAGGCTCTCAAAAACGGAAACCTGCCTTTGGTAGTGGACTTTTGGGCAGAGTGGTGCGGGCCATGCAGGATGATTTCACCCGTGATATCACAGTTGGCAGAGGAGTATGACGGCAAGATGGTAGTAGGAAAGTGTAACGTTGAGGAGTGCGAGGACCTCGCAGCCGAGTTCGGCATACGCAACATTCCCACGCTGCTGTTCTTCCGTGACGGGCAACTTGTAGATAAACTTGTGGGCGCAGCCAACAAGAATAAGTTGCAGGAGAAGTTTGATGCCAACCTGTAACCTTACCCTTCCCTCCGTCAAAGCAGACTGGCAGGCGCAGGGTGCGATGCTGACATTCTTGTAAAAGCACGCTGATTACATTGCAAACAGGTGCTGATTACTTGGTAAAAGAGCCCCTTTCACCAAGTAATCAGCACCTGTTTGCTTTTCCACCGGTTATGCGTAGCAGTGTGATAGGTATCGGGAGCGGTGACGTAGGGCGTCATACCGCAGTGGCTTTTGTTGCTTAGAACTCTATTATGCGTGTCCCATCCTCCTGTGGAGTGATGGTAATCCTTATGGTTTCATCGGGCAGTGCCTCCTCAACCATTTCCGGCCACTCCATGAAGCAGTAACAGCCGCTGTAGAAATACTCCTCACCGCCCATGTCATACACCTCTTCCAGTTTCTTGATGCGGTAGAAGTCAAAGTGGAACACGGGCCTACCCCTGCCGTCAGTGTATTCGTTCACTATGGCGAATGTCGGTGACGTAATGACGTCCTTCACCCCCATCACCTCGCAGAGCGCCTTTATGAATGTGGTCTTGCCTGCTCCCATCGGTGCGTAGAAGGCCAGACAGCAACCCTTCCCGTCAATGGCGGCAAGAAACTCTCGTGCTGTCTCGTGGATTGTCTCTATGGATTCTATTGTCAGTCTCATGTCTTTATCTCCTTCTTCCCTTCATGCTAATCAGCGGAATAATCATCTCTTCCATCGAGATACCGCCGTGCTGGAAGGTGTCGCGGTAGTATTGTACGTAGTAATTATAGTTGTTCGGGTATGCGAAGAAGTCGTTACCCGTGGCAAAGACGTAACTGGTCGAGATGTTTGGCGACGGCAGTTGTGCCTGCTTGGGGTTATTGATTCCAAACACATCCTTTGACTGGAAGTTGAGGTTCTTGCCCAGTTTATAGCGCAGGTTGGTATTGGTATTCTTGTCGCCCGCAATCTTTACAGGACGGTTACACCTTATTGAGCCGTGGTCTGTGGTGAGTATCACGTGGTAGTCAGTCTGCGAGAGTGCCGTGAACAGTTCCCTCAGCACGCTGTGTCTGAACCATGACAGCGTGATACTGCGGTATGCCGCCTCGTCGTTTGCCAGTTCCCTGACCATCTTTGACTCCGTCCTTGCGTGCGAGAGCATATCTATGAAGTTTATTACCACCACGTTCAAGTCGTTCCTTGTGAGGCTGTTGAACTGTTGCATCAGTTTGTCTGCCCCCTGTGAGTCGTTGATTTTGTGGTAGGAGAAGGTGTCTTTCCTGCGGTATCTCTCTATCTGTGTCTTTATCAGAGGCGACTCGTTGAGGTTCTTTCCATCCTCTTCGTCCTCGTCAACCCACAGTTCCGGGAACATCTCCGCTATCTGTTGAGGCATCAGTCCGGAGAAGATAGCGTTGCGGGCATACTGTGTTGCTGTTGGAAGTATGCTCAGGTACAGGTCCTCTTCAATGTCAAACATATCGCCAATTTCCTCTGCCAACATCCTCCATTGGTCGTAACGGAAGTTGTCTATCACTATCATAAACACCTTCTCGCCGTTGCTTAGCGTTGGGAACACACAGTCCGGGAATATCCTGTTGGACATCAATGGCTTGTCGGTAGCCTTTGCTCCCGGTGTCACCCAGTCAAGATAGTTCTTCTTTATGAACTTCGCAAAGCCGTTGTTGGCATCCTCCTTCTGCATTTTCAGCATCTCGGTCATGGGGCTTCCGGTCGCTGCCAGTTCCAGTTCCCAGTGTACCAGCCGTTTGTACACGTCCCTCCAGTCGCTGAACGTGCGGCAGTCCGCTATCTGCATCGCTATGTCTTGGAACGACTGTTGGTAGCCCTGCTGTGTCACCTCGGTCACTATCTCCTTCTGGTGAACGTGCTTTTTCAGCGTAAGCAGTATCTGCATGGGGTTTACTGGCTTAATGAGATAGTCGGCAATCTTTGCTCCTATCGCCTGATCCATGATGTCTTCTTCCTCGCTTTTGGTCACCATTACCACGGGAGTCTGTGGCTGTACCTCTTTGATGCGCTGCAAGGTCTCCAGTCCTGTGATGCCAGGCATCATCTCGTCAAGCAGAACAAGGTCGAAGGTCTGCTGCTGACACTGCTCTATTGCGTCAATGCCGTTGTTGGCAATGACTACGTCATAGCCTTTCTTTTCAAGGAAAATTATGTGGGCGTGCAGATGTTCTATCTCGTCATCCACCCATAGTATCTTCACGTTCATGCTTGTAGCGTTTAATTATTCGGTCACTTTCACCCCCACGTCAGTCACTCCCGGCATTGTCTCGCGCCTCATGTTGTGCGCCACTTTCACCGTCAGCGAGTCACCGGGACGCAGTGTTACCCTCCCGATGGGAGCCTCGTAGGTGTAGTATGTTATGCCGTCTGCCGTCTGTGTGCCGTTCTTCTGCCTTATATCCATGTCTATTGTGTGTGTGGACAGGTGTCCTCCGGGCTCCAATATCTGCGTGGCTCTGACGGAAAGGTTACGGTATGGGTATGTGGCATCGGTCCTTATGCACAGTGTTGTAGTGTATTCCCCAGCGTGAATCACGGTGTCTGTCTTGAAGATGAGGGTGTCTGTCTTGTCCCATCCGCCGTCTGCCGTATGTTCATAGTGATGATATAGCGTGCTGGTGGTGCATGACATAAAGAGACATACTGCCGTTATCACGGCCGTATGTCCCTTTTTCAGGAGTGTCATTATGCTGCTTTTCTTTGTCACTGTGCCTTGTTTTCCGCGTTGGTGTTGCTGTTACCCTTTTGTTTTCCGCCGTTCTCCTTGTTGTGATGAGGTTTCCCTTCTCCTGCATCATTGTTCTTTTGCTTCTTCTTTTTCTTCTTTTTCTTGGCGGAATCAAACCTTGTCAGGTCTGCGTCATCGAGCAGGTCTTTGGGTTTCTCGGGCATTTTCTGCCGTGTATCCTCAGCGAGTGACAGGGGTTTCCTGCCCTCTTTGTTCATCTCTATTATCTCTTTTGCTCTTTCGGCGGTTATGGTTTCGAGGTTTGCTGCTATGCGTTTGCCGGTGGAGTAGGTCAGTAGTCCTGAGAGAATGTCTTTCTTGAACAGGTAATAGTCGTTGTCCTGGGTCTGCAATACGGTGTCATGCGGCGGCAGTTTCTTACCTGCTTCTATGTAGTTGTCTATTTCATAGTTGAGGCAACACTTCAGTTTTGCGCACATTCCAGCCAGTTTTTGCGGGTTGGGTGATATGTCTTGATAGCGTGCGGCGTTGGTGCTTACGCTGGAAAAGTTCTTCATCCACGTTGCGCAGCATAGTTCTCTGCCGCATGGTCCGGTGCCTCCTATTCGCCCAGCCTCCTGCCTTGCGCCTATTTGTTTCATCTCAATGCGTACGTGGAAGGTGTCTGCCAGCACCTTAATGAGTTGCCTGAAGTCCACGCGTTCGTCTGCTATGTAGTAGAATATGGCTTTGTTTCCGTCGCCTTGGTATTCTACGTCTCCGATTTTCATTTCCAGTCCGAGGTCTTTTGCTATCTGTCGGCTTTGTATCATGGTTGCTTCTTCTCTGCTTTTTGCTTCGTAGTAGCGTTCCATGTCGTTGTCTTTTGCTATGCGATAGACTCTTTTTACGTCGTCTTCTGACCTCAGGTTTGCTTTTCTCATTTGTAGTTCTGCCAGTTTTCCTGTCAGAGTGACGATGCCGATGTCGTGTCCTGGTGCTGATTCTACTGCTACCCAGTCGCCTTTTTGTAGGTCAAGGCTGTTGATGTTGTGGTAGTATGCTTTGCGGGTGTTTTTGAATTGCACTTCTACTATGTCTGTGCTCTCGGTGTTTCCGGGCACGTCTGCCAGCCAGTCGTATGTGTTTAACTGGTGGTCGCTGCGTGATACGCCGCGTCGGCACAGGCCTCTTGCGCAACTGGTGCCCAGTGTGAATCTCATATTTTGGTAGGAGTCGCCTTTGTTTTCTTTCTCGGGCGTGTTGTTTTGTGGCTGCTCCTGTGTTTTGTTTTCGTCCATATTGTTGTGTGGGGTTGTGGTTTGTTGATGGTGTTGGCTTGTTATGTGGTGTGTAGTAGTACTGCTACTTTCATTGTAATGTCAAAGAATACCATTCTGGCGTTGGCGTTTTGGCCGATGTCTCGCAGTGCGGTTTGGTAGAGTTCTTGGAATCCCAGCACGTTGCCTTCGTTGACAAAGCGTGCGAATTTCTTGCAGAATTCTTCTTCGTTGTGTGTCATGTATGATAGTTCCGGGTTGTGGAAGTTATACATGAAGGCTTCTCTTGTCATGCGCATGAAGTATGTTAGCAGTCGTTTTTGTTCTTCTCTGCCCAGTGTTGCGGTGTTTTCGCTCCAGCGTTTGAGGTCTTTTACGTCGCGCAGGTATGCTTTTCTCATCAGTGCCACGAAGTAATCAAAGAAGAGGCGGTTCTCGTTTCCGGCGTCAAGTTCTTCTATTGCTGTGAGCCAGTTGCCGTTGGCAAGGCGTGTTATGCGTCGTGCGTCCTCTGTGTTTAACATTCTGCGCTGCATGAGTGCCTGCTGCATATCGTCGGCGGCGATGGGTTTTACGTCGAAGCGTTGTACTCGGGAGCGTATGGTTTCAAGTAGTTTTTCTGGCTCGCGGCACACCATTATGAAGAGTGTCTGTGCTGGTGGTTCTTCAATGAGTTTCAACATCTTGTTGGCACATTCTTGATTCATGCGCTCTGGTAGCCATATTATGCTGATTTTCCACCCGCCTTGGTTTGACTTCATGTTCAGTTTTTTTATCAGCTCGTTGGCTTCTCCTACGGTGATGATGGCTTGTTGTTTGTCGGCTTCCATTGCTTTCATCCACTGTGCCAGTGAGAAGTATGGCCCGTCAGCCATCAGGTTGTGCCACTGTTCTATGTAGTCGTTGCTTATGGGCTTGTATTCTGAACTTTCTTTTTGTGGCTTTATGGTGGGGAATGAGAAGTGAAGGTCGGGGTGTCTGGTTCCTTTTACCTTGAAGGTGCCTTTGTTTAGTATGTGACAGGCGAGTGCGAGTGCGAGTGCGAGTTTGCCTGCGCCGTCTGGCCCGCATAACATCATGGCGTGTGGCAGACGGTCTTCGTCTGCCAGCCGCATGAGGCGTTGTGCCATGTCGTGCTGTCCTATGATGTCAGAGAAATCCATTAATCTGTGCAAAGTTACGAAATTTTTTTCGTAAAATGTGCAATAATGGGTAAAAAGTGTGGGTTAAAATCTGATTAGGTCTGACGCCTTGTCTTGGCTGTTGTTGTGGGGGGAGATGTGAACAGGTGCTGATTGCGTTGTAATCAGGTGCTTTTCACTGTGTAATCAGCACTTGTTTGCTATGTAATCAGCACTTGTTTACGGCGTTGTGGGGGTGTTATGGTGTTGTGGTGTGTTATTCGTCGTGTTCTGCCAGTGCTGCTATTATCCTTGCGTTGGCTTCTGTCAGTGCCGTGGCGGCGTGGTGTAGGTTTTCTTGAAATGCTGTCATGTCTTCTTGTTCTGCATCGCGCAGGTTGGTTACTGCCTTTACAAGCAGAACGGGTTTGTTGTAGAGGCTGCATACGAAGGCTACTGCCGCACCTTCCATCTCTTTCAGTCGTCCGCCGTTTTGGTCTATTATGGTTTCTTCTTCGGCTGTCATGTCGAAGGAGGAGCCTGTTGTTACTTTTGCGGTTGGCAGTTGCAGGCTTTCTGCCAGTGCTTCTGTGCCTTGCCATACGGGGTAGTTGCCCAGTCCCTGTGTGCCCCATTTGTTGTCGCCAGGCACACGGCGGTCGTGGAACATTGCTCCGTTGCCGAGATATACCTGCCCTGTCTTTGCTCCGTAGCGTTTCCATGCGCCGCAGGTGCCGCTGCTTATCACGATGTCGGGGTGAAGGTGTTCTATGGCTGCCATGGTGGTGACGGAGGCTGCTTCACAGCCTACGAGGTCACGCTGGTGCTGTGTGCCGTTGAGCACCACGTACAGTTCGCTGTGGCCTGTGCTGCCTCTGTACAACTGGCAGGGCAGGGGAGAGAAGTAATCGGGTACGTGGCGCAGGTTGAAGTGTTCTATCAGCGGACGGGCTTCGCTGTGCTTGGCTATTATGTAACATATTTTCTTCATTGTTTGTGGTTTTTTGTTGTGACGGGGTGGGTGGCTTGTTGTTTTGTGGTTGTATGGTGCAGGGGGTGTTGCCTGCGGTTGTCGGGGTGGCGGAGCGTGCTGCTTTGTTGTCTGACTGCAAAGTTAGTAAGTTTGGGCGAATTGTGCAATTTTATCTCTGTTTTTTCTTTTTGCAGTGGTTATGTACCGTGTGTGGGGAGGGTATGGGGCATACGAAAACCCCTGACCCGTATGTTTTGCACCGTGGGGGTGCGTTCATCGTGGGTCAGGGGAAAATATTATCCTATTAATCTTTTATAAAAACTATAACCTTTTTGTGTTTTTCTTTTATGAGATATTTAGAGTTGATATGTTTCAAACTAGATTGTTCATTGGACCGCTGCTGACTGTTTTATTCTTCTTACAGTGGTTTTCCTGTCTTTTTACGCTTCTCTATGCACCGTCTTGCGCCCTGCTTTGTCTCGTCATCACCCGTTATGCTTGTGATGAAGCATGACACTGTCTTGTGCGTAGATAAATGAAATAGTCCGAAATCTAATGACCGTTTCTGGTTTAGGCGTGTCTGCCAGTGTGCCTGCGAGCCTTGGGCTGGCGCATGGGTTGTGCCTGACGGGGCTGCTGGGAGAGTTTCTCGAGATACTCAATGTATTTCTCGTCACCGAGAATCTTGCGCAGTTCAGCACGGTAACTCTTTGTTACGGCTTGTGTCTTCTCTCTGTTCTCTTTCAGTTTTGCCATGAATTGCTCGCGTCTTGCCTTTCTCTCGTCAGGTGTAGCGGTCGTAGGCTTGCTGGCTTCTGCTTTCTCTCCCTTCTTTATTTTCTTCTTGTCAGCCTTCTTGTTCTTTGCTTCGGCCTTGTTGTCTTTTGCTTCGGGGGCAGTGACTGCCACGGGTTTGTTGTCTCTCATGGACTGGCGTATGGCGCGCATCTCTTCTGTTTTCTGTTTTTTCAGTTCCTTTATGGCGTTGATTGTGGTGCTGTCAATGCCGAGAGTCCTTATTACGCGCATATTGACCACCATGTCATTCCTGCTTTGTTTTATGCCGCCGCGCTTCGTGGGACGCATCTTTTGTTGGCAGCATTGCCTGCCACGCTGCTTCTGTTGGCACTGTTGCTGCGTGTTCTGGCAGCATTGTTGCTGGCACGTTGCGCCTGCTTCGGGCTGGGCTGGGCATACTTCTTTATTGTTTTTAGGCTGGGCTTGCATGGTGAGGGCCATGCTGATGCACACGAGTGCCATAATGATTTTCTTCATAGTGTTGATGGTTTTGTTTTTAAGGGGTTGTTAATTGGTGTTGCTTTTGAGAACGTTCTGTTTATATGACGTATGGGATTGCTGAGGGTTTAACGTATTGAAAAAAAATAACCCGCCGGCGATTGTCTCGCCAGCGGGTCGGTTGTGGGTTGTTGTTGGTTGTATTACATTCTCTGCTTTTATTGTGCGATGAATGTTTTTTTGTCCTTTATGTATATCTGTCCCCTTATTGGTATGAGGATAGTACGGCCTGACAGGTCATAGATTACGCTGCTCTTCTCTGCGTTCTCTGCCTTTACGTTGTCTGTTCCAGTGCTGTTGCCGGTGATGGTGACGCTGGAAACGAATGTTGAACAGCCTTCGTTACGCACGATGTAGAACTCTTTTATACCTGCCATTGCCTCTGTTACGGTGATGGTCAGTGCCTCCTCAGTGTTCTTCTGCGTGCAATTAACACTTGCGATGGCTGCTGCAGCCTGACTGGTATAGAGGCTTACGCCGTAGGGTTTTGTTGCACTTGGGTTGGAGGTGGCGTGACAGGCTATCGTAATCTTGTCTCCTGCCTCTAACGGGGTGTTGAGGCTGATGAGTATGTACTTGGTGTTTGTCGCGCTGGCGTTACCGTCTAACTTCACAGCGTAGCCTGTGCTAGATATTGTAGAGGGCTCGATTCTGCTGACATTTCCATACTGGAACAGTCCTCCCTGAGTGGTAATAGGCTCGCTGTAGTTCTTGGTTGAACCTTCAACTACCGCTGCCGGTACTATTTCCTTGACCGTAAACTTGTATTTTGCCGTTGCGTCAGTGTCGCCACTGCCTGGTGCCGGGTCTGGTGTCGGGTCAGGGTCAGGTGTTGGGTCGGGCGTTGGTTCAGCGGCAGAGGGCTCTTTCTCTGTCGCATCTTTCTTGTTAAGAATACGTATTCCCTGTATGTTAAGACCGCCAGTAGAGGTATTTTCTATCTTTACAAATACGCAGTGTGTGGTGTCAGCAACAGTTGATGAGAAGTTCTTTTCATATATTCCCGATGCGCCCTTGTTCACGTCTGCCACCTTTTTCCATGTAACACTGTCAGTGGAGGTGTACAGGTTGAGATATACTGAGCCTGTGCGGTAGAGGTAAACAGCGAATGTTGTGATGCCTTTCTTGCAGCGGAATACTGCTGAACCGCCGTTGGTAGCACCTGCAGCACTTGCTTTTGCAAGTTGTAGTGAACCGGTATAAACGGTGGAGGAGAAGGTCTTGCCGTTGGCCTCGGCATCGTATGCGTAGTCAGGAACGAATGATGAGGTCTCTGAACCTGCCACTGTTCCGTTGGCAAGGGTGATGGTTCCGTCGGCAAGGTATGCCTCTACCTGCGTCTGGTTGTCGGCATTGAAGAAGAAATAGTCGTCGGCAGTGCCGATGTAAGGCTCTTCTTCCAATGTGCTGTCGATGCCACTGTCATCTGTTCCGCTGTCTGAGCCGCTGTCACCACTGCCTTCGTTGGAACCGCCGCCTTGCTCCTCGTTGGCACCTCCGTTGGAGATGGTTTTGCCGAAGAAGCCTACAAGCGTGGACTTATATGCGTTGATGGCGTCGGAGAGTGCCTGTATCACCTCGGCATTATTGTCTTCGTTGGCTCCGAAGGTCCATGTGAAGTCTCCGTGTTGGCAGCGACCAGCACCTAATTCGCCCTTGATTATGGCGGGAACGTCGGCTGCTGCGTCAACTTTATAGTCTGAATACATCAGCGATGGGTCAGTGTCGAAGTTGCTGTAAGTGTCTGAACCAAGCAGGGCTGTAACCGTTGAGGGTACTTTTTCACTCTTGTTTTCAACTACGTAGGCGTCGAAGTGGGTGCTATAGGTGGCATCTCCCTCTACGTATGGCTCAAAACTCTTCTGCCCTGTCATTATGTTTCCGTAGGCCTTGATGCTTCCGCCTGCCTCGCCGGAGAACGTTCCCTTTGTCTCGTCGCTGCTGCCTACGCCGTTATGAACGTCGGAACCCTGCTTGGAAGCGAGCATCGGGTACTTACAGTTGCGGAAGTAGTTGCTCTCAGCGAATACGTCTGAGCCTGTGGTAGCACCGATACCGTACTTGGAGTTGCCGTCAAAATAGTTGTTATAGACGTGTACTGACATGGTGCGGATGCGTGGATGACGTGAGTCAGAGTGGTCAAACCAGTTGTGATGATAGGTCAGATAGTTAGGGCCTGACTCTGATGTCATGCCGCAGAGGCTTGACTTTCCGCTGTCCCAAAGGTGGTTGTAGGAGATGGTTGAGTACTTGGAGTCTCCCTTTATGTCAAGTGTTCCGTCGCCTTTCTTTTGGTCTGCCGCGCTGCCGGGCTTGCCATAAAAGAGGTCGAGGTTATGAACCCACAGGTTACTGTTGTCTGTGTCCATTGACACGGCATCGTCCATGCACCACATTATGGCAAAGTTGCGCAACTCAACGGAGCACGCATTGCGTATGAGGAAACCGAAACCGTGTATCGTGGCGTCCTTGCCTATGCCCTCAATGGTGATGTTTAACTCGGAGTAAGCGTTCTTACCCTTTATCTGCAAGCCTTCCGCAGAACTGGAGAAAGCGTCCATGTCGGTGGCTTTCAGCGTGCCTATGATACGGAAGTCGATAGGAGTCTTGTCGTAACCTTTTTGGTATGCGTCGATGATGTTCTGCAAACCGGTGCACTCTGTGACGTTAGTAGCGTTGGAACCTGTCTGCACCTTGGTGGTGATTGTCTTGGCATTGTCCGCTGTTACATAGAAAACCTTGGCTCCGTCCTTTAAGGTTCCATCGTTCTTGTAGGCTCCTATGCCTCTGGAAGGGTCGAAAGTGGATGATGCTGTCTTAAAGTGTGCAAAGCCACTACGGTCGTATGCTGTTGCGGTGAAGGCTGCTGTCTCTGTTGCTTCGGCACTTATCTCAACGTTATTCTGCACTGGTACTACCTTGAACAGGTACTGTCCGGCTTTCAATCCCACTGCATCGGCACGGCCGTAAGTGCCATATTCGCGTACTAATTCGGTGTCAAGTTGTTTCCATGTGCTTTCAGTAGTGCTACGAACATAGACGTTGTAGGCGTAGCCTGCTTCTTTTGTCCATGTTACATAGCCACCTTCGAACCAGCCACCAACGCTTATGTCTGTTATGGTAGCATTTGCAATGCTGCACAAAAGGGTAAGCATTGTGGCTAAAACTGTGCGTTTTAGTTTTCTCATTGTGGTATTTTTATGTGGTTAGTATTGCTTAGTTATATTTGTTTCTTTGTGTTTTTTATGGTAGGGCAGGGTGCAGTCCGCTTGTAATAACTGCCCCCTGCCTTGTTGTTTTAGAACTCTGCGTTGTTCGGGGTGCGTGGGAATGGTATCACATCGCGTATGTTTTGCATGCCTGTAACGAAGAGAATGAGACGCTCGAAGCCCAGTCCGAAGCCGGCATGTGGGCATGATCCGTACTTGCGTGTATCGAGATACCACTCCATATCCTTCATTGGTATGTTGCGGGCGGTTATCTCTCCCATCAGTTTGTCGTAGTCTTCCTCTCGTACAGAGCCTCCGATTATCTCGCCAATCTGTGGGAAGAGCACGTCAGTGCCTTGTACTGTCTGTCCGCTTTTGCCGTTATAGCCTGATTCTTCCTTGTCTATCTTCATGTAGAAGGCTTTTATTGCCTTTGGATAGTTTGTCATTATGACGGGTTTTTTGAAGTATTCTTCTACGAGATAGCGTTCGTGTTCTGATGCGAGGTCGTCTCCCCATTCGCATGGGAACTCAAACTTCCTGCCGTTCTTGATTGCTTCTTGCAGTATGCGTATGCCTTCTGTGTATGGCAGTCGCACAAATTCTGAGTTGAGAATGGATTGCAGTCGTTCTATCAGTCCTTTGTCAATCATCTTGTTAAGGAACTCGATGTCGTCCTTACAGTTGTCTAATGCCCATTTTACGCAGTGTTTTATGAAGTCTTCTTCGAGGTCCATCAGTTCCTCAAGGTCCATGAATGCTATCTCGGGTTCTATCATCCAGAACTCTGCAAGGTGCCTTGGAGTGTTGGAGTTTTCTGCGCGGAACGTTGGTCCGAAGGTGTAAATGGCGCCCAATGCGGTTGCTCCGAGTTCGCCTTCCAGTTGTCCTGATACTGTTAATGACGTTTGTTTCCCGAAGAAGTCATCGCTATAATCTATCTTTCCGTCATCGTTTTTTTTCAGGTCATAAAGGTTTTTCGTTGTAACTTGGAACATTTGGCCTGCTCCTTCGCAGTCACTGGCTGTTATAAGAGGAGTGTTGAAGTAGAAATATCCATGCTCATGGAAGTAGGTGTGTATTGCCATTGCCATGTTATGGCGTATTCTCATCACCGCTCCGAATGTGTTTGTGCGCAGGCGGAGGTGTGCATACTGTCTCATGTATTCAAAGGATTGTCCTTTTTTCTGCATGGGATAGTCGTTACCGCATAGTCCGTATATTTCTATTTCGTTGGCTTGTATCTCTGATGTCTGCCCTTTTCCGAGGCTTTCAACGAGTGTTCCCACTACGTGTATGCATGAGCCTGTTGTTATTTTCTTTAGTGTTTCGGCATCAAACTTGTCTGGTTCTACTACTATTTGTATGTTGTTGATGGTTGAACCGTCGTTTAGTGCTATGAAATCTACTGCTTTGCTTGAGCGGTGTGTGCGCACCCAGCCTCTTACGTCTATTGTCTTTCCGAAGTTTTTTTCGGCAAGTGCGTCGATGATTTTTGTTCTTTTCATTGTTATCCGTTTGTTGGTTGTGGGTATGGGGTGTGTGGGTTGTGGTGCTGTTGTTGTTTTTTTCTGCCCTGATACCTTACACCTTATATATATGTTTATTCAAAAGCGCCCATGCGGAGCATATCAACTTCTTTTGGTGTGAGGAATCTCCAGTCTCCTCGGCGTAGGTTTTTCTTTGTTAAACCGGCAAACTGTACGCGGTCGAGTTTTATTACTCTGTATCCGAGGCTTTCGAATATGCGGCGTACTATGCGGTTTTTTCCGGAGTGTATTTCTATTCCTACTTGTTTTTTGTCTGTCTGATGGGCGTATTCTACTGCGTCAGCCTTTATTTCTCCGTCGTCTAATGATATGCCTTCTGCTATTTGTTTCAGGTCGTTGAGGGTCACGTTTTTGTCGAGATATACGTGATATACCTTCTTTTTCATGAACTTGGGGTGTGTGAGTTTTGATGCGAGGTCACCGTCATTGGTGAGCAGCAGTACGCCTGTGGTGTTGCGGTCAAGTCGTCCTACGGGGTATATTCTTTCTGGGCAGGCTCCTTTTACCAGGTCCATCACGGTGTGTCTCTGCTGTGGGTCGTCGCTTGTGGTGACGCAATCTTTTGGTTTGTTCAGCAGTACATATACTTTCTTTTCCAGTG
>JALFNY010000161.1 GCA_022774105.1 Prevotella sp.
GTTCTCTGACTATATGAAACCCGCAGTACGTATGGCTGCTTTGATGGAACTTCCTGTTAAATTCATCTGGACTCACGATGCTTTCCGTGTGGGAGAGGACGGTCCTACCCACGAACCAGTAGAGCAAGAGGCACAGATTCGCCTTATGGAGAAGTTGAAGAACCACTCTGGCAAGCCTTCTGTTCTTGTGCTGCGCCCAGCAGATGCAAAGGAAACAACAGAGGCATGGGCTCTGGCAATGGAGAATACAGCAACACCATCTGCACTTATTCTTTCTCGCCAGAACATCACAAATCTCCCAGAAGGCAACGACTATACTCAGGCGTCTAAGGGTGCATACATCGTTGCAGGTAGTGATGAGAATCCTGATGTTATCCTTCTCGCATCTGGTTCAGAGGTATCAACCCTTGTAGGAGGTGCAGAACTGCTCCGCAAGGAGGGAGTTAAAGTACGCATAGTTAGTGTACCATCAGAGGGACTCTTCCGTCAACAACCTCAGGAGTATCAGCAAAACATCATACCAGCAGGTGCTAAGGTATTCGGCATGACAGCAGGTCTGCCTGTTAACTTACAAGGATTCCTTGTCGGCGCAGCACCAGAATCAAAGGTTTGGGGACTTGAAAGTTTCGGTTTCTCAGCCCCATATAAGGTGCTTGACGAGAAACTCGGATATACAGCCGAAAATGTCTATGACCAGGTAAAGATGATGTTATAATACATTTATAAGTGCGCTTCATTCCGTATCCTTCTTTTACAAGATACGGAATGAGGCTTTTTTCTAACCTCTTAAACACTAATAACTATGGCAAATAAAATTATCGGCGTGGCCTGTGACCACGCAGGATTCCCACTCAAACAGTTTGTTCTTCAGTATCTTGAAGAAAAAGGCATGGAGTATAAGGACTATGGTACTTACAGTGATCGCTCTTGCGATTACCCTGATTTTGCTCATCCTCTCGCTGACGACATAGAGGCAGGTGTAGTGTCATGCGGTATAGGTATCTGTGGTTCTGGTGAAGGAATGGCAATGACTCTCAACAAACACCATGGTGTCCGTGCAGGGCTTGTATGGAATGTTGAGGTTGCACATCTGATACGCCAGCATAACGATGCCAACTGCATTGTGCTTCCTGGGCGATTTGTAACAAATCGTGAGGCTGCTGTAATGCTCGATGAGTTCTTCAAAACTCCTTTTGAGGCTGGTCGTCACCAACTTCGTATAGATAAGATGTAATATCATAGAATAATACCATACATTTATAACAGGTAGTGTATTGTTCTTTCACCTCGTTGTTACCTCAACAATTTGAGGGAAATGTACTTGCTGAGCAAAACTGTATTCTATAATATAGAAGGTAAGAATTACATCAACGACATACCCCCTATAATATTGTACGGTGCTATGTTGCTCGGCAAAATGTAAAAAGGCCCACATTACTGTGTAAAAGCAATGCTTTTGCGATGTAATGTGGGCCTTTTTACAATGTAATTAGCCGTCTTTTACAGAGTAAGGCGTATGGACGTAATTCTTTGGTGTATATAAAAGCCTCTGTGGCAAAAGATGGTAGCCTGAGCAGAAAGATGGTTCAGACAGGTTACAGAAGGAATAATCATCCCTAATAGGTCATTAGATGTCGGGTTCATATCGTTTCTTTACGTGCCAGAAAGTGTCACGCTTTGTCGAATACATAACGGCTATGGCGAGACAAAACGGGGCGCAAACCTGTGCATAAAGGAGCATAAAAGAGTAGAAACGCCACTGTAAGAAAGTAAATGTAGTTATCATCTGTATAATGACCGATTCAGGATTATATGTACCTTTGCTCCCATAAAACAGAAAAACTCAGGCATAATTGCCTAAAAGTTCTTCATTGCCCGGTCCATCTCCCGCTTGTCTTGCTTCTCTTTCAGGGATTCCCTCTTGTCGTATTCTTTCTTTCCTCGGCATAGTGCGATGTCAATCTTGGCGCGTCCCTTATCATCTATAAAGACAAGAGTTGGCACAATGGTGAAGCCTACCGCCTTGGTGTCTTCTTGCAGACGGTGTATCTCGCGACGGTTCAGCAGCAGTTTACGGTCTCGTTTCGCCTCGTGGTTGTTGTATGAGCCATAGAAATAGGGAGAGATGTTCATGCCTTTAACCCATATCTCTCCGTTGTGTATATAACAGAAGGCGTCAACCAGCGAGGCTTTGCCCATGCGTATTGACTTTATTTCTGTGCCAGTAAGCACTATTCCTGCCGTGTATGTGTCAACGAAGTAGAATTCGAATGAAGCCTTTTTATTCTTTATCTGTACGGGACTTTTTTTTCTTAGTAACTCCTGTTCTTTATTCATAATCTTTTGTTGTGTAGCGTTCTTTGCTCATTATGTGGGCATGGCTATGGTGTTAAACCCTATCCTGTCGGACTATTCAGTGGAATGTCAATCTACTATTGTGACAAACTCGTCCAGATGTTCGTCCACATAATGTGCGATGGTGTCTGTCCATTGTTCTTCGTTGGTAACAAATTCATCGTCAAATTCATCGAATACTTGCATGGTTTCGTATATGGCCATAAACTCCACGTCGGTCATTTCTTTTTCAATATCTTCATGGTGACGAATATATTGTTTCTTCGCCCTGCGCATAAGGCGGCATAGTTCCGTTGCTCCCCAGTTCCTTACAGCGGCATCAAAGGGATTTCGGAAGTAGAAAGGCCCATACCCATTGTGTATCATTTGTACGAATCCTCCGTCCATTACTTCTTCACGCAACGTGGCGTAGCCTATCAGTGTGATTTGATTCGATGACATACGTGACATATTTTCTGCGGTGAGTTCACCTCCAATGGCCTCACGTGTCTTGTCTATCACCAACTGCAAGAATGTATCTGAACCGCTTTGGGCAGCCTTGGCTAATTCCTTGTCTTGAATTGTAACTTCTATCATATATTGTAATTTCTACTTTGCAAAAGTAATAATATTTGCGGAAAAAATGTAATAAAATGATAGAAATATGTCTATTTACAGAAAAAAGACGTTGTTTGTCCTTTATTTATCAAAGTTTTTTTGTAATTTTGCGGTGACAAAATGACATGTAGAGGTTTGCAGGTAAGTGTGGTGCTCGTTTTGTAGCACAGCATTATTATCTAATCACCTCTGCCAAGAACACAGTAACACAGTAACAAATTATAGACACTTTATTTTTTTATAACAAGAAACTCAATATGATTTACACAAAGGAAATCAACGACATGTGCGTCGTTGCTAAAGGTCCTAATCATGGACCTGCTCCAATCCCAGAAGAGGGTAAGTGGATTCAGGCAAAGGAGATAAAAGATATCTCTGGTATGACTCATGGTATCGGCTGGTGTGCTCCGCAGCAAGGTTGTTGCAAACTGTCACTCAATGTAAAGGACGGAATCATCGAGGAGGCTCTCGTTGAGACCATTGGCTGTTCAGGCAGGACCCACTCTGCCGCTATGGCATCAGAGATTCTTCCTGGCAAAACAATACTTGAGGCACTAAATACAGACCTCGTTTGTGATGCAATCAACACTGCAATGCGTGAACTCTTCCTTCAGATTGTCTATGGTCGCACGCAGTCTGCGTTCTCAGAAGGCGGTCTTGCTATCGGTGCAGGCCTTGAGGACCTTGGTAAGGGTCTCGTATCACAGTGTGGTACACTTTATGGCACAAAGGCAAAAGGTACACGTTATCTCCAGCTTACCGAGGGATATATCACAAAACAGTATCTTGATGAGGATAACGAAGTATGCGGTTATGAGTTCGTTCACATGGGCAAATTCATGGACGCAGTAAAGAAGGGTGTTGATGCAAATGAGGCTCTCAAGCAGGTTACAGGCACATACGGCCGTACAAAACCAGAGCAGGGAGCAGTTAAGTTTATTGATCCACGTAAAAACTAAATAGGAGGAAAAGACATGATTCGTGAAGTAAAGTTTGAGTCACAGGACCGTCGTATCAAGCAGATTCTCGCTGCATTGAATGAGTACGGCATTTCTTCTATTGAAGAGGCTAACGAGATATGTGAAAAGGCAGGTCTCGACCCTTACAAGACTTGTGAGGAAACACAGATGATTTGCTTTGAAAACGCAAAGTGGGCATACGTAGTAGGTTCTGCCATAGCTATTAAGAAAGGTTGCAAGACAGCCGCAGAGGCTGCAGAAGCAATAGGACTTGGCTTGCAGTCATTCTGTATCCCAGGCTCAGTTGCTGATGATCGTAAGGTTGGTATAGGCCATGGTAACCTTGCAGCACGTCTGCTTCGTGAAGAGACAGAGTGTTTCGCATTCCTTGCAGGACACGAGTCTTTCGCTGCAGCAGAAGGTGCTATCAAGATAGCAGAGATGGCAAACAAAGTACGTCAGAAGCCATTGCGTGTCATTCTCAATGGCCTTGGCAAGGATGCAGCCATGATTATCTCACGTATTAATGGCTTTACATACGTTCAGACACAGTTTGACTATTTCACCGGAGAGTTGAAGGTCGTAAAGACTAAGGCTTACTCTGATGGTCCTCGTGCCAAAGTCAACTGCTATGGCGCAGATGATGTACGTGAGGGTGTTGCTATAATGTGGAAGGAGAACGTTGACGTTTCCATCACAGGTAACTCTACTAACCCAACACGTTTCCAGCATCCAACAGCAGGTACATACAAGAAAGAGCGTATTCTTGCAGGAAAGCCTTACTTCTCAGTAGCATCAGGTGGTGGAACTGGTCGTACATTACACCCAGACAACATGGCAGCAGGACCAGCATCTTATGGTATGACCGATACACTTGGCCGTATGCACTCAGACGCACAGTTTGCAGGTTCTTCATCAGTTCCAGCACACGTAGAGATGATGGGCTTCCTCGGTATCGGCAACAACCCGATGGTAGGTTGCACAGTTGCTTGCGCTGTTAATGTAGCTCTTGCTATGAATAAGTGATTATTACAGCACATTAACACATAATATTATACAATCCCCCCATGGTCTTGTTGCCTATGGGGGGATTAATTGTACCTGTCACGTTATAGTGTAGGCAATATTCTTGTTGTAATAAGGGTAAAACAAAGGGACTTTCTGTTAATGTCTGCATAACCCTTTGCCTTTGTCAGCAAAAAGTGTTACCTTTGCACATAGAAAACAGTAAACCTATTCTGATGAACATACAACTCGATGTACATACTCATACCATTGTCTCTGGTCACGCTTTCAGTACTCTGACCGAGATGGTTACCGAGGCTCAGCGGCGGAAGTTGAAGGTATTTGGCATTACAGAACATGCTCCCTCCGTGCCCGGCACTTGTACTTTTCTTTATTTCCGTAATCTACATGTTGTGCCACGGCAGTGGGGTGACATGAGGTTGTTATTGGGAGCAGAACTCAATATCCTTGATACAACGGGTCGATTGGATAATGATGAAGGCTATTTCCACCTCCTTGATCTCCGCATTGCGGGCATACATTCCGTCTGTTGGCAGGGTGGTGACATTGAAACTAACACCGCTGGCATGATAAATGCCATACGTAACCCATGGACAAATATCATCAGTCATCCCGGTGATGGCACGGCAGACTTGCTCTTTGAGCCGATAGTCCTTGCGGCAAAAGAGACGAATACGCTGTTAGAAATTAACAACTCCAGTTTGAAACCATGTCGTGGCAAGTTAGAAAAGGCAATTCCTAACAATCTTGAGATACTACGTTTATGTAAGAAGTATGAGGTACCCGTGATTCTCGGCAGTGATGCCCACATACATTATGACATCGCTTGCTATGATAATATATATCCATTGTTGGCGGAGGTGGATTTTCCTGAGAAACTGATAGTAAACGACAAGCCCGACAATTTTATGGCATGGCTGGGTAATATGTGAGTTCTCATATTACCCCTTTGCTTATAATTTCGGTAGGATAGGGTAGCCCATGTCTGTTTATCAGTCCTTGCGTTGAGGTTAATGTTATTTCTTGAAGAAGGTTACCACCTCGTTAAATGTCGCTTCCTCATATCTTGTACTGACGCCAGCCCCTATTGATACCAGTCTCTCTGGGTCTATATTATAATCCTCTACCAGCCTTTTTTTCACTGCTTCCGCTCTTTTCTCACATACTTCACCTATCCTTGTTGCAGGAGTCTCTTTCGAAGTGAACCCTCCTATTATTATAATCTCATCAGGATGTTGGTTTATGTATTCGGCCATCATTTGCAGTGTGGCGATTTGTGATTCCTTTATCTCCACGGAATCTTTCACAAATCGTATGCTCTGTTGCAGTGATGTCTGTGCCTTTGTGTATATTGTTGTGCCAATGGCAATTGTTAGTGTCAGTAATGCTCTTCTCATATAGTATTTTTTCCTGTCAGTTATACCTATATATTATATAAGGTGTGGACAGCATTTCTGTGTGTTTCTCCTCAGCAACTGTCTTGCTTCTCTTGCCCACATCACTAGTGATGACAGTCCTATTATTATAACCCAGTCCTGCCATTTCATTGGCATTATGTTGAAGAAGTCATACATCACCTCTACAATCAGTATCTGTCCTATTACTATTATTGTGGCAATATATTTGAATCCTCTGCACCCTTTAAGGTCTAATCCACTTCCGCCAGACATATAACCTCTTGTGTTGAACATATACCAAAAGTGCGTCCAAACGAATATTGAGAACAGCAATGTCTGTTCATATACCGTTACCTCATGTTTCTTGCCAAGTGGTTCATGTAGTAATTCGGTCAACTGTGATATGTCGGTGTGCATGAACAGATAGAGGAATCCGAAGAGTATTGCGAAAAAGAATCCTCCCACACCAAGTATATTCTTCATCATTGACTTGTTGAGTATGAAGTCTTTGCGGTTACGTGGTTTGTCGCGCATCACTCTTTCTGTTGGTGGAAGCGATGCCAGTGCTATTGCTCCGAAGGTATCCATTATGAGGTTCACCCACAGCATTTGTGTTACTGTCAGTGGCGACTTGGTCCCCATGAATGCTCCTATGAGCACTATCAGGCAGGCGGCAACATTTACTGTCAATTGGAATAGCAGGAATCTCTGAATATTTTGGTACAGCGAGCGTCCCCACATCACGGCTCTTCCTATGCTGAAGAACGAGTTATCGATGATGGTTATATCTGAGGCCTCTTTTGCTACGGACGTGCCGTCACCCATTGACAGTCCTACATGTGCGGCTTTAAGTGCGGGGGCATCGTTTGTTCCGTCGCCAGTTACTGCCACCACCTGACCCAGTGCCTGCAATGCTTCTACCAATCTTTTCTTGTCCATAGGACGGGCGCGTGAGATTATTTTAAGTTCCATCACTCTTTCTCGCACCTCTTCGTCGGATAGGGCAGCAAATTCTGGACCTGTAATGATGTTTCTCTCTGTGTCAGTCTCTTCCCATAGTCCTATCTGTCTGCCTATCTCTTTTGCGGTGTTAGGTGTGTCTCCCGTTACAATCTTTATCCTTATGCCAGCATTCATGCACTCTTTTACAGCGTCAGGCACGTCTTTTCTTACTGGGTCACTTATGGCAACAATGCCGATGAAGGTAAGGTCTGTTGTGCACAGCGTGCCGTCCTTTATTACGTTTTCGTCGTCTGTCAATTCACGATAGGCGAAACCGAGGGTACGCATGGCCTGATTCTGGTATGTCTCCAACTGTTTCTCTATCTCTTCTCTGCTGACATTGGCACAGACATCAGTGCATAAAGACATGACAATCTCAGGTGCTCCCTTCACATAGAGTATTCTTTTTCCGCTGGCACTTTCTACCAGTGTTGCCATGTATTTCCGCTCAGTGCAGAAAGGAATCTCTGCAATGCGCCTTGTCCTGGCCTTCAGTTTCATGTAGTCACGGTCATTGTCACGTAGCCATAGCAGCAGTGCTCCCTCTGTGGGGTTACCCAGAACGGTCACTTTTTCTGTATCTGACAGGTCCAGATGCGCTGTTGAATTTACGGCAATGCCTTCTGCTATCATCTCACTCATGCTGTCGTTTCCAAGGCGTTGTGCCGTCAGTCCGTAGAAGTCTGCCTTGTAAACCCTCATCTGGTTTTGCGTCAACGTACCCGTTTTATCGGTACATATCACTGTTGCAGCGCCCATAGTCTCGCAGGCGTGCATTTTTCTTACAAGGTTATTTGTCTTCAACATACGCCTCATGGAATATGCCAGCGACAGCGTTACCGCCATTGGCAGACCTTCTGGCACTGCTACTACTATCAGTGTCACAGCTATCATCACCGTCTGTAAGGCGTAGGCCATGAGTACCGACACCTCTTGTTGTGGTTCCACCAGCGTGTGTATGCCGAGCACGCAGCCTATGAACACTGTGAAAAATATTGCTATGGTTGATATGCAGGCAGATGCTTTCCATGTCTTGAACTTATATATCACAAGGTAGAAGAACAATCCTACGGGCAGTAGCAGTGTCAGTGCTATGGGTGCCCAATTAAAGAATACCAGCAGTTTTGCCACTATTATAGCCCCTGCAATGGCGTAACTGAGGTTTGAAATCAGGCGTCCCAGTCCGTCTAACTGCTCGTTTAACGGTGTTTTCACACTATTATCAATCTGTGCTGCCTCAAAGACCTTGCCGTTTTCTGTCTCGTCTCCTACGGCGAAGACACGGCATACTCCGTGTCCCTCCATTACCTTCGTGCCTCTCATCAGGTGGTTTGTGGGGAAGGTGGCGTTAGGGTCAAAGTCCTTTTCGTCTGCGCTCTTGTTGCACACAGGTTCTCCCGTTAGTGTTGACTCGTCCACTTTTAGCGTCACTGCGTCAAGAATCTCTGCGTCAGCAGGTATTTCTTCGCCTGTTTCTATTATGAGAATATCGCCCACAACGACTTCCTTCCTCGGTATCTTCACCGTATTGCCGCTTCTTATTACCTGCACCGGCTCCTCGTCTCCTGTCTGATTGAGTATGGAGAACTCCTTGTCTGCCAATGTCTCGAAGATAAATGACAGTCCGGTGGCAAGCAGTATGGCAATGAATATGCCCACGGGCTCAAAGAAAACGGCTACACTGCTATCAAGATAGAAGTATTCATAACATGATATTCCTATTGACAATGTACCGGCAATAAGCAGTATTATAATCAATGGATCGTGGAATTTCCTAAGAAAAAGTCGCCACAGCGGGTCTTTCTCTGGTGGTGTAAGCACGTTTTCGCCGTGTCTGGCGCGGCTATCCTGTACCTCTTTCTCGGTCAGACCAGTGTAATTTTCATTTTTCATCACTTACTTTCTTGTCTTTGCACTTTATGTTTAACACTTCCTCTATTACATAGGCTACGCCATATTCCTCATAAGAAAGGGTGACGAAGTCAGCCTTCTCTTTCACTTCTTGTGCAGCGTTTGCCATGGCAACACCCTGTCCTGCGTATTCTATCATGGATATGTCGTTATACCCGTCACCCATAGCCACAATCTCATCTCTGCCTATTCCCATGCGTTCTTGTAGCCTGTCCAGTGAGGTTGCCTTGTCTATGCCCTGCGGAACACATTCAAGGGAGAAATCTGCGGAACGGTATATGCTGCACTTGCCAGCCAACTTCACCGACAACTGTTTCTCTAACACTGCTATAATTTGCGGCTTTCCTACTATAAAGCATTTGTTTATAGGTTGTTCCGTCTTATGGATAAAGTCGTTATATAACTGATTTCGTCCTTAGCGTTATCATCTTCTCATTTGTTGTCAGAGTGCCGTCAGTGTCAAAGATTATCGCTTTGTATTTCATTATCTATCTGTGTATGTTCTTGTTATAGCGTCTTACTTAAAGTTTTTTGTGAATTAATTATGTTGTTGTTTGCCGTTATTCAGAAGGTGCTGATGCTGTTGCTTCTGTATTGTTATTACTTTGCCCACACCACGTAGTCGCCTTTCCTCGGCATCTGTGGCTGCAATGCGTCCTCAGCAGCATAGCCAATGATGCAGTTGCCAATGCCCTCATACTCCTCCGTTATGCCTAAATCTAAAAGAATGTTTTTCCCCTCCTCAGTCTCAAACATCTCCTTTGCACGGTGAATCCAGCATGAACCGAGACCAAGTGAGTGCGCCGCCAGCATCATGTTCTCCATTACTAACGAACCGTCATACACTCTTGTCGGCACATTTTTCTTTGCCAGCACCACCAGCACCACTGGTGCACCGTAGAAGGGGTCGGAATCTCCCGAACTCGTAGTGAGACGCTGGCGACGTATCACGTCAAGGTTCAGTTGGCTGAGCCTGTCACGCAACGTCTTGTTAGTGACGGCGATGATGATGGGTGACTGACTGTTGCGCCCAGTTGGGGCGTAGGTTCCAGCTTTAACAATCTCCTCTATCAGTTCCGGCATAACGTCACGATTCTGATACTTCTTCACACTCCTGCGGGTGATGATGTTTTTGATTGTCTCTTTCATAATGCAGTAGTATTATGCCAGTTACTGCCTTGCAGCAGAATTGCTGGCGACTTATCTTTTTGCAAAGATACAAAATAAAAGTGGAAACAGAAATAGCGTTAAACCAAAAATAACATAAATACGCACAAATTGAATCTTTGTGCGTAACACAGGACAACGTGTGAAAATAGGTTACGTTATATACGAAAAAGCCATCTTTGCATGGTCTCCTGACAATATGCCACAACTTACAATTTGAAAGCAACCTCATGACACGGTTAAAAGGTGCTGATTGCAGTGCAAAAAGGTGCTGATTACACAGTAAAAAGCCCCCTTTTACCCTGTTGCAGGCAAGTTAACACACTGTAACAAAAACTATAAGCAAAAACGGCAGGAAATTTATAATCTGTAAGTTTGAACCATAAGAAACTGTCGGAGGGCAGAACTCATGCGTAATTATATAATATTGTTAAATAATAAGTCAATAATAAAAAAATATTAAAAAGCGCATTAAAGTGTAATCTCTGCTTTGCAATTTGGGAAATAATGATTACCTTTGCCATGAAAAAGCAAATTCATGGAAGAATTCTATCGTACACACAGGTATCTGGTTGAGCAATCCAATGCTCCTGTAAGGCGTACCCTTATGGACGAGATAGACTGGAGTGCGAGGATGATAGGTATAAAAGGAACGCGCGGAATAGGCAAGACCACCTTCCTGTTGCAGTATGCAAAGGAGAATTTCAACCTTGATGACCGGAAGTGCCTATATATAAACATGAACAACTTTTACTTCCAGGGCCGAGGAATAGCAGACTTTGCCGGTGACTTTTACAAGCAGGGAGGAAGAGTGTTGCTGATAGATCAGGTGTTCAAGCAGTTTGACTGGAGCAGAGAGTTGCGCAGATGCTATGACCTTTATCCCAAACTAAAGATAGTATTCTCAGGCTCAAGCGTGATGAGGTTGAAGCGCGAAAACCCGGAGTTGGGCGACATAGTGAAGAGTTACAACCTCAGAGGCTTCTCGTTCAGGGAATTCCTGAATCTCAAAACAAGGAAAGAACTGCCCATACTGACACTTGACGAGATACTAAGACACAAGGAACAATTGGTAGGAGAGATACTCGCAAGAGTCAATCCGCAAGAGTATTTCCTTGAATACATACACCACGGGTTCTATCCTCTGTTCAGAGAAAAAGGAGACTTTGCAGAAAACCTCCTCAAATCAATGAACATGATGACAGAAGTGGACATACTGATGATAAAGCAGATAGAACTGAAATATCTCACAAAGATAAAAAAATTGTTCTACCTATTGGCAGTGGCAGGACCACAAGCCCCTAACGTAAGCCAACTTGCGCACGAGATGAAGACAAGCAGAGCAACGGTGATGAACTATATAAAATATCTTGCTGACGCACGATTGATAAACATCATCTACCCAGTAGGGCAAAAATTCCCCAAGAAGCCAACAAAGGTAATGCTCCATAACCCTAACCTCTATCAGGCAATACTGCCGATAAACTTCGAGCATCACACGCTGATGGAAACCTTCTTCGTCAATACCATGTGGAAAGACCATAAGGTAAACCAGTCAAGCAGAGACCTATACTACACCATAGACGCAGAAAAACACTTCAAAATATGCAGGGATGGAGACATTCCAAGGTTTGGAAGCCAGGGGACAGTATATTGCCAATACACAGACAACACAGTAAGTGACAACATAATACCACTATGGTTGCTGGGATTCCTGTACTAAACAACAGAAGAAATAACGAAACAAAACCATATAAAAAAAAGAAAAATACAACAAACAACATTAAATCTTATCTTATAAAAACAAAACAATGGCTAAAGAAAAAAAGTTTATCACTTGTGATGGTAACGAGGCAGCAGCACACGTGAGCTACATGTTCTCAGAAGTTGCAGCAATCTATCCTATCACACCATCATCTCCAATGGCGGAGCACACCGATGACTGGGCCGCACGTGGACGTAAGAACATGTGGGGACAGACAGTCCTTGTACAGGAAATGCAGTCAGAAGGCGGTGCTGCCGGAGCAGTACACGGTTCATTACAAGCAGGTGCACTGACAACCACGTTCACCGCTTCACAAGGTCTGTTGCTCATGATTCCAAACATGTATAAGATAGCAGGCGAGTTGCTTCCATGCGTGTTTGACGTATCAGCACGTACACTGGCATCACACTCACTGTGTATCTTCGGTGACCATCAGGACGTAATGGCATGTCGTCAGACTGGCTTCGCAATGTTCGCATCAAGCTCTGTACAGGAAGTAATGGACCTTACAGCAGTGCCACACCTGGCAACACTCGAAACAAAGGTACCATTCATCAACTTCTTTGACGGCTTCCGTACCTCTCATGAATATCACAAAATAGAAGTGATGGACATGGAGGACATAAAGGCTATCACACCACAGGAGTACGTTGAGGACTTCCGCAACCGTGCACTCACACCAGAACGCCCAGTAACACGCGGTACAGCAGAAAACCCAGAGACATTCTTCACACACCGTGAAGCATGTAATACATACTATGACGCAATACCAGAAGTAGTAGAAAAGTACTGCGCAAAAATATCAGAAATAACAGGACGCGAGTATCATCTGTTCAACTACTACGGCGCAAAAGACGCAGAAAACGTAATAATACTTATGGGTTCTGCATGCGAAGCAGCCAAGGAAGCCATTGACTATCTCGTGTCTCAGGGCAAGAAGGTAGGTATGATAAACGTACACCTCTATCGTCCGTTCTCAGTAAAGCATCTGCTTGCAGCAGTACCAGCAACCTGCAAGAAGATTGCAGTACTTGATCGTACAAAGGAACCAGGCGCAGAAGGCGAACCACTATACCTCGATGTCAAGTCAGCTTACTACGATGTAGAGAACCGTCCGCTCATCGTTGGAGGCCGATATGGTCTCGGTTCATCTGACATTACACCGGCAAAGATTATCTCAGTGTTCAACAATCTCGAACTTCCAGAGCCGAAGAATCACTTCACAGTAGGTATCGTTGATGACGTTACAAACACTTCACTCCCCGCTGTAGAAGAGATGGCACTCGGAGGAAAGTCAATATACGAGGCAAAATTCTTCGGTTTGGGCGCCGACGGTACAGTAGGTGCTAACAAGAACTCAGTTAAGATTATCGGTGACAACACTGACAAACACTGTCAGGCATACTTCTCATACGACTCAAAGAAGTCAGGTGGTTTCACCTGTTCACACCTCCGTTTCGGTGACGAGCCAATACGTTCTACCTATCAGATAACCACTCCTAACTTCGTGGCTTGCCACGTACAGGCATATCTTAACATGTATGACGTGACACGTGGTATTCGTGAAAACGGTTCTTTCTTGCTCAATACAATCTTTGAAGGCGAGGAACTCGTGAACTTCATACCTAATAAGGTAAAGCGCGTATTCGCTCAGAAGAACATTACAGTTTACTATATCAACGCGACAAAGATAGCTCAGGAGATAGGTCTTGGCAACCGTACCAACACTATTTTGCAGTCAGCGTTCTTCCGTATTACAGAGGTTATCCCTGTTGACCTTGCCGTTGAGCAGATGAAGAAGTTCATCGTTAAGTCTTATGGCAAGAAGGGTCAGGACGTTGTTGACAAGAACTATGCAGCTGTTGACCGTGGTGGAGAATACAAGAAACTTACTGTTGACCCAGCATGGGCAAACCTTGCAGACGATGTTAAGGTAGAGGACGATGCACCAGCATTCGTTAAAGAGTTGGTACGTCCTATCAATGCACAGGCAGGTGACCTGCTCAAGGTGTCTGACTTTGTTAAGTTCGATACTGTTGACGGTACATGGGAGAACGGTACCGCAGCATATGAGAAGCGTGGTGTTGAGGCTTTTGTTCCTGTATGGAACGTTGAGAACTGTATCCAGTGTAACAAGTGTTCTTTCGTTTGTCCTCACGCAGCAATCCGTCCGTTTGTTCTTACAGACGAGGAACTCAATGGTTACAATGGTCCTACACAGGAAATCAAGGCTCCGGCAGCAATGAAGGGTATGCACTTTGTTATTGCTCCGTCTCCTCTTGACTGTCTTGGTTGCGGTAACTGTGCTGATGTATGTCCTGGCAAGAAGGGCGAGAAGGCTCTTACTATGGTACCATACAATCCTGATAAGACAGAGATGCAGGAACTGGCTAAGGGTTGGGACTATCTTGTTAAGAACGTTAAGTCTAAGCAAGATCTTGTTGACATCAAGCAGTCTCCAAAGAACTCACAGTTTGCAACACCTCTCTTCGAGTTCTCAGGCGCTTGTGCTGGTTGCGGTGAGACACCATACGTAAAACTCATATCACAACTCTTTGGTGATCGTGAGATTATAGCTAACGCCACTGGTTGTTCTTCAATCTATTCTGCTTCTATACCTTCTACTCCTTATACTAAGAACGATAAGGGTCAGGGTCCAGCCTTTGACAACTCTCTCTTTGAGGACTTCTGCGAGTTCGGACTTGGTATGGTCATCGGTAACAAGAAGATGAAGGAGCGCGTAGCAATGCTTCTCCAGCAGGTTGTTGAGACAGAAAGCGCACCTGCGGAGTACAAGGCAGCCGCTGCTGAGTGGATAGAGAAGCGTGAGGACGCAGAGGAGACAAAGCGTCTTGCTGCTATTCTCAAGCCATACATTGCTGAGGGTGCCGCTAAGGGTTGCTCTGTATGTCAGGAATTGAAGACTCTTGATCACTATCTCATCAAGCGTTCACAGTGGATTATCGGTGGTGACGGTGCTTCATACGATATTGGTTACGGTGGTCTTGACCACGTTCTCGCTTCTGGTGAGGACCTCAACATCTTCGTAATTGATACAGAGGTTTATTCAAACACTGGTGGTCAGGCTTCAAAGGCTACTCCGCTTGGTGCTATTGCACAGTTCGCTGCACAGGGTAAGCGTATAAAGAAGAAGGACCTTGGCATGATTGCCACAACCTACGGCTATGTTTACGTAGCACAGGTAGCTATGGGTGCTGACAACGCTCAGTGCTTAAAGGCTTTCCGTGAGGCAGAGGCATACCACGGACCATCACTCGTTATCGCTTACGCTCCATGTATCAACCACGGTTTGAAGATAAAGGGCGGTATGGGTCGCAGCCAAGCTGAGGAGGCACGTGCCGTTGAATGTGGTTACTGGCACCTGTGGCGTTACAACCCAGAGTTGGCAGAGCAAGGTAAAAATCCATTTACTCTTGACTCTAAGGAGCCACAGTGGGATAAGTTCCAGGACTTCCTCATGGGTGAGGTACGTTATCTCTCTGTCAAGAAGGCATATCCAGAGGAGGCTGACGAACTCTTTGCCGAGGCACAGAAGATGGCTAAGCGTCGTTACCAGACATACGTTCGCCAGACAAAGATGGACTGGTCTGAGGAGTAAATGATTTTTACTCAATAACACTACAAGATGCCATGTTGGAGAAATCCGGCATGGCATCTTTTTGATTATTATGCCTTCGGGTGGAACACATGCCACCGCTTCGGCGGTATCACAGCCCGCATGTTCCACCAAAAGGATTCTTTTTCAACCAATGTAACCTCTTGAATATACTGACATTGCCCGCGATGCCCCCTATAAAACACGACACAATATGGCACAGATCCAAGCACCTATGAATTCTGTGTTGTGAAGAACCATTGAACAGTGCATAGCACTTCGCAAGCGAAGCAGCATAGTCAGACCTTCAGTGAATAGTAAAGACTTGATAAATTATCACACATCGATGACGCCCTCTGACAGATAATGAACCAAAGTCTAATGACATTATTGGGATAATCAGGTGCTGATTGCTATGTAAATACATACAGATTACATCGTAATCGGCACCTTTTTACAAGGTAATTTGCCGTCTTTTACCGGACAAGGCGTTTTTACATGCACTTTCATTCTCCGTCAAACTGCTTGTAGCCTGTTTTCTTTTGCATCTTATGTATTCACTAATCTGGGGTAAAGAGCAGCGGAAATAGCAGAAATATAATAACATATTTGGGTTTGATAACTAAAGATACTTGTCTGCATTATGATGAATGATATAGGCATAATGCAAAAAAAAAAGAGGCGGATACTGCATACAGTGTCCGTCTCTTCTACCTATTTACCCTCAGCAGGTTTATTGTGTTTCAGTAACGTTATGTCGTTGATACAGTCTATAACTCCAGCCAGTTGCTTAACATGATACGCCCTTCTGGCGTTAGCACGCTTTCTGGATGAAACTGTATTCCGTGTATGTCATACGTGCGGTGGCGCAGTGCCATGACCTGTCCCTCATCACTCTCTGCTGTTATTTCAAGGCAACAGGGAAAGTTCTCTTTGCTGACAACCCATGAATGATAACGCCCCATGACGATACGTTTTGGCAATCCCTTGAATATTGGGTCTGTGCCAAACTGTGTTCCCTCTGTTGCCACACCGTGAAAGACGGTAGATAGGTTTTCCAAACTGCCACCAAAGTATTCGCCTATGGCCTGATGACCGAGACAAACACCAAGTATTGGCTTCTTGCCAGCATAGTTCTTTATCACGTCAAGTAGCAGACCTGCCTCCGAGGGGATACCTGGGCCAGGGGAGAGGATAATCTTGTCAAACCTCTCCAACTGATTCATCGTGAATTGGTCATTGCGATAAACGGTGACATCTGCACCAAGTTCCTTTACCAAATGGCTGAGGTTGTAGGTGAATGAGTCGTAATTGTCTATTATTACTATATGTTTCATTGCGCTTGTTGACTAATGATGTTACATTTTTTCAGCCAATAATATGGCTTTTCGGAGTGCTCCAAGTTTGTTGTTCACCTCCTGTAATTCATATTCCTCGTTGCTTTTTGCCACTATTCCACCACCAGCCTGAAACCACAGTTCGCCGTTTCTGCTTACAAAGGTGCGTATGGTTATAGCCTGATTCAACGTGCGGTTAAAGCCAATAAAGCCTATGCAACCTCCGTATGCACCACGGTTGTGAGGTTCGTATTCTGATATCAGTTGCATGGCACGCACCTTCGGAGCCCCAGAGAGTGTTCCAGCAGGGAAGGTATCAATAAATGCTTTCACGGGGTCTGCACCCTTGTCAAGAGTACCGCTGACACGACTGACAAGGTGTATGACATGTGAGTAGTACTGCATATCTTTGTAGAAGTCAACATGTACGTTGTGACAGTTGCGTGAAAGGTCGTTGCGTGCAAGGTCAACAAGCATGACGTGTTCCGCGTTCTCCTTGGAGTCGTTGCGTAGATACTCCGCATTGCGACGGTCTTGCTCTGCGTTGCCCGTGCGTTTTGTCGTACCTGCTATCGGGTCTATGTATGCTATGTATTCCCCATTGTCGTCAATCGCGATGCGACAGTGCGTCTCTGGCGATGAACCAAATATGCGGAAGCCTCCGAAATCAAAGTAGAAGAGGTATGGTGAGGGGTTGATGCTGCGCAGAGCACGGTAAAGTTTGAAGTCATCTCCCTCATATTGCTGCACGAAGCGGCGTGAAAGGACAATCTGGAAAACATCTCCCCGCTGACAATGCTTTATTCCCCTGCGTATATTCGCCTTGTGTTCCTCGTCTGTCAGTGGCGATGTCGTATCACCAATAGGGTGAAAGTCGTAGGGTTGTACATTGGCTTTGTTTATCTTCATCAGCAGATTGTCTATCTGTGCCATGCCCTCTGCGGTGGCATCGGTGTCTTCTGTGAGGGTGATGAGTATCATCTTGTTGTTGAAATGATCAAACACTATCACGTCACGAAAGAAGATATATAGCATATCCGGAGCATCATTCTTTGCCATTGTGGTGTCCTTCACGGCTATATCTTCAAAGTAACGTACTGCATTGAAGGCCGTATAGCCATACAGTCCGCAGTATTCTGAGTGTTCACCACTAACAGCGAATTGGTCAAGGAAATCGTTGATAGCGTTGTCAGAGCGGTAGTCATGGTCCACGGTATGCCTTGTTGACGTACCATCGGGAAACGTACAAACGGCCTCGCCATGACTGATGCTGACAGAAGCAACAGGGTTTAGACCTATGAAAGAGCGAGAGTTGTCCTTCTCATGGTAGTCAGAACTCTCCATAAGTGCAGACTGTGGGTATATGTCCCTTAGTCGCATATACACGCTTACGGGTGTATGTAGGTCGGCAAGTATGGTTCTTGTTGTAGTAGTATATCTGAACATAATGAGTAATATCAGTTTGATTATTTTACGTTGGCGAGGTAGGTGTCAAGGTCTTTGTCACCACGTCCAGAGACGGTAAGCACTACTACATCGTCTTTCTTGAACTGCGGAGCCACCTTTGGCAGCAGTGCGAGGGCGTGGGCAGATTCCAGTGCAGGAATGATTCCTTCCATTCTTGTCAGTTCAAAAGCGGCATTCAGGGCCTCATCATCATTTGCCGGTAACACCTGTGCACGTCCTGTCTCGTACAGATTACAGTGAAGTGGACCGGTACCAGGGTAATCAAGCCCCGCTGATATGGAGTAAGGTTCAATAATCTGACCGTCTTCTGTCTGCATAAGTTTAATGCGTGAGCCGTGTAATATGCCGATAGTACCTACCTGCATGGACGCTGCCGTCTTGTCAGTGTCCACTCCTAAGCCTCCTGCCTCGCCGAGTATTATGCGTACTCTCTCGTCGTTTATATAGTGATATATGGTGCCTGCGGCGTTAGAACCACCACCAACACAGGCCATAAGGTAGTCAGGATAATCACGACCTATCTTTTCTTCCAACTGCCATTTTATCTCTTCAGATATTATACTTTGCAGTCTTGCCACAAGATCAGGGTAGGGGTGTGGACCTACTGTGCTACCTATGATATAGAATGTGTCAGCAGGATGACAGCACCAGTCACGTATTGCCTCGTTAGTTCCGTCCTTCAACGTCATGTTTCCGCTTTCTACTGGGTGTACGGTAGCCCCTAACATTCTCATTCTTTCAACGTTTACGTGCTGGCGTTGCACGTCAAGCGCACCCATATATACGGTACATGGCATGTTCATCAGTGCGCACACCGTGGCTGTTGCAACGCCATGCTGTCCTGCACCAGTCTCGGCTATGATGCGTGTCTTGCCCATTTTCTTGGCAAGGAGAATCTGTCCGAGAGCATTGTTAATCTTATGTGCACCGGTATGGTTAAGGTCTTCACGCTTCAAGTATAAGTTACAACCATATTTTTCAGACATCCTTTTTGCAAAATATAGCGGCGAAGGGCGGCCTACATAATCTTTCAACAGGGCGTGGAACTCGCTTTTGAAGTCCTCACTTTCAAGTATTGGCAGGTACGCCTTCTTCAAATCCTCTACTGTCTTGTATAATATCTCTGGTATATATGCTCCGCCGTAATTGCCGTAGAAGCCATCTTCGTTTACATTGTAGTTCATTGTTGTGTTGTCATTTTTAGTTGTTTAACGCATCATATAGCCTGTCCATCGCCACGTTAGGGTCCCCTTCTGCATCAGCAAGTAACCGTACGAACTTGCTGCCGATTATTGCTCCTGCCGCATTTTGTTGTGATGACTCCAGCGTCTGTTTGTTGCTTATACCGAAACCTATCATGCGTGGGTTTCGAAGATTCATGGCATTGATACGATGGAAGTACTCCTGCTGAGCCTCGTCAAACGACTTTTGTGCTCCCGTTGTACTTGCAGAACTTACCATATAGATAAAACCGTCGGTGTGTTCATCTATAAAGCGTATGCGATCTTCTGACGTTTCAGGGGTTATTAGCATGATGAAACGAATGTCATATTTATCTGCTATCGGTTTAAGTTCAAGGTAATCCTTGAACGGAAGGTCAGGGATTATGGTACCACTTACGCCACATTCCACGCATGATTTGCAGAATTCCTCTATTCCGTAGCGCATTATGACGTTCAGATAACCCATCAATATCAGTGGTATATGCACCTCTTCCTTTATCTCCCTCAACTGTGTGAAGATTTTTTTCAAAGTAGTTCCGTTGCGTAAGGATTGTGTTGCCGCCTGTTGTATTACCGGACCGTCAGCCATTGGATCAGAGAAAGGTATGCCAACCTCTATCATGTCCACTCCTCGGGACTGTAAGGTCATTATTACTTTGCTTGTACAGTCAGCAGTAGGAAAGCCTGCACAGAAGTACAGTGACAGCAGTTTCCTGTCTTTGTTGTCAGCGAATAGTTTGTTTATCTTGTTCATTATTGTTGTATTTCGTTTATGAATGTTCTGAGTTTTGATATATCCTTCATTGCGGGTGCTGTCTCAAACCTTGAGTTTATGTCAATGCCTATGCACATAGGGTGGCTGAATCTCCGCACACTTTCCGCGTCTTCTGGGCCTATTCCGCCTGAGAGCAGGAACGGAATGTCTCCGTCATAGCCTTCGAGAACGGACCAGTCAAATTGTTTTCCAGAACCTCCTACGCAGTCACATTTAGTGTCGAACAGTATTAGGTCTGTGTGGTCTTTGTATTGCCGCCATCGTTTTACGTCATCAGCCTCACGTATGCTTAGGGCTTTTATCACCTTTATGTCTGGCATTATATCAGGTATCAAGGTGCGTTTGAGATTGTCTATGTATGTTGGGCTTTCTTCTCCGTGCAGTTGTATGTAGTCTAATTTGTAGTTGTATGCGTGGGTTACGACCGTTTGTGGCATCTCATTGACAAACACTCCCACTGTGGCGGGATGTCTTTCTGGACCATTTTTCATACCCAGTTCTATCGGTATGTCAGGGATGTTGCCAGCCCTTACCGTTATATCCTTTACATATCGTGAACTTTTGGGCCAGAAAATCAGTCCCAAAAAGTCTATGCCAAGTTCCTTTACTGCGTGTATATTCTCTGGGTCACGCATTCCGCAGACCTTTATTTTCATGTTGTTAGTTCTCTTTTATGTCGTTGATAAACCTTGCAAGAGCCTCTCCTGGATTGTCTGTCTTCATGAAATTCTCTCCTATCAGGAAGCCATTGAATCCTGCATCACGCAGTTCTCGCACTGTTTTCGGGTTGCTAATACCGCTTTCACTCACCTTACAACTGTCATGAGGTAGTAGTTCTGCCAACTTAAATGAGTTCTCCACCTGCGTTATGAAGGTACCAAGGTTACGGTTATTTATGCCACACATATCTGGAAACAGGTCCGCATATTCCGTCTCTTCCTTGCTGTGCATCTCAAGCAGCACTTCCATTCCGAGGCCGTGTGCTTTCTGTAACAGATTGTTACACTCCTCTTTGCTTAGGCAGGCGGCTATCAGTAGCACAGCGGAGGCACCGCATAGGCGGGCTTGCAGCAACTGATATTCGTCAATAACGAAGTTCTTATATAGTATAGGAGCACTTACTCCCGACCTCCGTGCGGCTGTTATGAACCCGTCATTACCACCGAAGAATTTGCTGTCTGTTAGAATACTCATTGCTGTTGCACCGTTATTCTGGTACGACAGAGGTATTTGCTCTGCTCTGCCATCCTCTTTTATCCACCCTTTTGATGGTGATTTTCGCTTGAATTCAGCAATGATACCCGTTTCACTTCCTATCAGTGCTGTGCGCATTGAGGGTAGGGTAGTGGTAAGAAGAGGCTCTACCTCCCGCTCCATCAGGCTCATTGGCTTGTCTGCTTTGAACTGTTCGAGTTCAAGTCGCTTGTGCGCTACTATCTCGGTTAGTATGTCTTTCATGAGTTAACCTCCACATATTTCCTCAGAGCAGCAATTGCTTTTCCGCTCTCTATTGATTCACGGGCTATCTCTATGCACTCCATTATGTCCTTACCACCCTCGTATGCCTGTATGGCAAACGCTGCATTGGCTATTACCACGTTCTTCTGTGCAGCGGTAGCCGTGTTTTCAAGTACGTTGTCAAATATCTTGACTGCTTCTTCCTTGGTTACACCGCCTCGCAGTTCTTCACCTTTTACCACTGGCATACCTATGTCTGAGGGTGAGAATATGCGTTCATAATTGTTTGTTGTTACCTTGAAATTACCGGTGAGGGATATCTCGTCATATCCGTCAATGGAGTTTTCTATGCTGTAATCCACACCAAGTTTCTGATAAACGCTGTTGTATAGGCGCATTTGGTCAAGCGTTGCTACGCCCAGCAACTGGCACTTTGGTTGTGAGGGGTTGACAATTGGGCCAAGCAGGTTGAAGATAGTGGGGAAGGATATGTTATGCCTTATCGGGGCAACATATTTCATTGCTCTTGCGAATAGTGGCGCATGGAGATATACAAAGTTGCTCTCGTTGATGCTACGGTTAAGTTGTGATATGTCGTTTGTGAATTTTACGCCGTGCAGTTCTATTACATTTGATGCTCCTGACACGGAGGTTGCGGCATAGTTACCATGTTTTGCTACTTTGTAACCGGCTCCTGCAAGTACGAAGCATGAGCAGGTAGATATGTTGAAGGTGTTTTTCTGGTCACCGCCAGTGCCTACAATGTCTATGTAGCGTGGGGTGTCGAGTATGGCAGGAACGCCTGTTGCCAGTATTCCGTCACGGAAACCAAGCAGTTCGTCAACCGTTATTCCGCGCATTTGTAGTCCTGTCAGAAGGGCTGCAATCTGTTCTGACGGATACTTTTCCTCTGTGATGCCAATCAGTATGTTTCGCATCTCGTGTCGTGTCAACTCCTCATGGTTGAGCATTTTTGAAAGTAATTGTTTCATCTGTCGTCTGTGTTATATCGGTTGTTATTATTTTTTTATGTGGGATAATGTATCTGTAAAAATGAAAAGAGGCCTGTCGCGATAAGCAACAGACCTCTTTTTATGGTGTATGTATTATTCATTCTTACATCTTCTTCCACCTACGGGGTCAACGCCTCACGACTTTTTCAATCCTGAGTCACGCCACCACCAATATGTGTTGAATGTAATATACATTGTCTTACGGTGAGTTTGTCATTGTAATTATTATCAAACTTCTAGATGCAAAATTACTAATAATACTCCAATCATGCAAACTTTTTTACTGTTTTTTTTGCGAACACAGCTTTTTATTGTAATTTTGTGGCAGATTACATTATTTATATAACGCATAATATAACTATGAAAAAACTACTGTTATTAGCCTTTCTGTTGTCTTTGACACTTGCTATGGAGGCAAAGAAAAATGCTACTTCCTCCGTGCCGATGGCTGTTTATACTAAGGAGTACCATGATGTGAAACTGAGGAAGGAAGCCAGAAAATGGTTGAAGAAGGGTGAATGGAGGCAGGGATTCACTGCTGCTGACCCGCACGAAACCGTTAATATCGTGGATTTCTACCTGCAATACCAGCGTAATCCTGAGCAGTGGCAGAAACTGTTTGCATATCTTGCCAAGACAGATTTGCTGGCATTACCCAAGGGGAAGCACCCAATTCCTGACAGTGACCTGACAATAAGTGTAGAGGACTCAAAGAATGAACCCTTGGAGAAGAGGAGGAGTGAGAGCCACTATCACGGCATTGACTTCCAGTATTGTGTGAAGGGAACCGAGCGTTTCGGCATAATAGATCATGTAACATCAACGCCTAACAGCAAATACCGTCCTGACGTGATACATTACAAGTATGACAAGGAGCGTACAAAGTTCTATGACTCCACGCCAGATAAGTTCTTTATCTTCTTTCCCGGTGACTGGCACATCGCAAAGGTATGCAATGATACAGAGGACCAAAATATACGTGTCTGTGTCATAAAAGTAAGATGGATAGACGAATAAGTCACTAAAACAACGTGTCTTCCATAAAAATATAGCAGAAAATTTGCTGCAAAGAAAATAATGTAGTATTTTTGCACCACTTTTTTAACAATAGATTTATGAAGGAAAGCAAGACAAAAACACTCAGAGGATTGACAAAGGGTAATGTATGGGATTTACAAGAGACCGACATTTTTATGATGTGGGCGAGGCCAGATAAGGATGATGCCGTGGCAGAACACGCGCAGCACTACCTTGACATTATCAGCGCAGCGTTCTATATAGAAGAGATAAAGGTGGACAAACCTGAGATATTGAAGAAGTATGAAGAGCGGGGAATGCGTATAGGCGTGATACCTGTGAAGGACAAAGACCAGAAATGGGCCATAAAAAAACGACCTATCAACCACGTTACAGACCTTACTTACGAGAATATACACCACATCTCTGCCGCCAAACTGCTGGAGGTTATCAACAGAAACTTCGGTGGAGGTTGGGATAGCCTTAACCAAAGCATAAAGGATATTATAGAAAGCGGGTTCGATATATCAACCACTACTTTGCCGAAGGACCGTCTGCACAAACCCGGAGGGCTGTATGAGATAAAGGTAAACGACGGCTATGAGGTGCTGGAAATACAGAAAGGCGGATGGATAGAAGCCATATTTGCTAAGGTAAAGCCAGCAGCAATAAAGCCACGTCTGACAATTGAGGACGAAATATCTGGCAGTAGAGATGATGACGAGGACGAGGATGAGGATGAAGCAAGTAACGATTACTTTGACAGCGATGATGAGGAACTCGACGATGAGACGCTGACAGAGGAAAGTTATCGTACTACTGTAGAGGAAGACCCAGACTCACTGTCGCTCGATGCCGCTGACATCAGTGACGGAGATGAGGACTACTAATATACGTTTTCATGCCCCTGGAACAGTGATTGCAAGGGGAAAGAAAAGTAAAAGACCGCTGATAACATTGTTGTCAGCGGTCTTTTACTATATTATCAGCACCTGATTACAGAGTGATTAGCACCTGATTACTGTGTAGGCAGACGATGACCTATTCGTCACTGTCCTGCTTCATATCAATGAACTCCCCGTCCCTATTGTAAAAACGGTATTCAAGGAATGACAGTTCCTGCGAGGCTATGACCTTTACCCCAAAGCCATACTTCATCTGCCAGCGGCGTTTGAGGCTTATAAAGCCCTTGTTTATATATGCTGCCACAAAGGGATGCACATAGAGAATGAACCGCTTTTCACCTACTTTGTTTACAAGATAACTAATCTTCTGCTCCAACAAGTCAGTGAAGAGAATACTTGGCTTTATCGTACCCTTACCAAAACAGGTAGGACAGGTCTCCTCAACCCTCACATCCATGGCTGGGCGCACACGCTGACGAGTAATCTGCATGAGGCCAAACTTTGAAAGAGGGAGGATGTTGTGGCGTGCCCTGTCCTTCTGCATGTTCTTGCACATTCTTTCATAGAGCATCTGACGGTCGTCTGCAAGGTTCATGTCTATGAAGTCAACAATGATTATACCGCCCATATCACGCAGTCGCAGTTGGCGTGCAAGTTCATCAGCCGCTCCAAGGTTCACATCAAGTGCATTGGCCTCCTGCCCGTTCACACCACGTGCCCTGTTGCCGCTGTTTACGTCAACAACGTGCATGGCCTCCGTGTGCTCGATGATGAGGTATGCCCCGTGCTTGTAGTTCACGGTCTTACCAAAACCTGACTTGAGTTGCTTGGTAACGTTGAAGTTGTCAAAGATAGGCACTTTGCCCGTGTATAACTTCACTATTCCCATGCGGTCAGGGGCAATCTGTCGCACGTATTGCTGCACCTCCTCATAAACAGCCTTGTCGTTGATGTATATATTCTCGTATGTTGGATTGAAAAGGTCGCGCAGCAATGCCACGGCGCGGCTGGTCTCTTCATACACAAGATGAGGATATGTAGTAGCCTTCTGAGCACGCGTTATGGTATCTTCCCATCGTTTCCTGAGCAGTTCAAACTCCTCCCTCAACTCTTCCAGACGCAAGCCCTCTGCAACAGTGCGCACTATCACACCATAATTCTTGGGTTTGAATGACATGATGAGTTGTTTCAGACGTGCTCTCTCCTCACCACTCTTTATCTTGGAAGAAACGTTTACCTTCTCGCCGAAAGGCATAAGCACGAGGTATCTGCCAGCAAACGACAATTCGCAAGTAAGACGCGGCCCTTTGGTGGAGATGGGTTCCTTGACTATCTGCACAAGTGCGTTGTGACCAACGGTGAGATATGACGATACAGAGCCCTCTTTTGGTAGGTCAGGAAGGCGTGAGGCCTTGCTGAAAGGATAAAGCGTCCTGCGGTCGCTCTCCACCTGTTTAAGGTATTTCTCGTATGAAGAATACTGAAGACCGAGGTCGAGATAGTGCAGGAAAGCATCTTTTTCATATCCTACATCAACGAAAGAGGCGTTGAGACCGGGCATTATCTT
>JALFNY010000115.1 GCA_022774105.1 Prevotella sp.
CTTCCGTCTTGTGTGGACAAGTAGTTGGCGGGGAGACAAGGGATTCGGCTATGCAGAGAGTACGGACTTGATACATTGGAGTGAGCCTCGCCTCGTAGAAGTCATGCAAGATTCCACCACTGTGAATGTATGGGCACCAGAATTGTTTTGGGATGCAGACAGGGGAGAGGCTATGGTGGTATGGGCTTCGTGTGTACCAGGGAAGTTCCCAGATGGAGAGGAGGAGCACAAGAACAATCACCGCCTTTATTATTCTGTTACAAAAGATTTCAAAACGTTCACCAAGGGCAAGTTGCTTTATGACCCGGGATTCAGTAGTATAGACGCAACCATACTGGAACGTGCGGATAAAGACTATGTAATGGTGTTCAAGGACAACACCCGTCGCAACCGTAACATAAAGGTGGCGTTTGCTGAGGATGCCCACGGACCATGGAGTTCTCCATCAGCATCGTTCACAAGCGAATTGACAGAGGGACCCACTGTTGTAGAACTTCCTATCGAAAACGCCTTTGGTTATGGTGGATACCTAATATATTATGACCGTTATGGCAATTACGACTTTGGTGCTTCATACACAAAAGACTTTAAGAGTTTCAAGGATGTGTCAGCAAAGGTCAGTGTACCCTCAAAGCATAAGCACGGTACAATCTTCCGAGTAACGGAGGAGATACTAATCAACTTGATAAAGAGTAGGAGGTGATAGATTAAGAGTTGTGATTTCTTCACTAATTGCCCGGCATGCAGTGACGCTTTCCACAGACAATAACTGTTCACTCATCATTCCTCACTCATATCTAAACTACCAAGCAAAAAAACCACAAAACCACCAACCATGCGTCTCCTTTTCTTCCTCCTCCTGCTCTTTACAGCCACTATCACCAATGCTGATACCCCCGCGCCGTTCATCGGTTCACAGTGGATAGGAGCAACAGACAACGTCACCGACACACTTGCTGACCGCAGTATCATCATAACCCGCGACCTACGTTGTCCCAAAAACGTACGGTCTGCTACGGTAAACATCTGCGGACTGGGGTTCTATGAGTTATACATAGACGGCAGGAAGGTAGGCCATGACCTTATGTCGCCAGCGTGGAGCGACTATAACAAAACCATTTTTTACAACACAAGAGACGTTACCTCTATGCTGACAAGAGGCCGGCACACCGTCTCGGTGCTGCTGGGTAATGGGTTTTACCATGAAAGAGGAGTGCGATACCATAAATTAAAGACCTCTTACGGTCCTCTCACGCTACTGTTTAACCTTGACATCACCTTTGCTGACGGCACTACTACCACCGTTGTCAGCGATAAACAGTGGAGGTGGCGCAAAAGCCCCATAGTGTTCAACAGCATCTATGGTGGCGAAGATTATTATGCTCCAATGGAAAAAGCCGCCAAGACAGACTGGCAGACAGTCACAATACAGACACCTCCTACAGGCACATTGCAGAAGCAACTCTCAGAACCCGTGAAGATAATGGAGCGGTACGGCATAGCCAACAGACTATCTTCCACGCTCTATGACATGGGGCAGAACCTCTCAGGATTCCCTGAGATAACAGTCCGTGGCAAGCGCGGACAGTCAATAAAACTCATTGTTGGAGAAACAATAAAGGACGGTAAGGTAAACCAACGGCAGACAGGACGTCACCATTACTATACATATACGCTGAAAGGTGATGGCCAACAAGAGACATGGCACCCACGATTCTCCTATTACGGATACAGATATATAGAGGTGGAAGGAGCCGTAATGGAGGGCGACGACAATCCCCGGCAGTTACCAGTAATAGAAAGTCTAACCTCATGTTTCGTATATAACTCAGCACCTAAGACCGGTTCCTTTGAGTGTTCTAACCCTTTGCTCAACGAAACATACCACATCATAGACCGCGCCATACGTAGCAATTGGCACAGCGTGTGGACTGACTGCCCACACCGTGAGAAACTCGGGTGGTTAGAACAAGACTGGCTGAACGCCTCTGGGCTGATGCACAACTACGACTGTCGTCGTATGATAGAACAAGAGATGACAGTCATAGCCGATGCACAACACGCTGACGGTTCAATGCCAGAGATAGCACCAGAGTATATAAAGTTTGAAGGCAGTTGGGCACCACCATTCCAGGAGTCCCCCGAATGGGGAGGAGCACTCGTTGCCTTACCCTTTATATATCAAGACTTTTACGGCGACGATACGCTGGTGAAGAAATATAAGCCCCAGATGCTCCGCTACGTCAATTATCTTGCCACAAGAGACAGTTCGTACATATTAAAACAAGGCCTGGGAGACTGGTATGATTACGGGCCGTGGAAGGCAGGCTTTGCCCGTAACACCACCGTGCCACTTGTCAGTACGGCACACTATTACCTGTGGACCAAGATGGTTGGCCTCGATGCCCGTGCCGATTCCATAAAACAGGCCTTCATAAACACCTTCCCCTTACAAAGCCAGACAGCATACGCCATAGCCCTTGAAATGGGACTTTACCCCCTCGGCACACGACAGGCAGTAATAGACAGCCTCGTGGCAGACATACATCGGCATGGTGACAGACTGACCACCGGCGACATAGGCACTATGTATCTCTTCCGCGCACTAATCAACAGCGGTCACGCAGAACTGCTATATAAGATGCTGAACCACCGTGACGTGCCCGGATACGGAGCACAGTTAGCAAAGGGAATGACAACACTCACCGAGCAATGGAATCCTGACCAGGGAGCCTCACGCAACCACTTCATGCTCGGGCACATAAACAACCACCTCATGCAAGACTTTGCCGGGCTACGCCTGCAAGGCGACAGCATCATCATATCACCCACACCCGTCGGTGACCTCACGTGGGCAAGAGCAACAGCACAAGCCACGGCAGGCCGAGTAACAGTAGAATGGAGAATAAGTAACAGCACCCTTCACGTCAATGTACAAACACCCGATAAAGCCAAAACAAGAATCAACTATGAAAAAATCAACCATATTTGCCGTGAGCGTGGCCTTAGCCCTCGGTTTACAGTCACAAGCACAAAATGACTATGCCCACCATTACACACGCTCCCTGCACGACGTTATGCAGACCGTTGCCCGCAGGTGGCACGTGCGCTTCAAGTATGACGTAGATACCGTAGGACGCCAACTGCCCTACGCCGACTTCCGCTTGCGCCCCGCTTCCTTAGAAGCAACACTTGACAATATAGTAACACGTCTTGT
>JALFNY010000117.1 GCA_022774105.1 Prevotella sp.
GGTGCAAAGGTACACGTTTTTCGCTTGCGCCACCCAAACCACCCAATAATTTTACGTAACTCGCTGATTATCATTGTGCGCTATATGATGGCGCAAAAAAGTGATGAAGTCAGGAAAAAGACATAAGGCGGCACAGCCGTCACAATTAGCACCTAAACAGAGTGTAATCTGGTGCTGATTACATTGAGATAAGCACCTGATTGCAATGTAATCAGCACCATATTGCGTATTAATGGCAGACAGGAAAAATCTACATCAGCAAAAAAAAGCGAAAAAAAATAAAGTTACACAATAAACTTTTCATGCGCAGCAACGTCATAGATAACGTAATACCCCAGAACAAACGACGGGAAACGAGTAAATAAAAGTATATGAAAAAGACCCTTTTCGCCATGATGCTGATACTCTGCACCGCTGTGACAGCATTGGCACAAGAAAGAAAAATCTCAGGAACACTGCTTGACAAGGAGTCCAGAGAACCCGTATTACAGGCAACGATACAGTTGCTGAAAGCCAAAGACTCCGTTTATGTGGCTGGTGCCGTCACCGACGAGAACGGTGCGTTCAGCCTCATAGCCCCCGAAAACGGCAGGTACATCATCAAGATGACAACCATAGGCTATAAGGGAATAGTACGCAATGTAACCATCAGCGAGGACAAGAACTTCGCCTTCGGCAAGATAAGCATGGAGACAGACGCCGTGATGCTGAAGGAGGTCATTGCCAACGGTGTGGCAGCAAAGGTGGTGGTGAAGGAAGATACCTTCGTATATAACGCCGCAGCATACCGTACTCCAGAAGGCTCCGTGATAGAAGAACTCGTAAAGCGACTGCCGGGAGCACAGATAGACGATAACGGAAAAATAACCATCAACGGTAAGGAAGTGAAGAAAATAATGGTAGATGGAAAGGAATTTATGACCGGCGACACCGAGACCGCGCTCAAAAACCTCCCCACCGCCATAGTAGATAAGGTGAAAGCATATCAGGAAAAGAGTGACCTCTCAAAGATGACAGGAATAGACGACGGCGAAGAAAGCACCGTACTTGACTTCAACATCAAGCGAGGCATGAACAAAGGAACACTAATCAACACAGACCTCGCAGCAGGAACAAGTTCACGTTACGCCGAGCGCATGATGTTTGCGTACATGAAAGACAACAGCAGACTGATGTTTTTCGCTAATGCCAACAACACGGGAGACAGAGGATTCAGCACCGGAGGACGCGGCGGCGGAGGAGGAGGCAACGGCCTTATGGCGGCAAAGATGCTGGGAATGAACTACAACTACGAGATAAAAAACAAGATACGAGCCGACTTCTCAGTGAGATGGAACCACAGAGACAACGACAACGCCACCACAACGGCAAGCGAAAACTTCGTCTCAACCGTAGGATCATTCTCTAATGGACGCTCACAGAGTTACTCACGCAACAACTCATGGAACATCAACGGACGATTAGAATGGAAGCCTGACACGCTGACCACAATACAGTTGCGCCCCAATCTCAGCACCTCCACCAGCGATTCACGCTCCATGAACTCCAACGCCTCGTTCAACCAAGACCCATACACCACCGTCAACCCATACACAGGAGCATACGTGGCTGACCCACTTGACGCCGCATCAATGGCGCAACTCAACGAAGCCCTGTATCAATACTCCAAGGAACAGCAGGGTACCGACCCAACAAGGGCACTCGACTCAATACTCGTAAACAGAAGAGAAAATAACTCCCTCTCATACGGGACAAACACAAACTTCAACATACAAGCCACCATTTCACGACGATTGTCAGACAAAGGACGCAACATCACCGTGCAAGGACGATACGCACACACCAACGGTGACTCCGAAAGCCTGTCAACACAGTTCGTGACACTGTACCGACCAACCACGGAAGACTCACTGTACTATCGCAACAGATATAACGTAACCCCCAACAGTAACAATACATACCGCCTGACAGCAACGTACAGTGAGCCCATAGCACTCGCTACCTTCCTGCAACTGCGCTATCAATACCAGTACCAGAACCGTAAGAGTGACAGACAAACGTATGACTTCAGCCAATTTGCCAACTTCGGAGACGGTATCATTCCAACCTACCGTAACTTTGCATCATACCTTAACCCCTTTGTAACAGAGGCAAATCCGCTGGAAAACGAACTCGACACCATCCAGAGCAAGTATACAGAATATGACAACTACATACACGAGATAGAACTCACCCTGCGCCGCACCACCAACAATTATAACCTCAACTTCGGCGTAATGCTGCAGCCGCAGAGTTCAGAACTACACTACAAACATCTGGGAATAGACACCAAAACAAGACGTTCAGTGTGCAACTTCACACCGACATTCGACTTCCGCTACCGTTTCAACAAGCAGAAAAACCTGCGCCTAAACTACCGCGGAAGCACCGATCAGCCGTCAATGACCGACCTCTTGGACATTACCGACGACACAGACCCGCTGAATATATCCAAGGGTAACCCAGAGTTAAAACCATCATTCACTAACAGGTTCTTCCTTGAATACAACAACTACATACAGCACAGGCAGAATGCAATAATGGCATTCGTTGATTTCCAGACCACAAGGAACAGCGTGTCAACAATGGTGACGTATAACCCCAGCAACGGCGGACGTACCACACAGCCAATGAATATAAACGGTAACTGGAACGTTAGATCCGCATTTATGTACAATACCTCGCTTGACACCGTGGGAGTATGGAGCGCAAACTCATTCACACAGTTGAATTACAACAACCGAGTAAGTTACACTTTCCTCAACGAGACGAAGACAACAGAAAAGAACTACACCCGCACCACAGGCATATCAGAACGTCTTGGCTTCAGTTACCGTAACTCATGGCTTGAGGTAGAACTTAATGGCAACGTGACATACTCAATAAGTCGTAACAAGTTGCAGCCCAATGCCAACCTCGATACGTGGGACTTCAATTACGGAACGGATATCACCGTCAATGCGCCCTGGGGCATGAGTTTCTCTACTGGGGCACACATGCAGTCACGCAGAGGATACAGTGATGCGTCAATGAATACCAACGAGTTTGTGTGGAATGCCCAACTGTCACAGAGTCTCCTCAAAGGCAAGCCTCTAACGCTGTCCCTGCAACTGTATGACATACTGCAACAGAAGAGTTCATTCTCACGTATGATATCAGCAACACAGCGTTCAGACGTGTATTATAACTCAATAAACAACTACGCCATGTTCCATGTCATCTACCGTTTCAATGCCTTTGGCGGCAAGATGGCACGTCAGCAACGTCGTGAAGGAGGCGATGCACCGCAGGGAGCACCACAAGGTGGCTTTAGAGAACGTGGTGGAGGCGGATTCCAAGGCGGCGCTGGCGGCGGAGGAAGACGATTCTAAACGTGGGTAAGCACATAGTATTTTGGAGGGAAAACGCCTGCGCTTTGCTTGCAAAAGACTATGCACGGTTCATTGATAACGATAACGGATAACCCGTAATTGCCTGTATCTGTACCAGACTGTGTCATGCTCCACCGAAGGCATAGCAGCCTATGGCAAGACGAAGCGGAGCGTAAAGGAACAGAAAAGCCGCTGTAGTAAGGTGAAGGGGGTTGTCTGTGGTCTAATGACCGACATGAAATAACTTGTAAAACAATAATGGGGTGTATCATATAACATAAAGAATTATGTTTATGGTACACCCTCCTTCTGTGGTAATATGTTGTAAATGAAATTCTGCTAATGCTTCCCCTGCCGTCATGGCAACCTGCGTAGGCGGCGTTACTTGCGTGTGATATGCAGGAAACGTGTGAACGATGACAGTGCCGAACGGTTCTTCCGGTCGATGTGTGCTTCAAGTATTCGTGTGGTAGGAGATAGCGGTATGATGTCATAATCAGCGATGGCAGCAGGAATGAGGCATGAATTTCCTGCGGGAATCTCCACCGTCTGTTGCTCTCCGGTATATCCTCGCATGGATATTCTGCACCCACCCTTGATACAAACAGATATTATGAACGAGTCATACTTGACGAGGTTACGGTGGAAGGGTTCGTTGATGTCCATCACCCTCACGTCAAAAAAGGGAGTGTCTATCACCTGTGCCGCGCGTTCGGTGGTGTCACCATAATGTGTTCGGTAGTCATCTTCCACGTGAAAGTCTATTGCCTCGGCAGCAAGGTCTGTGTGTAACTCTCTCGGTTTGCCGTCAAGGCCAGGACGGTTATAGTCAAAGATGCGGTATGTCACGTCACTTGCCTGTTGCACTTCCGCCAGCATTATGCCTCCACAGATGGCATGTATGCGGCCAGCCGGTATGTAGAATACATCTCCAGGGTGTACTTCGTGACGGGCGAGGACGTCACAGATTGTCCCATCCTCTACGCGTTTGCGGTATTCGTAGGGCGTGATGCTGCCCTTAAAGCCTGCATACAGGCAGGCGCCTGGCTCTGCATCGATGATGTACCACATCTCTGTCTTGCCGAACTTACCATGTCGTCGTGCGGCAAGAGCATCATCGGGATGAACCTGTATGCTGAGGTCTTTTCTTGCGTCAATGAACTTTACCAGCAGTGGCAGTTTGTTTCCGTATTGTTCATATACCGCTTCGCCCAGCAGTTCGGCCCCATATTCCTCTACCACACTGATGAGGTCACGCCCTTTCAGCGGTCCGTTGGCAATGATGCACGGGCTTGATTCTACGGCGGAAACCTCCCAACTCTCGCCGATGGGAGTGTCAGGGGTGATGCCAGTAGGGAGTGTCTGCGCATTAAGGCCTTTGTAAGGAATCAAGCGGTTACCGCCCCATACGATGGTATGCAGGTTTGGCTTGAATAGCAGGGGGTATAACTTCATCATGGTTCTGTCTCTTGTTGTGGCTATGTCTCTATCTTTTTCTGTTATGAGGCGCAGGGGATTGGTGTGTGTCGGTACGCTGATTCCTTATTGGTTAGCAATAATGGTATCCTTAACCAATCGTAGATTGTATTCTGTCTTTGTACCGATTTCTGTAATGTTGGTATTTTTCAGCAGTGAGAAGGAGTGTTCTGCATTGTTGCAGAGATAGCGGTATGCGGGGGAACTGGTCTTTATCTGCCATGCTCTCAGTGGCTTTCCGCCAAAGGAAGTTATTTGTTCGTTGAGTGTTTCCAACTCTTTGCTGAGGTAATTCGCTGAACCTTCCTTGTAGCCGTATAGCGTTTCACGCAACTGTTTTGCCTCGTCTTTCGTGGGTATTCGCCACCCTGTCAGGTTGCCTTCCCTGTATTTAGTTGCCATTTGCACAACCTTTGCACCACTGCTGGCGCCGTCTGACAGTATAATCCCGTTCCACTCGTGTAGCGATATGAGCAGGACATTCTTGTTACCGTCGTCTGTTGCGGTGGTGATAGCAGTGGCGTGGGCGTCTGAGGGGAATAGGAGCGTGCCGTCAGGGAGTTCTTGTAACGGTATGGCAGGTATGCTTCCGTCGTTGGAATCAGTATTGTCAGAGGTATTGTCAGAGTTATCTTTGCTGTCAGAAACGGTGTCTTTGTTTCCCGAAGTGTTAAGGTCGTCGGCATCAATCTTCTCACATGATGTCATTGCGAGTAGTACGGCAAAGAGTGTTGTTATGCAGAAGAATCTTGTCCGCATTGTTAGTGATATGCTGTATTGTGACGCTTTATAAAACTGCAGGTTACAGATTATCGGTTGTTCGTAACTTGCTGACAGGTGTTTTACCATGTCCTGATGTCCTAAACCGATAGTCTGTAACCTGCTGTTGGCATCCCTCCTGTTACAGGTTTGCCTTTATCTTCTCTATCATCTCCTTGTATTCCTCGTCTGAGAGATAAACTTCTCCTGGGTTCATGCGGAACAGTCCGGGGTAGTCTGGGCCACCTTTATACTTTGGTGCGAGGTGGAAGTGAAGGTGTGAGAGTGTGTCTGAGAACGCTCCGTAGTTTATTTTCTCTGGGTTGAACGCCCTCTGCATGGCTCGCGTAGTCTGTGCCACGTCTGCCATGAAGTCGTTGCGCTGCTGGTCGTTGAGCTCGTTGAGGTCGTTGACGTGCCCATCGTAGGCAACAAGGCAGCGTCCGTGGTAGGTTTGTTCCTTAAAGAGGAAGACACGGGAGACACGCAAATGCGTTATTTCAATCATAAGATTGTGCAGGGTCTCATTGTTAGTACAATAGAGACAGTCTTTGGGATCGCTGTACATAGTGTTAGTTGTTTGGTGGTTTTGTTATCTGGTTGATTAGTTATCTGGTGTTTGGAAGTCTGGTGTTTCGGTTATTTTGTCGTATGATTGCTATGCCAACAGAGTTTTTTTGACATTTGACAAAACGGCAAAATGGCCAAGCAGCCAAACTGCTAAACTATCTTTTCAAGTGCGTCTTTCAGTTCCTGTAACTGTGATCTTACGTCAATCAGTTGTTCAAGCACTTTTGTGCTCTTGTCAACACCATCGCGATTGGTGCTTATAATCTTCCTTGCGGCAGCGATTTTGAAGCCACGCACCTTTACAAGGTTGTGTATGTAACGCAGTTCCTCAATGTCTTTCTCCGTGTATTGCCTTACGTTGTTGGCGGTGGTACGGGGCTTGAGGAATGGAAATTCCGTCTCCCAATAACGGAGGGTGGACTCTGTTAGGGAGAACATCTTGGCTACTTCCTTGATGCTGTAATATGTCTTCAGGTTCTTGTCTATGTTAAGTGCCATAGTAATGTAGCGTTTATTCTGCCTGCAAATGTACGAAAAAGTTTTTATTCTGCAAAGGAAATGCGTGAAAAAAGCCTCCCGATGATAGTCGGAAGGCTTTTTCCTTATGTTGTAACCTGTGGTGGAATCAATATAATCCGAATGCTCCGAGCAGTAGTATTGCAAGGAGAACAGGGGCTACATAGCGTAGCATTATGATGTAAAGTGTCTTGCGGCGGAAGGCATATCCGTTCAATCTCATCTCCCCTATGAGCAGTCTTGGCTTGACAATCCAACCGAATAGTATGCAGGTGCAGATGGAAACGATAGGCATAAGGATATTGTTACTGAGGTAATCGAATATGTCAAGTATCTGTGCCACAGCCCCATTAGGCAGTGGAAGTTCAAAGTACCAGTCGTTATATCCACGACATACCACGAGAGAGAGGATAAATCCAGAGCCTGCCATGATGATAACTGCTTTACGACGTGTCCATTGAAACTTGTCCATCATGCTGATTGTGATGGCTTCGAGAATAGAGACAGCACTGGTGACAGCAGCGAATAATACCATGATGAAGAATACAAGGCCGAGTATGTCGCCTGCAAATCCCATGGATTCAAATACCTTTGGTAGTGCAACGAACATGAGACCTGGTCCTGCGGACATTCCCTCTGTGCCCATAAATACATATACGGCGGGGATAATCATAAGTCCTGCCAGTATTGCTATGGCTGTATCACATATTTCTATACGGTCAACCGCCTTGCCAAGGTTTACTTCTTTCTTCATGTATGAGCCGTATGCTATCATTATTCCCATTGCTATGGAGAGGGAATAGAATAACTGTCCCATGGCGTCAAGCACCACCATGAGGAACTTACGCAGTGTGATTCCATCAAAGTTAGGTATGAGATATACTGTCGCTCCTTGCAAACCAGTACGTGTTATGCCGCTGGGCGTGGTGTATGAGATAGTTAATGAGTAGATGGAAATGCCTATTACAAGGATTACAAGCGATGGCATGATGATGCGTGAGTACTTCTCTATGCCTTTTTCTACACCTCTGTAAACCACATAGAAGCAGGCAAGGGCGAAGATTGTCATAAAGATTATAGGCTCCCAGCGTGCTGAGATGAATGACCCGAAGTACCCGTCACCGCATAACTTTTCATAGTCAAGGGTGGCGTATGTATATAGGTATTTCAGTACCCAGCCACCTATCACGCAGTAGTAGGGATAGATGATAAATGGAACGATGAAGGAGAACATACCGAGAAACTTCCAATCTTTGTGGAAGAAGCCGTATGCTGTCAACGGACCTTGTGCGGAACGACGGCCAATGGCTACCTCTGTGATGAGTAGTGTGAAGCCGAATGTCACGGTAAGGATAATATAAACAAGGAGGAACAGGCCTCCTCCGTCACGTGCGGCGAGGAAAGGGAATCGCCAAATGTTGCCAAGTCCGACGGCACTTCCTGCCGCTGCAAGGACAAAGCCCATGGAACCACTGAATGAGTTACGGTTCTTTTTCATTGTTTTTAGGTTTGTTTTTATGGTTATTATTCTGTCTTATGGTTATATTTCTTCTGCAAGTCGTTTTATGTTAACGTCTTCACCCACTATCCAAAGTATGTCACCTGCCTCAAATTTGTATGTGGGCGAGACAGTGGATAGGGCATCTTCTCCTTCTTCCAGGCCTACAAGCATACAGTTGTACTTATCTCTTAGACCGCTGGTAATTAGTGATTTGCCCATCAGTATGCTGCCTTCTCTTATTGCGAAACTGCGTAGTTGCATGTCGTGTTTCTCTATTTCCATGTTGTCTGGCACCTGTTCCTGCTGCAATATTGTGTTGAGCATGGTGAGTTGCTCGTCTGTTCCTATGGCGCGCAGTTTGTCTCCGGGAAACAACATATCGCTGCCTGAGGGTATATGTATATGCTGTCTGCCACGGTGTATGCTACTTATGTGCACTCCGTAGCGCTTTGCAAGGTTCAGTTCTGCCAGTGTCTTGCCTGCCCATAGTGTGTCTTGCGGCACTTCTACCTCTGCTATGTGTATGTCACGGTCAAGTAGTCGTCCCTCAAACAGTGGCCGCCTTTTGCCGGAGGCGCGTGCGGCTATTTCTTTTGAGCGCAGGTTTTGTATGAATAATCGTTCCAGACGTATGCTGCTGTTCTTCATGCTTCGTGAGTAGATAATGGCTGATATGGCGGCTATGGCTATGCATATGATGACGGAGTTAGAGTAGTCCAGCAGGTGATTGCATATATAGAATATGTATATTATGGCGAGTACGCCGCGTGCTATGATGGTGAATACCAGTGGGGCACGGTTGTGGCGGCTGCCTGTCCATAATGCTTTGAACTCCTCACTCTTGTTTTTCTTCATCACCATTGCACGCAGGAAGGGTGCAGCAAATAGTATTGTCAGCACGGCGCACAGTGGTTGGGCAATGTTTTCGGGTATGATGCTCGTTATGAAGTCTTCGCCAAAGGTCAGCATTATCGATGTGACGGCTATGGTGAGTACAGAGTATATCAGTGTGTTCACTGCCATCTGTGTCAGCAATGGTTTCCAGTTGTTCCCTGAACGGTCAATGTTTGTTGGTGCGATGTCTGATATTTTGTTTATGCGGCTTATCCATACTTTTGGCAGATGACGCTCTATACTATTATATATAGGTAATGCTCCGCGTATCATGTATGGCGTGAGGAAGGTGGTTATCACTGATACTGTCACCACAACAGGGTACAGGAAATCTGCCACCACGCCCAGTGCAAGGCCTAATGAGGCTATGATAAAGGCAAATTCTCCTATCTGTGCCATTGAGAAACTGCATCGCATGGCGGTTTTCAACGTCTGCCCTGAGAGCATAAAACCGAATGTTCCGAAGATGCTCTGCCCTAAGATGATGGCAAGGGTGATGACAACTATTGGGAACCACTGGCTTATTACCACTTGTATGTCAACCAGCATACCTACTGATACGAAGAATATTGCGCCAAAAAGGTTCTTTACTGGTTCTATAAGTTTCTCTATCTTCTTTGCTTCTATGGTCTCTGCCAGTATGCTACCCATTACGAATGAGCCGAAGGCGGAACTGAATCCTGCGAGTGAGGCGCATACTGCCATGCCACAACATAGTGCTAATGCCACGATTAGGAGCACCTCATCGTTTATCAGTGAGCGTACCTTGCGCAGGAATATGGGTATGAAGAACAAACCGACAACGAACCATAGCACAAGGAAGAACACTATGTTGAGCAGGCTTGCCATCATCTGCTCTCCGTCACCTGACCCTCCCTTGGCGATGGTTGTCAGTACAACCATCATCACTATGGCGAGAACGTCCTCCAGTATCAGTACGCTCATCACGAGTGAGGAGAACTGTTGTTGTCTCAGTCCAAGGTCATCAAAGGCCTTGTAGATTATGGTTGTTGACGACATGGCAAGCATTCCGGCGAGGAAAAGGCCGTTCATCGTTGACCAACCGAACGCACTGCTTATCGTTATGCCTATCATCATCATGGAGAAGATGATTGTCAGTGCTGCTATGATGGGTGCTATGCCCATCTTCAGAATCTTCTTGAAGGAGAAGTCTAAACCCAGTGCGAAGAGCAGGAACATCACTCCTATGTCCGCCCACACCCTTATGTTGGCGTTGTCAACCACGGACATGGTGAATTTTAGGTTTGGTGACACTATGAACCCTGCCATGATGTACCCCAATACCAGTGGCTGCTTGAGTTTCTTGAACACAAGTGTCACTATGCCTGCTGTCACAAGTATCAGTGCAAGGTCCTGTATTAGAGATGGTATTCCGTGCATGTTGTCCTTATTATGTTGACTATTACCCTTGCGGCTTTCTCCATTACCTGCACAGAGGCAAACTCATGTGGCCCGTGGAAGTTCACTGCTCCTGTGAAGATGTTAGGGCATGGCAGTCCGCGGAATGACAGTTGCGCTCCGTCTGTGCCGCCTCTTATTGGCTGTACCTTGGGTGTTACGCCTGCTTCTGCCATCGCTTTCTGTGCTATGTCGATGATATGTTGCATGGGTTTTACTTTTTCCAGCATATTATAGTACTGGTCATTTACCGTCACCTCGCACACCTTCGTTCCGTATTTCTCGTTTATTCTCTCTGCCGTGTGCTGCATTGTGGCTTTCCGTTTGCTGAACTTGCTGCTGTCGTGGTCGCGTATTATGTAGTTCAGTTGTGCCTTTTCGCAGTTTCCTGTCATGTTCGTCAGGTGGTAGAAGCCCTCGTATCCTTCTGTCTCCTCGGGTATCTCGTCCTGCGGAAGCATTGCAGCAAATTCTGTGGCTATGCGTCCTGCGTTGTGCATTTTGCCTTTTGCATATCCGGGGTGTACGCTGATACCGCTTATGTTGACGGTTGCTGAGGCGGCGTTGAAGTTCTCATATTCCAGTTCTCCCTCGTCTCCTCCATCTACGGTGTATGCCCATTGGCAGGCGAAGGTGTCCACATCAAAGTGGTGTGCGCCCATACCTATCTCCTCGTCGGGGTTGAATGCTATGCGTATCTCGCCGTGTTCTATCTCAGGGTGATGCCTGAGGTATGCTACGGCGTGCATTATCTCCGCTATGCCGGCTTTGTCGTCTGCTCCGAGTAGCGTGGTTCCGTCTGTTACTATGATGTCTTCTCCGATGTGGTACAGCAGTTCTGGGAATTTCTTTGTTGTGCTCCACACGCCTTCTGACAGTTCTATGTCACTGCCGTCGTAATGTTTTATCACGCGTGCTTTGATGTTTTCCCCTGAGCAGTCGGGTGAAGTGTCATAGTGGCTGATAAAACCTATGGTGGGAATGGCCTTGTCCGTGTTTGCGGGAAGTGTGGCATACAGATATCCCTTGTTGTCGAGTACGACATTACAAAGCCCCTCCGCCTCCATCTCTTCTTTCAGATATTCTGCGAAGAGTAGTTGCTTCGGGGTACTTGGCACCGTGGCGGAGTCTTCCGCTGACTGTGTGTCAAACTTTGTATAGTGTATGAATCTGTCCTGTATTGTCAATGCTTTCTGCCTGTTAGTCTTCTTTTTCTTCGGCTATGGCCTCTCTTACCTTTGCTTCAAGTTCCTCACAGAGTTCTGGATTGTCTTTCATTAACTTGAGCACGGCGTCGCGTCCCTGCGCCAGTTTGGCCTCACCGTATGAGAACCATGAACCGCTTTTCTTCACAATGTTTCGTGTTACGGCCTGGTCAAGTATCTCGCCTGTCTTTGAAATGCCTTGTCCGAACATTATGTCGAACTCGCATTTGCGGAACGGTGGAGCCACTTTGTTCTTCACTACCTTTACCTTTGTCAGGTTGCCCAGCACTTCCTCACCGTTCTTTATTGGTGTGGATTTGCGCACGTCTATTCGTACTGAGGCGTAGAATTTCAGCGCGTTACCGCCTGTTGTGGTCTCTGGGTTGCCGAAGGTGATGCCTATTTTCTCGCGCAACTGGTTGATGAAGATGCAGGTTGTCTTTGTTTTTGAGATGGTGGAGGTTAGTTTTCTCAGTGCCTGTGACATCAGTCTTGCTTGTAGTCCTACCTTGTTTTCGCCCATGTCACCTTCTATTTCGGCTTTTGGGGTGAGTGCTGCCACTGAGTCTATGACTATTATGTCAACTGCAGCACTTGATATTAGTTGGTCTGCTATCTGCAAAGCCTGCTCTCCGTTGTCTGGTTGTGAGATGAGAAGGTTATCTACATCTACTCCGAGGTTTGAGGCATAGAAGCGGTCAAAGGCGTGTTCTGCGTCAATGAATGCTGCTATTCCTCCGAGTTTCTGGGTTTCGGCAATGGCGTGTATGGCAAGGGTTGTCTTACCTGATGATTCTGGGCCGTAGATTTCTATTATGCGTCCTTTGGGGTATCCGCCTACACCCAGTGCTATGTCGAGGCCGAGTGAGCCTGTGGGTATCACCTCCACGTTCTCTACGCTCTCGTCACCGAGTTTCATTATGGCGCCTTTGCCAAAGTCTTTTTCTATCTTTGCCATTGCTGCCTGCAATGCTTTTAGTTTTGCTTCTTTCTCCTCCATGAGTGGTTTTGTTGTTTTGTCGTTTCGTGGTTTTGTGTTTTGGTCGCTGCTGTTAGTTAGCGAGTTCTGTGTCTTCGCCAAACACTTCGTTCCATGGCAGGCCTTGTTTGTTCAGTTGTTCCATGAAAGGGTCTGGGTCAAAGTCCTCTACGTTCCACACGCCGGGCTTTCTCCACAGTCCTTTGAAGAACATCATTGCTCCTATCATGGCTGGTACGCCAGTGGTGTATGATACTCCCTGCATACCTGTTTCTTTGTATGCTTCCTGGTGTTTGCAGTTGTTATATACGTAATATGTCTGCTCTTTGCCGTCTTTTATGCCACGTATGCGACAGCCTATGCTTGTCTCGCCGTCGTAGTTCTCACCGAGGTCTTGCGGATTGGGCAGCACTGCTTTCAGAAATTGCAGCGGTACTATCTTCACCTTCACCGTCTTGCCGGAGCCGTCAGCCAGTGGTGCCTCGTATTCCATTTCGTCTATGCGTGACATTCCGAGGTTCTGTATCACGTCGAGGTATGTAAGGTATTGTTGTCCGAAGGTCATCCAGAAGCGTGCCTGCTTTATTGTCGGGTAGTTCTTGACGAGTGATTCCAGTTCCTCGTGGTGCATGAGGTAACTTTCTCTTGGCCCGATGTTGGGGTAGGTGATGGGCTGGTGCACTGACAGTGGCTCTGTTTCTATCCACTCTCCGTCCTTGTAGTAGAGCCCTTTTTGTGTTATTTCGCGTATGTTTATTTCTGGGTTGAAGTTTGTGGCAAACGCCTTGTGGTGGTTACCGGCATTGCAGTCCACGATGTCGAGGTAGTGTATCTCGTCGAAGTGGTGCTTTGCGGCGTAGGCGGTGTATATGCCTGACACTCCGGGGTCGAATCCGCAGCCGAGTATTGCGGTCAGTCCTGCGTCCTCGAAGCGTTGTTTGTATGCCCACTGCCATGAGTATTCAAAGTGTGCTTCGTCCTTGGGCTCATAGTTGGCGGTGTCAAGGTAGTTTACGCCGCAGGCCAGACAGGCATCCATTATGGTGAGGTCCTGATAGGGCAGGGCGAGGTTTACGCACAGTTCTGGCTTGAACTCGTTGAACAGGGTCTTCAACTGCTCTACGTCGTCAGCGTCAACCTGCGCCGTGGATATGTTCATCTTGCTGCCATGGCCTTTGTCTTTTATGGCTTTGACAATGGCGTCACACTTCTCTTTGCGCCTGCTTGCTATCATGAAATCGGTGAAGATGTCATCGTTCTGCGCAATCTTGTGGGCGGCGACTGTGGCTACGCCACCTGCGCCAATCATTATTACTCTTGACATTTCTGTATGTTGTATTCTGGTTTTTGTATGTGTTTCTTGTTTGCTTCCTGCGTGTATCAGCGGTTTAGTCTCAGTTTGTCGTTTGCTGAATCCTGCTTCTCTACGGCTTTTGCGGCTGCTTCGTTGGCTTTTATGGCGTTCTGCTTGCGGTGGAAACTGTATCTCCTGCCTGCCTGTGTAAGCACCAGCGAGTCGGTGTCCATGAACACAAAGTCCAGTGTGTCAACCACGTTGGGCTTCCTTGTCTTCTCTTCTGGATTGGCTTTCTCACCTGATATGAGCAACAGTCTGCCGTTGGACATATACCAATGTTTGTAGTTTTTTACTTCGGGGTACTTCACCGGCGAGTCGTCTTCCAGCGAGTTTGACCTCATTATCCAGCCTACGGGCTGCGCCTTGTTGTGGCGTTTGAGGGTGAAACCGTATTCGCGTGGCACGAGGTATGTGGCTTTTATCGAGTCGGGCATATTCGCCATCATGCGCCGTTGCATACGTTTGCTCATGTGCTGGAGGTCTTTCATCACGGGCATCACGGGGTAGGTCCATGTGCCTTTCAACTGGTCAAGGTTCACGGCCATGGTCACCTCCATGCTGTCTTCGGCGTTCAGCATCACTCCTGTCCAGTCTCCTATCTCCAGATTGCCTATTATTCGCCTGTTGTGCTTGGCGTCAATGCTGTTCAACACCATTGGGTCTCCGCTGAAAGGCCATAGCACAATGACAGAGTCTGACGTGCCGTCGCAAATGAGACCGTAAATCATCGAGTCGTTCTTTACCACGAATTCTGGCTCTTGCGCTGGCTCTGCAACCTCTGCTGTTGGCTCTGACTTCCTGCATCCTGCCACTGAGAACAGTAGCAGGAGGGTGAATAATGTGAATGTTATATACTTGTTTCGCATTTTATATACCGCTGTTTTGGATATATTTGCAAAGGTAGTGTTTTTTTTGCAAACCGCCAAACTTTTGGGTTCTTTTCTTCGTTTCACTGAGAAATGGTGCGGGGGGCGGGAATGGTGGCTGGGAAGCATGGGCGGGAGGACGGTTTTCCTGTATGTGACAGGCTTTTTCCTTGCTTGGCGGCAGACCTTAATCGGACATTGTCTATAGCCTCGTGGCGTGTGTTAAAACACGGAGTGAGGAAGTGTTAAAGTTTCCGTAATACGTGCTAAAATATGTATTTTTACTGTGATATGCGGTGGATTTTCTGATGTTCGTATCGTTGTTACGGTGTAAAAAAAGCATTGTTAGTAGAGGTAAATGGCGTTGCGGACGCAGTAATCAGGTGCTGTTTGCATGGTGATTAGCACTTAATTGCATTGTGAAAGCAACCCTTTTACTGCTTTTGCAGCCCGATGCAGGTTTGTCAGAAAACAGCCATAGCGTTTTTGTCACTTTACGTGCGATATGGGCGCGCAGCCTCATTTCTGGCAAATCTCCTGGCAAGACGGGATTTAACGCGGCAGAACGAGTTTTCTGTCTCCATGCCTTTGTAAGGTCATACGGATGTGTGTTTCTTGTGGGGAGAGAGAGTTTTTATTGTGCCTGTGCTTGGATTAGTAAGTTTTTTTTTCTAACTTTGCAGCAGGTTTATCCGCAATGGGTGAATGATGCCATGCGGTAGAAGGAAGAAAAGACAAGTGATTATGACTGTAACAAACGTTATTCCAGGTGGCAGAATAGCCTATCTTGACAATCTTAAAGCCTTTACTATTTTCTGTGTAGTATTGGGGCACGCCATACAGTGCTATGACACCACGGGCAGGATGCATGGGGTGTATGGCGCAATATACTCCTTTCATATGCCGTTGTTTATGGTGATAAGCGGCTACTTCCTGTCAAAACTCCTTGATATGCGTATTGACAGGGTTGTTGTGCGCAAGGCGCGACAGTTGTTGATGCCCGTGCTGTCATTCTCGATAGTCGCTTTATGTGTGTCGTTGCTTACACGCTTTGATATTCTCAGAGGACAAAGTTTCGGGCAATATGTGTTTGGTGGGGATATGTGGTTTCTGAAATATCTGTTCGCCAGCATTGTGATGGCGTGCGTGAGCAAACTCATTTTCCGTAATACCGTGATTGCCGCACTTGTTCCTGCCATAATCTTGATTTCTGTGTCACGTGTAGGTATATTCAGGATATATCCCTTCCTGTGGCTTGGCTTCTGCCTGAACCATTATGATTACCTTGTAAAACGCTATGTCAAGGCTTTGTTGCCCATATCGTTCCTGTTATTTGCCATATCGTTATTGTTCTGGAATGTGGAGTATGACTATCCGCATTACAGGTGGATAACGGTGAAGGACGGTGTGGCGTTTGATTGGCAGGATATGGCAATAGTGGCATACCGCTTCTGGATAGGGGCGACGGGCAGCCTGTTTTTTATCACGCTGTTCAGACTTTTAGGCGGTAGCACACGTATGACGAATGCTGTCGGCACAAGGACGCTGGGCATATACTGTTTGCAGATATACCTGTTGGAACACCTCTCAGACTATCTTCCCAAACCCGATTTTGTGGGCGTTGCCTCTGTGATATTTGTCATCTTGGTGGCTGTTGTAGAAACAGTCTTATGCTGTGGAGTGACGATGCTGCTTGAGAGGAACAGGTATCTGGCCTTATGTTTCCTTGGCAAGAAGGTATAGAAACGTAAGGATTAGGCTTCGCCTGACAGTGTTGTGTGATAAGAAATATAAGGCAAGGCTGGCGCAACAGGGGACAAACCCGTTGCGCCAGCCTTGCTGTTATGGGGTGTTATGTCCTCTCTGACGATGCCAGAGAGTGTGGGGCAGGGGGTTATCTCCTGTTGAACAAGTCCTTGATACCGTCTATGTCGAAGTTGAGAGAGAAACGGAGGGTCTGGTCAAGGGGGTTGGACTTGGCAGTGGCGATGACGTATCCCGCATCAAGTGAGAAGGCACTCATGCGGAAGCCTGCACCAACGGTGAAGTATTTACGGTTACCCTTGTTCTCTGCCTCATGGTGATAACCGGCTCGAACGCTGAAACGGTCGTTGTAAGTGTATTCCGCACCCACGCTCCACTGTATCTCTTCCAGTTCTTCCTTAAAGCCGTTAGGAGCATCACTGAAACTCTTGAACATTCCGGATATGCTGCCTACGTCGTAGTAGTCGCTTTGAAGACGTGCGTCATAGTCTTCATCGTCACGCTTCTTCGGGTATGTGGGTACAAGGAGTTTGTTTGCGTCTGCGGCTATGGTGAACTTGTTATATTCATCAATAGGCACCATCAGTGATGCACCGAGGCGCATGTTGGTGGGTATGAATTCAGAACGGTCGCTACCTCCGAAGGTTATCTTTGAGCCGATGTTACGCAGGTAGAAACCCAGTCCGAGTTGACATTCGCGTTGTCCTATGTTGACATAGTTTTGGTAGTAACAGGCGAGGTCTGCTGCGAACGCCGTGGCGGCAGAGGTCGCCTCGTTTGGGGTGTATGACATATCGGAGAGCAGGAAACGTACTCCGGCAGCGATGGAGAACTTCTCGCTGAGCATTAGTGAGTATGCTACGTCGAATGACATCTCGTAGGGCTTGGTGGTGGTTGTCTCTGTTGATGCGGTGGTACCGTCGGCAGGGAAGTTGATATATACCTCGCCAAGGGAGAAATAGTGCATTGATGCTGATACGGCACTGTAGTCCCCGATGCGGTAGTAGCCTGTGAGGTTGGCTATGTTCATGTCGTTTACCAGTTGGCGCAACCACGGTGTGTATCCCATTGTGACACCGGCACGTGAGATACAGAAAGGGTATTTGGCGGGATTCCAATACTGTGACGCCACGTCTGGGTCTGTTGCGGCACCTACTTCGCCCATGCCACCGGCACGGGCATCAGGCGTTATGGTCTGTGACACGAGTGCTGTATGTACGGGGTTGAAACTGTCATACCTGTCCTCCTCGGCTGATGATGTGAGAATAGCGAGGCACAGAGTGATTGTTACTGTCAGTAGTCTTTTCATTATCGTATGTTTTTATTGTGCTATGATGAGTTTCTTGGTTTTTGATACGAAGTCGCTGCCGTCGCAGGAGACGCGTACTCGATACAGATAGAGGCCTCGTGAAATGCCGCTTGGGGTCCAGCGGTATGTGGTGGTGGGGCTTGTCTCAGAGAAGACATCGTCCCATTGGAGTATGTCAACGACTCTGCCTGAGGGGTCTATAATATCTATGTTGATGGTGGCTTGGCTGCCCTGCATATCGTGTGTTACATAGAATGTGGCGACATCAGTGACAGGGTTGGGAGCGACGGAGACGTCAGAGACCTCTGGCTGCATACCTTTTACCACGCGGAAGTCGAGTGATACGGTGTTGGAATTACCCAAAAGATCCCATGCCTTGAATGACAGACTGTGGCTGCCGGGTGTCAGAGTGGGGATAACGTAGTATGTCTGGCCCGTGGTATAACTGTTATTGTCAAACAAGAAGTTGTTACTCAGGTCGTAAGTCATGTCTGGTTGTTTGTCAATCACCAGTTCCATGTTGTGACCTATGGACGAACTGCTGGTGTTGATGCCGTCCTTGTCTGATATTTCTGCTACAAAGAAGGGTGTCCTTCCAACGGCATCGTTGTTGGAGAAGGTGGGACTATTGAGGTAGGCGTGTATGGAAGGGCCTACGAGGTCGTTGTTAATGTCTTCCCAACCGCTGGCTATGAAACTGCTACTTTCGCCGTTTGCGGCCATACGTTTGTCTGGGTCTATGGCATAAACGGTGATCAGACCTGTCCCATTGTCATTGTATATGTCCCGTGGTACCTTAAAGGTGAAGGCAAACTGGCCGTCTTTCACGTTGCAGGTGCCTTTGAATAGCGTGCTGGGGCGGTCGTAATAGGTGAACTTTTGTGTATCACTGTCAGAGGCAGGATTGTTGTTTCGGCAGGTGATAGTCTGCTTGCTGTCCATTACAAGTATGTTGGCTGTACCGTTAAAGTCTGATACTACGGTGTTGTCGGAGCCTCTTCGTACTATGTGTCCACGTACATTGACAGTGCTGTTGCCTTTTATGGAACAGGTTTCGGTGGTGCTTGTCTCGTTGATGTAGTCTATTACAACGGAGTCTTTGGGCAGTGCCAGGCGCATTGCTGGGTCACCAATGATGGTGTAATGATGTTTGTTGATACTCATATCACCTGTTGATGGCCCGTTTTTTACAAGGTCATTTTTTGCGAGACGCATGGCTTCGCCGATGGTTAGAGGGTTACCCTCGCTGTCATATTCAAGTGCGTGTTTCATGAACGCCTTGTCCATCTTCGTGTTGTCGCTCTCATATACGGTTCTGACAGTGCCTATAAATGCTATGGCTCCGCCTGAAGCGTTGAGTAATGCGGTCTCGCCGAGGGTGTTTGTTGTAGCGTCAAAGGGGACAGTCTCGCAGCCGGCGGTGAACCAGAGGGAGTAATTCGTACCCTTGAAGTTGGCAAAGTCTGACAAAACAAGCAGTTTCTCGTGTGACAGCAGCACCCAGGAGGCGTGTCCGCCGTAGTTCATTATTAGTGCACCGTCATTCTGTTGTTTCTTTATCGTGGCTGTAGCATCGGGGTATGTGTTTCCAGCAGAGGTGCTTTTGAGTTCGTATGCATCGAGCATTACCTTCTTGACGTTATAGCCTCTCGCACTGTTTATTATGTTATCAGCATTGGCGTTGATGTTGGCCATGTGGCTGTTGTAGTCTCCGTCATCGCCGATGAACATGATTTCGTTTTGCCATGAGCCGGCAGGTGATGATGTTATGTAGTGTATTATCTTGTCAACTACGGCCTTTGCGTCACTTGTTTGGGTAACAGGTATTCTGCCTACGGATACGTCGAACTGCAAATTGGTGTCTGTTCCCTCGTTGCTGTCAGTGTGTATTGCCATGTTGTCTTGCAGCACTGTGATGTAGTCGTCTGCCGCTATGCTCTTGGGTGAGTAGTAGGAGTTCTCTGTTTCATAGCATAGCAGGTAGTCATCAGGTGAGTATTTGGTCGAGGTGAGGGTCAACATACGGTTGTCCCATACGGCATCACCAAACAATAATACGTGTTTCGGTATGTCCTTGCTGTCTGTTGCCCTGTCATGGAGCATCTTGAGGTAACGTTTGTATGCTGCCATGTCAGGTGTACCACTTGAGAATTCGTTGTATAACTCATCGGCGGGAATGACGCGTGCGCTCATGCCATCGTACTGCCTGTGACATTCGGCGAGCCTTTCTGCCTGTTCTTTAAGTTTCTGTGAGGTGGGGATTATGATAATAATGTCGGCTGATGTGTCGGCATGGTGATTCTGATTGGTTATGTTTTTGTAGTATTGTGCTACGGGATAGTTGCCGGATGCGAGTGGGGCAGGGGTGGCAGGTGTGTCGAAACAGGCTGAGACATAGTCCAGTCTGAGGGTTGATGACGCACCGATGGCATTGATGACAACGGGTATATGTGCCACACCTGTGCTGGCATCGGTGTAGGGTGTGAGGTCGTTGATGGTGAAAGATGCTGTTTTTACGCCTGCTTTATAGTATTCCCCGAAAGAGAATGAGCCGTTGCTCTCCTTGTCTGCGCAGGTTATGCGGTATGTTGCTGCTGCTCCTGCAGAGACTGCTACCTGTATGTTTGCGGTGCTGTTACCTGCTGGTATCTCCACGTTGACGGTCATTGGTGCGCTTGATGTGATGGCCGTTCCGTCAAAAAGGTTACGCCCCATCTCTGCCCATGCGTACTTATCGTTTTCGTATAGGTAGTGATGTGCATCGGGAGAACTGGTCACTTGTTGCAGTAGTTCTCCTTCTGAACAACTCAGTGGGGTATCGGTTGCTTCGGTGATGAAGTAATACCCGTAGTCAGAGAAGAAGTTGCGGTTACGCCTTACGGCTGTGTTCGTGTCCCAGGAGACAGGGCCTTGTGCATAGAAATACTTTACTCCGCCCACTGTGCAGGTCGCTATTTCTTTTAGATCATCGTGTTCTCGGAGGTAATCCTGTGTCAATCGGTCTGGTATCAGTGCGCCTCCGTAGCCATATACCTTTACTTTTGACAGGTCAGAGAAGCCTGCCTGTCGTATTATATCGGCTGTGAGTTGGTGTATTCCTGTTGTTGTTACGCGTATTTTTGCCCATGCTCCCTCACGGAGTACGGAGTTGTCGGCGTATGTCTGTGTGTTCTCCGTGGAGCGAGTGCTTGTATATGTCGTGGCTGCTGCGCTGGCAATGACGTCTGGCATGAACGAGTTGATGAAACAAAGACGGTCGTTGTGTGTTACAATCGGTGTGAGTTCCATGCGGAGTGTACCGTTCTTGCGTTCCTGATATGTTGTCAGTGTCATCTTAGGAGTGTTGGGAGCGGTGTTCTTTCCGGTCCGTTTACGGTACGCCTTGCGTTGCTTTCTGGTCAGCGGGGTGTATTCTGGATAAAGTAGTTTGACAGTGTACAGTGAGTCCTGATAGCCCTCTGGTAGTGTGATATAGTGTGAGATCTTGGGCAATATGGTGTCAATCCGCATCTGTGATGATGTGAGGTCAACAAAATCATGTGCTGCCGCCGTTGTGTTCAGCAGCAGTGACGTTACCAGTCCCGTTATGATCTGTTGTTTCCGCATTGTCGTTACAAGTGTGTTTAATCTTCGTTTACTCTCCGTCTGTCATGTGTTCGAGGCTTGTCGGCGTGTTTCTCTGCCTCTTGTTATCTGCACCAGAAGTCAAGAACCTTGTCTTCTTCGAGGTATCCTTCAAGGTGATCGTTGATGTTTACTGGCCCGACTCCTGCTGGAGTGCCGGTATATAGCAGGTCGCCTGTCTTGAGAGTGAAGAACGTTGAGATATAGGTTATGAGGCGGTCTATGCTTGCCAGCATGTCGCAGGTGCAGCCTTCCTGTCTGCGTTCGCCGTTGATGTCAAGGGAGAAACGTATTCCTCTCATGTCTTTGAACCTTTCCTTACTGACCCATTTGCCTATTACGGCTGCTCCGTCAAAGCCCTTTGCTATTTCCCACGGTTGTCCTTCTTCGCGTAATCTTTTCTGGAGGTCGCGGGCGGTGAAGTCTATTCCAACTGTCACTGCATCGTAGTATCGGTGTGCGAACTGCTCTGGGATGTTCTTGCCGAGGCGTGATATGCGCACTACAAGTTCTGTTTCGTAGTCTATTCTGCCGAGGTGGTCGGGTATAAAGAATGGTTTTCCGTCCTTGATGAGTGAGGAGTCTGCCTTGGTGAATATCACTGGGTCACGTTGTCTGTCATCGTCAGCGTGGCCAACGCCCTGTTGTAATAACGTATTTTTTATTTCTTTATTGTGTAGGGCATAGTTCATGCCCACTGCAAATATTTTCATATGATGAAAAAAAGTTATAAGTTATGGTGTTAGGTTGTAGGTCTTTTGAGCGGTAGTGGCTCTTGAACCTATAACTTATAAGCCATAACTTATAACCGTTAGGTTGTGCCGTTGGGGGCAGACCGTGGCTTTTTGTATTGCTGTATGGCCCTTGCCCTTCGACGGGTAATATGTTATTCTTCTATTAGTCTGCCTGAAGTGAGAAACGCTTGAAGTCAATTACCGTCAGTTCCTTGTCTGCTGCTTTGAGGTAATCGGCAACAGACATCTTGCTATCCTGTATGAATTCCTGGTTCAACAGGCATGAGTCCTTGAAGAACTTGTTAAGACGGCCCTTGGCAATGTTCTGTATCATTGCTTCAGGAAGGTTTGCTGCCTTCTCTTCTGAGGTCTTTGCTATGATTTCTTTTGCTTTCTCTACGTCCTCAGCGGTTATCCATCCCTTGTCAACGTTAGACTTCATGTGGTCTTCTGAGTCAACGTGTGCAGGGTTGATGCCGGCTTTTTTCAGTGCGTTTTCTACTGCTTTCTGAACCTGCTCCTGCTTTGTTTTCTCTATTGCGACCTTTATTTCCTCGTCTATTATTGCCTGTGGCACAGATTCCTGGTTAAGGGCTACTGGCTTCATGGCTGCTACCTGCATTGCTACAGCGTGTGCCTGCTCTTCTGCTGGCTTGTTGGTCTGTACCATGGTGCAGAGTACGTTCTTGTTCATGTGGTTGTAAACAGATACGTTCTGGCCTTCGATGAAGAGGTAACCGTCCAGTTCCATCTTCTCGCCTGTTACGCCTGAGCGCTCTGTTATGGCTGCTGCTACTGTCAGACCGTTGGCGAGTGTCAGTTCTTTTACTGCCTCCAGGTCCTTGGCTTTTGCTGCGATAGCGGCATCGAGTATTTCCTGTGTCAGTGCGATATAGTCTGCTCCGTTAGCCACGAAGTCTGTTTCACACTTCAGGGCAATCATTGCTGCGAAGCCGTCCACGGCCTTTACGAGTACGCAACCGTTTGATGTCTCGCGGTCACCACGTTTTGCTGCGATAGCCTGTCCGCGCTCGCGGAGTATCTCCTTGGCGCGGTCCATGTCGCCGTCAGCTTCTGTCAGAGCTTTCTTTACGTCAGCAAGACCTGCGCCAGTCATAGTGCGCAGTGTCTTGATGCTTTCCATTGTTATAGCCATTGTGTGTTTTAATGTTTGTGGTTTGTTTATCCAGAAGCCCTGTTGTCCGTCTGTCTTGGCCATTGTCTTGGCGTGATAGTCCGGGCAACAGGACTGCTGTTCTGTTTGTTTTATTCAGCGGTAGCCTTTGGCTGGTCCTCCTGCTGTGCGGCAGCTTTCTCGTCTGCCTTCTCTATCTTGCGCTCTTGAAGACCCTCGTTGATAGCGTCGCAGCATGCTGAGAGTATCACTTCTACTGAGTCTTTTGCGTCATCGTTGGCTGGTATAGCGAAGTCCACCTTGTTTGGGTCAGCGTTTGTGTCAACGATACCGAATACTGGTATGCCGAGACGGTGTGCTTCTTTTACTGCGATGTGCTCCTTCTCAACGTCAACAACGAAGATAGCAGATGGAAGACGTGTCAAGTCTGCTATTGAACCGAGGTTCTTCTCCAGCTTTGCACGCTGACGTGAGATCTGCAGGAGCTCACGCTTTGAGAGGTTGCTGTATGTGCCGTCAGCGGTAAGTTTGTCTATGTTCGCCATTTTCTTTATGGCCTTACGTATTGTCTGGAAGTTGGTGAGCATACCACCAGCCCAGCGTTCGTTGATGTAAGGCATGTTAACGCTCTGTGCCTTCTCGGCAATCACGTCCTTAGCTTGTTTTTTAGTAGCAACGAACAGTATCTTCTTACCTTGTTTGGCGATGTTCTTCAGAGCCTCAGAAGCCTCGTCTATCTTTACGACCGTCTTGTGGAGGTCTATGATGTGTATGCCGTTACGCTCCATAAAGATGTAGGGAGCCATGGCAGGATTCCACTTGCGACGGAGGTGGCCAAAGTGACAGCCAGCCTGAAGTAACTGATCAAAATTAGTTCTTGACATTGTCTTTTTTCTTTTTTGTGGTCTTTTGTCGGGTGATGGCGTTGTGTCTTTTTTGTTATGGTGTGTTGCCTTCCCTCCTGTTGACCTGTTTGTTTACTTTCTTTTTAATTCTTTTTTGTTAGAATCAGCCTGCGGGTAGCCTATACCTATTTATATATTGTATGGTGTAGAGTCTGGCAGGTTTAGATGCTAAACAGTTTTTGCGGCGCTGCTCCTGTGTTATGTGTGGTGTAGCGTCCGCTTTGTTCCGTTCCCAATGATTAACGTTTAGAGAACTGGAAGCGACGACGTGCCTTTGGCTGACCTGGCTTCTTACGCTCTACCTTACGTGAATCGCGTGTTAGGAAGCCCTGTGTCTTCAGTGCCTTCTTGTCTTCTGCGTCAACCTTTACCAGTGCGCGTGCTATAGCGAGGCGCAGAGCCTGGCTCTGACCGGTGAAACCACCGCCGTTGAGGTTAGCCTTGATGTCGTACTTCTCTGCTACTTCAAGGAGTTCCAATGGCTGCTTTACTACGTACTGTAGTATTGCTGATGGGAAATATTCTGTGAGATCTACCTTGTTGATAGTTATCTTGCCGGTGCCCTCTGAGAGATATACACGAGCGATAGCGCTCTTGCGACGACCGATTGCGTTTATTACTTCCATGTTATGTATATCTTTTATTATTTGTACTGATTGATGTCGATAGCCTTAGGCTTCTGTGCCTCGTGCTTATGCTCTGTGCCCTCATATACGTAGAGGTTCTTCAGGATAGAGCGACCGAGTGGGCCTTTGGGCAGCATACCTTTTACGGCGTGGCGCAGTATCCTCTCGCAACCGTCGTTTTTCTTACGTAATTGTGCGGGAGTGTTGAAACGCTGACCGCCGGGATAGCCGGTGTAACGTGTGTAAACCTTGTCTGTCTCCTTTTTACCCGTGAAGACAATCTTGTCTGCATTGATGATGATTACGTTGTCGCCGCAGTCAACGTGCGGTGTGAAGGTTGGCTTGTACTTACCACGAAGCAACTTTGCCACTTTTGAAGCGAGGCGGCCTACTACCTGGTCTGAGGCGTCAATGACTACCCACTCCTTCTTCGCAGTCTCCTTGTTAACGGAGATTGTCTTGTAACTTAAAGTGTTCATTCTTAACTTTAATAATTTTATTACTACTAAAAAACATTGTTTTCGGGGCGGATTCACTAACCACCGGCGTGGCCAAACGCACGGCTATTAACACCGTCACCCGTAGGGCTCTAAGTGCGCCCTGAATAATCGGTCCGCAAAATTACTCATTTTTTTTCATTTATATATAACTAATGATTCGTAAGTGTTGCATATTTATGATTATTTAACATACAAGATATGTCCTGATAATTATTTTGTAACGCTGCAATCGGGTGCTGATTACACTGCAAACAGCACCTGATTGCGGTGTAAAAGGGTGCTAATTACTTTTCAATCAGGTGCTGTTTGCTGAGGGTGTCGTTGGCTTTCGTAAGGTATAGAGAATGTCGGCAGTGGTTGGGTTGTACGTAAGTCGCAGAGAGTGTGTTGGTTATCAGTTATAGGATAACATTATAAGGGATAGATTGCAATGGTGTAAAAATAGGTTGGAGGTTGTATTACGTAACCCAAAGCCTCACAATCCACAACCCAAAACCTCGCGCCCTTCAATCTACAACCTTCCTAATCTCTCTCCTTCTTGTCTGTTAATGTGGTCATAACCCAGCCGTAAATGCCGAGCAGGGCAACGAGAAGCGTCTGCACGCTGTGCACCACAAGAACGAAGTACAGTGCTGGCATCTCCGCCACACCGTACAGTATCATCATTGTTTTGACGGCGAAATGCCATGAGCCAGCACCGTTCGGCGTTGGCACAAGCACGGCAATAGAGCCTACAATGAACGTTACCATGGCGCAGGTTATACCCAGTCCTGCTGTGGCTTCAAAGCAGAAGAAGGTGAGGTAGTAGTGAAGAAAGTACGATGCCCATATAGCAATGCTGTAAAAAAGGAACAATGGCACGTTGCGCACGTTCCTTAACGACATTACTCCGTCACGCAGTCCGTGGACGGTAGCCTTTACACGGTCGTAGAAAGCCAGTTTCTTGCGGAATATGTAGAAGCCGAAAAGGGTGGACAAGGCACATATCAGTGTCACGATATACCCCGTGCCAGAGAACATTCCGAGCACCCCCATGAGGTTATCAAGCCGTGTGCCTGTCTTGGAGAAGAACGAAACAAACACCGGCATCTGCAACAACAGTACGAGAAGCGTTATCAGCAATATTATCAGTGAGTCCACGGCACGCTCCGTAACCACCGTTCCCAAAGCCTTGGGAAAACTTGTTCCCTCCTTCCTTGCCAGCACTCCGCAACGTGTAAACTCACCTATCCTCGGCACAATCAGTGACGCTGCGTATGATATGAATATGGCATTGATGCAGGTTTGCGTCCTTGGACGCTCGCCAAGAGGCTCCAATGCCTGTTTCCATCGCCACCCACGAAACATCTGTGCCAATATGCCGAAAGGGAAAGAAGCCAGCATCCACCACCAGTTCACATCACGGCGGAGCACCTCTTTGATGGTAGCAATGTCAAAACCACGGTACATCCAATACAATATCGCACCGCCCAGAAAGATGGACAGCAACACGTTGGTGGTCTTGCGGATATAACGTCTCATTACAAAATGATGAAAAATGCAAAATGGTTGCAATTCAGGCGCAAAATTACTGTAATTAGATGAAATGACCAAACAATGTATAGTTTTTTTCGGTAACAGTGCCTTTTTTTCATAAAATAATTGTACCTTTGCCATGATATTATAGGGGCAGGCTCCCTGTCAGCCACTCATGGCGGCGGGAACAGAGAACGTTGGTAGCAGAACAACGCCCATGTGGTATAACAGAGAAATACACCATACGATGAAAAAAGTACGTCCCAAGAAGAATCTCGGACAGCATTTCCTTACTGACCTCGGCATAGCGAGGCGCATAGCAGACACCGTTGACGCCTGTCCCAGCATACCAGTGCTGGAGATAGGGCCCGGTATGGGTGTGATGACACAGTATCTTTACACCAAGGACAGGGAATTTAAGTGCGTTGAAATAGACACAGAATCAGTGGCATATCTGCAAGAAAACTACCCGAAACTGCGTGGAGGCATCATCGGAGACGACTTCCTTCGCATGAATCTTGACAGCGTTTTCGGTGGCAGGCAGTTCGTCTTGACAGGCAATTATCCCTATGACATCTCCTCGCAGATATTCTTCAAGATGCTTGACAACAAGGACTTGATACCCTGTTGCACAGGTATGATACAGCGAGAGGTAGCACTTCGCATTGCCTCCAACCCCGGAAACAAGGCTTACGGCATACTGTCGGTGCTGATACAGGCATGGTATGACACGGAATACCTGTTCACTGTTGACGAGGATGTGTTCAATCCACCGCCGAAAGTGAAGTCGGCAGTGATACGCATGACACGCAATGGGCGCACGGACTTGGGCTGCGACTGGCCGTTGTTCCGCCGCATTGTCAAGACAGTATTTAACCAACGCCGCAAAATGTTGCGCGTAAGCCTGAAGCAGTTGCCGCTCGATGACAATAAGGCAACGCCAGAATTCTTCCAGCAGGAGTTCCTTACCAAGCGTCCAGAGCAGTTGACACATGAGGAATTTGTAAGACTTACCAACATGATAGCGGAGGTAATGTAAGAAAAAAGATAATAAAGAAAGAAACAAACCATAACAACAAATGAAGAAAACCCTGAAAAAAACGCTGCTTGTGACGGCACTGACACTATGCGCAAACGGTGCCAACGCACAGTTTAGCGACCTTCTTAAAAATGCGGCTTCAAAGGTACAGTCAGCCGCTTCTAACACTAATAGCAGCACGTTGTCTGCCATTAGCAGCATCATCTCCAGCAAGTTGATACCCAATTCCTCGCAGATAGTGGGCACATGGGCCTACAAGGAGCCCGCGGTTATGTTCACAAGCAGCAACGCTTTGAAGAGCGCTGCAAGTTCAGTAGTATCAAAAAATATAGAAACAAAGTTACAAGGCTACCTCTCCAAGGTGGGCATTTCAGAAGGAAAGATGACCATTACCTTCGCTGATGACAAGTCATTCTACGTCTCTCGCAGCGGTAAGAAGGTGGCTACGGGCACCTACTCACTGACGGACAGTGATGTAACGCTGACCTTCAAGGGCCGTCGTACCCCCTGCAAGGTAACCCCGCAACTTAACAATGGGACGCTGGTTATTGTCATGGACGTGACAAAACTCAAGACCTTCTTTGAGGGAATAGGCTCCAACGTGTCACAACTCGCAACCGTAACCTCACTCCTTAAGACAATGGACGGCATGAAGGTGGGCATACGAATGACCAAGAAATAAGTGTAATTACAGACAAATCTTTCAATCAAAATGACTAAAATACTTTATCGCGTTGCACAAATCTGGGGTAGCACCCACCTTATGATGCGCATATTCTGCGGCATAGTGATAGGCACAGTGTTGGCCCTTACCTGTCCAGGACTGTCAGGTGTCTCTATACTCGGCACCCTGTTCGTGGGCGCATTGAAGGCCATAGCCCCCGTATTGGTGGCTGTTCTCGTGATGTCATCAGTGGCAAAGGCCCGTCAGGGCTTAGGAGAACGCTTCCGTACAGTTATAACCCTGTATCTTGCGAGCACCCTTCTTGCGGCGGTTCTCGCTGTGTTTGCAAGTCAGGCGTTCCCTCTGACACTTACGTTGTCAGGCGTTGTAGGGGCAGAAAACCCCGCTCCGGGAGAGTTGGGAGACATTTTCAACAACCTTGCACGTGACATTATGAGTAACCCTCTCACCGCAGTAAGTTCAGCAAATTACCTCAGTGTGCTCTTATGGTCTATTATAATAGGTGTAGCCTTAAAGCGCAAAGCCTCTGACAAGACCATCAACGTGTTGCAGGAGGTGGCTGATTCCGTTACGCTTGTGGTTCAGTGGGTCATACAGTGTGCGCCTTTCGGCATCTTAGGACTTGTATATACCTCCGTTAGCGAGAGCGGATTGGACATCTTCACCACCTACGGCAAACTCATAGCCTTGCTGGTGGGCTGTATGCTGACGGTCTCTCTCGGTATAAACCCGTTGATATCAGGCATCATGTTGCGCAAGAATCCCTATCCGTTAGTGTGGAAATGCTTGAAGGGAAGTGCTGTCAGCGCATTCTTCACACGCTCGTCAGCCGCCAATATACCTATGAATATGGCTCTGTGCAAGCGCATGGGACTGGACGAGGACTTCTATTCAGTCAGCATACCGTTGGGATGCACCATCAATATGGACGGTGCCGCCATCACGATAACGGTGATGACGCTCGCTACCTGTCATACAATGGGCATTGATGTGTCGCTCGGCAGTGCGTTAGTGCTTAGTATTCTCGCAACGCTCGGAGCCTGCGGAGCATCAGGAGTGGCAGGAGGCTCGCTGTTGCTCATACCAATGGCGTGCGCATTGTTCGGCATCAGCAATGACATCGCAATGCAGGTGGTAGCCGTGGGATTCATCATCGGCGTGATACAGGACTCTGTCGAAACGGCACTTAACTCCAGCGGAGACGCCATGTTCACCGCTACGGCAGACCTGTATGACCGCAAGAAAAGAGGAATGGAGGTAAAATTCTGATATGCCGCAGGGCAGCACGTAACGTGAAAGGGTGCTGATTACCCTGTAAACACGTGCTGATTACCGTACAATCAGGCGCTGATTATACGGTAATCAGCACCTGATAGCCCAGCCAACAGCATGACGGCAGGAGGCGGTGGGGCAGAAGACAGATGAAACAATAGAACCGAATGACAGAGGAACTGAAAGACAAGAAAATAGCGTTGCTACTATCCGGTGGCGTAGATTCGGCTGTGGCGGTGCACGAACTATGCTCCAAGGGACTGCACCCAGATTGCTTCTACATCAAGATAGGCCCAGAGGAGCAGGAAGAATGGGACTGTACCTCAGAGGAAGACCTTGAGATGGCTACCGCCGTAGCCCATCGTTACGGTCTGAAACTGGAGGTAGTGGACTGCCACAGAGAGTATTGGGACAACGTGACACGATACACTATGGACAAGGTACGCAGCGGTTTCACGCCCAATCCCGACGTGATGTGCAACAGACTAATCAAGTTTGGAGCGTTCAACGAGAAACGCGGGCACGACTATGACATAATAGCCACCGGGCATTATGCACAGACAGAAATTGACAGCGAGGGCAGAAAATGGCTCGTAACATCGCCCGACGCAGTGAAAGACCAGACAGATTTCCTCGCACAACTCTACGACTGGCAACTCAGGAAGAGCCTGTTCCCCATAGGACACTACCGAAAAGAAGAGGTGAGAGCCATTGCCGAGCGAGAACATCTGGTCAATGCACGACGTAAAGACTCACAGGGCATCTGCTTTCTCGGTAAGATAAACTACAACGAATACCTGCGCCGATACCTCGGAGAGAACCCCGGACTGGTTATAGACATAGCCACTGGCAAGAAGATAGGTATGCACAAGGGACTGTGGTTCCACACGATAGGACAGCGACACGGGCTTGGCTTCGGCGGAGGACCGTGGTTCGCGGTGAAGAAAAACATAAAGAAAAACATACTGTTCGTCTCTAACGGCTACGACCCCAAGACCGCATATAAACAGAATTTCCCAGTGTATAACATGAATTTCCTCACCTGTAACCCTTGGAAAGCAGAGCAGGGACAGGACTATGTGCCAGGAAAACACCTGCAAGAGCAAGGAGACCGCGTGGAGGTATGCGTAAAAATACGACATACACCAGAGTACCTTCCAGCATCATTAGAACTCGGAGCAGACGGCGTTTACATCGTTCACGCACGAGAACCCATACACGGCGTAGCACCAGGACAGTTCTGTGTCATATACGACGAGTGCCATCACCGCTGCTATGGGTCGGCAGAGATAACAGTATAGAAAAGATATTGCGAAAAAAAGAGAAAGTTATGAGACATTACATTATCCCCATTATGACAATGATGCTGTGCCTTACAGCCTGCGCACGTAACAAAAATGCTGTGCCAAACACATCAACAACTACGCAGAGTGCCGTTGACACTACCCCATATACAGGTGAAACGACACCCTCTCACCCCCTAATTGGGAAGAAATATGTAGATGTTAGCGTTGGAGGCACAGACGGAAGGCAGCACAAACTGAGTGAGTATATAGGCGGAAAAGCCACCAAAGGCAAGAAGAAGTATGTGCTTGTGGACTTCTGGGCGAGCTGGTGTCGCCCCTGTATGATGGAGATGCCGAACGTAAAGAGCAACTGGGAGCGGTATAGGTCGCAGGGCTTTGAAGTAGTAGGAATATCACTTGACGGTAATAGGCAGGCATGGATGCAGGCAATAAACAATAATGGTTACCTCTGGCCGCAACTCTCTGACCTCAACGGTTTTGACTGTTCAGCAGCAGCATTGTATGGCATTGAGTACATACCTTGGAACTTCTTGTGCAATGAAGAGGGCATCATCGTGGCGGTAGAACTGCGTGGTGAAGACCTGGCAAACAAGTTAAAAGAGATCTACGAGTAGGCCGTTTCGCCACAAGTAGTAACCATAAAGACATGAAAATAGGGCGCTTCCAAACGGAATCGCCCTATTCTTATATCGTATTGCCGATGCTTTCACCGCGCCTTTTGTGCATATTTTATACCGAATATATTATATAATAAGGTGAAAGCACATATCAACGGCTTGGTGACAAATGCGTGAATTATTGCTTTATAGCCTTTATCTTCTGCTTCATCAATTCCAGTTCGTCGCGCAACTTGTCAGCCTTGCGGTTCATTTCGTCTATCAGTGAGTTGCCTTTCTTGCTGCTTGCAGAGAGGAAGGTGAGGTTGGTCTCGTAGTTAGCAAGTTCCTCTTTCATTGCTTCATAGCGTCTTTGCATCCTCTGTAACTCTGTCTCAACAGCGTTTTCACCACGTTTTGCCACCTCTTTCATGCCCTGCTTGAAGGCGTTAAGACGGCGGTCAGCACGGTTCTTGTTAAGTTTTTTGTACAGAATGTCAAGCGCATTGTGGTATTCCTCGTACAGTTTGTCTTTCTCTTTGAATGGAACGTGACCGATAGCATTGAACTCTTCCGACAGAGCCTGTATCTGTTGGCGCAGGCCTTCAGTCTCCGTCTCGTTGAGAGCTTTTAGTTTTTCCACCACTTCCAGTTTCTTCTTCAGGTTCTCCTGCTGCTCGTTTCGCTCGCCGGCGTTGGCTGCGTTGCGTGCTTCAAAGAACTTGTCACAGGCAGAAATAAACTCTTTCCAGAGAGCATCACCAGTCTTCTTAGGCACCATGCCTATGGTTTTCCATTCCTTTTGCAACTGTATCAGTTTCTCAGCAGTCTGCTTCCATTCCGTACTGTCTTGCAAAGCCTGTGCCTGTTTCACCAGTTCCTCCTTCTTAGAGATATTCTCTTGGAAGCGGCTTCGCATCTCAGTGAAGAACTCTCCCTTTGCGGTGAAGAACTGATCACACGCTGTGCGGAATCTCTCGAATATCTTTACGTTCATAGCTTTGGGTGCGAAGCCAATGGCTTTCCATTCAGTTTGCAGTGCGATTATCTCCTTTGTCTTCGCTTCCCAGTCTGCTGCGCTCTTACATTCTGTTGTTGTCAGCATCTCAACCTTGTCGCATAACTCGCTCTTCTTGGCAAGGTTCTCTTCCTGTTGTTGCCTTATTGCCTCGTAGTGTGCGGCGTGTTTCTTGTTGATTATTGTGCTGGCCTGCTTGAAACGTGCCCATATTTCCTCTCTTAGTTCTTTTGCTACGGGCCCTATTTCGCGGTATTGGTTATGCAAATCTTGTAGTTGGTGGAATGCGCTTATTACGTCTTCCTCCTCTGATAACTTCTCAGCAGCCTCGCATAGTGCGGTCTTCATCTCAAGATTTTTCTTGAAATCGTATTCCCTTGCCTCAAAGTTCATCTTGAGAAGGTCATAGAACTGCTCCTGCACCAGTTTGTAGTTGTTCCACAATTCTGTTGCGTTTTCTGCTGGAACGGCCTTTATCTCACGCCATTCCTGTTGCAGTTGCTTCACCTCCTGAAAGGCGTTTGCAGCCTCTTCAGGTGATGTTGTGAGTTCCTTTATGCGTTCCAGTATCTGCTGTTTCCGCTTTAGGTTCTGCTGTTTCTCTTCCTCCAGCCGTTGCATAGCCTGCTGTCTCTTTTCTTTTATGGTGTTCATCTCAGCCTTGAACACCTCTTCCAGTGGGTCAGGCAGTGCTGCATACTGCATGGGGTCGCCTCCATTGTCGAGGTAGGCCTTCTGGGCTGCGTCGCGTTCAGCGTTGAGCAGGAAATAGAAGGCAGTCTTGAGATGTTCCAATTCTTGCCTTGTGGGTTCTTCCTCACCCTGTGAAAGTTCTTTTACACGGGCTATTACTTCTTCCTTGGAGGTGTAAAGGCGCTTCTCCTGTGCTGTTTCTTGTGGCTGCAGCGCCGTCTCTTGAGAGTCCATCATTGTTGTTTTTGTTAATGATTCGATGTTCTGACACATGTTTCCTTGTGCCCCTTTTTGAAGTTTATGGGTATAACTTCTCCTTTGTTTTTTGCGTACAAAGGTACGTAAAAGGTTTTATATGGGCAAAACATTTCGTTAAAAAATACGCTGGCAGGTGATTTTTTCGTTAAAAAACACTACCTTTGCACGGTAATTGTGTCATCTTATGAACAAAAAAATACTTCGTCTTGCCATTCCTTCTATTGTGTCAAACATCACCGTTCCGCTTCTTGGACTGGTTGATGTTGCTATTACCGGCCACATGGGTGATGCCAGATATATGGCTTCTATAGCCGTGGGCTCTATGGTTTTCAATATTATCTACTGGTTGTTTGCGTTCCTTCGTTTCGGTACGGGGGGCATGACGGCGCAGAGTTTTGGTGAGGAGCGTCCTGAGGAGTGTTGTCACATATTGCTGCGTGCGCAGTTGACGTGCTTCCTTATGGCAGTCGTTCTGGTTGTTATTCAGCAGCCGTTGTTCCACCTTGCCATGTGGTTTATTGAACCAGAGGTGCAGTTATTGCCTATAATCCGCACCTATTATAATATATGTATATGGGGCACTCTGCCGTCACTTGCGCTTTATGCCTTCACGGGTTGGTTTGTCGGTATGCAGAATACGGTGTTGCCTATGATTATTTCCATTACTCAGAATGTTGTCAATATCGGTCTCTCATGCCTTTTTGTGTATGTTTTCGGCATGAAGATAGAGGGTGTTGCCTATGGTACTTTGATAGCGCAGTGGAGTGGTGTGCTAATGGCTCTTGTCATGGTTAGTGTCAGATACGGCGGGCTGTGGCGTGGGGTGTCACTCAAAGGGGCAGTGAAGTTTGAGCAGATGCGTCGTTTCTTCCTTGTCAACAGCACTTTGTTCTACCGCACGTTGTTTCTTGTTGCGGTCAATCTCTATATCATCGTTGCGGGAGCACGTGGTGGTGCTGTCATACTTGCCGTCAACTCTGTGCTCATGCAACTCTTTATACTTTATACATACGTAATGGATGGCTTTGCCTTTGCTGCCGAAGCGTTGTGTGGGCGGTACTACGGTGCTGGTGATGCGGTGCGTTTCCGTCTTGCTCTTCGTGGTGTATGGCTGTGGGGTATAGTGCTCACCACCATATATACTGTTCTCTATGCTTTTGGAGGTGAGGCTTTCCTGTGCCTTCTTACAGACGATGTCACCATCCGTTCTGCTGCAACTGCCTACCTGCCGTGGGCTGTGGCCATCCCCTTTTGCGGTGTTGCAGCCTTCGTGTGGGACGGTGTCTTTGTGGGGATTACCAATACCAGGGGTATGCTTTGGGGCACATTCTGTGGTGCTACGGCTTTCTTTACCCTGTATTTTGCTTTCTGTAACACGCTGGGCAATCACGCCTTATGGCTCGCTTTCGCTGCATATCTCTTTATGAGAGGTGTTGCTCAGCATATGATTTACTGTAAACAAGGTAGGTTAGGAGGTTGAAGGTTATGGGTCTTAGGTCACCTTGCGTACGCCCGAAGGCCCTTCACCTATACCCTCCAGCCTCAAAACCTTAAAAAAATAACATCTCTATGAACCCTGCTACAAAGATTCTCTTCGGCACTCTGTTTGCCGCCGTTGCGCTTGCCGTTGGCAATGTCATTGCAAAACAGTCCTTTTCAGACAGCCCGTCGGAGGTGTTGCCCTCCCATGAGCGTGTTGATAGTCTCGCTGTTGCCCCTACTGGTGACCTGCGCCATACCGTGGTGCGTCAGGGAACGCCCCTCGCCGCTTCTGTCTCAGACTTTATTACTTTGGAACGTGCAGGCTATATTCTCTGTTATAACCCTTCTACAAGGCTGCCCGTGTGGGTGGCGTGGCATCTGCCGGCGGCGCATACCGATGGCGCTTACAGTCGCAAGGGACTGAAATTTGCTGAGGACGAGGATGTGCCTGTGCCTCGTGCTACCAACATGGACTATATGAACAGCGGCTATGACCGTGGACATATCTGCCCTTCCGGCGACAACAGATGGAGTGAGGAAGCGCAGATACAGTCGTTTCTTTACACTAATTGCTGTCCGCAGTTGCACAATCTCAATGCTGGCGACTGGGGCGAACTGGAGAAACGGTGCCGTCTCTGGGCACAGCGGTATGGCGATATATACATCGTCAGCGGTCCGTTGCTGTTTAATAAGAAGCACAAGACGATAGGAAGGAATAAGGTTGTGGTGCCCGAAGCCTTCTACAAGGTGGTGCTATGCTTGCGTGGCACGCCGAAGGCCATTGGTTTTATCTACCGTAACGAGGCTAACAACAAGAGGATGTCGTCATACGTTAACACTGTTGATGATGTAGAACGCCTTACGGGTCTTGACTTCTTCTCTGCCCTTTCTGACGGTGTAGAGCAGCGTGTAGAGGCTGTTGCCAATCTGAACGATTGGGAATGACAGTGTTTTGAGGGTGATGTGGACTTATTATCCCTAATATAAGAATACCTACTTGTTGTGAAGCGTAAAACAAACAGGTGCTGATTGCTCGGTAATCAGCACCTGTTTGCTGTGTAATCAGCACTTGTTTACTGTGTAATCAGCCCCTGTTTACCGCGGTACTTGGTGTGTAACGGCTGTGTGTGGCGAGGCATTAGCGTCTCACCTGCGTCTTAATATGATGTATAATATCACTGGTGCGCCGAATATCGGGGTCACGGCATTTATGGGTATGACGGTGCTTTGTGGCAGTATGCATATAATGTTGCACAGCAATGCGATGTTTGCACCGCATAGGATTGTAGCAGGCATCAGCACGGTGTGGTCTGCCGTTCGTGTCAGCATCCGTGCAATATGTGGCACGGCAAGGCCTATGAACGCCACGGGACCGCAGTAGGCGGTGCTGACGGCGGTGAGGATACCCGTGGTGAGCAGTAGTAACTGTCGTGTGCGTCGTATGTTGACACCGAGGTTTTGCGCATAGTTGTCGCCGAGCAGCAGTGCGTTGAGCGGTTTCACAAGCAGTATGGCGAGAGACAGTCCGCAGAGTGTCACGGCAGCAAACCATGGCAGTTGTTGCAGACTGACATTGCTAAAACTGCCCATGCCCCACATTACGTAGTTATAAACATTCTCTGTGTCAGCGAAGAAGTTGAGCAGTGACACAGCGGAGGAGGTGAGGTAACTTACCATTATGCCTATGATGAGCAGCATCATGTTGCTTCTTACCACGTGGCTCAGAGCCAACAGCAGTGCTATCACCGCCACGGCCCCGATGAAGGCAGCCATTGTAACGGCGAAAAAGCCGCCTAAGTGTAGTGTCGTGTCACTGTCGGGGAGGTCAGTGCCGCCCACGCTGATGACACCTCCGAGAAGCAACATCACCAGTGCCACGCCCAGACTTGCACCATTGGTGATGCCAAGAATGGAGGGCCCAGCAAGTGGGTTGCGGAAGGAAGTCTGCAACAACAGTCCCGATGTGGCGAGGGAAGCACCGCACAGGAGGGCTGTAAACGCCTGTGGGAGGCGGGCTTCCAGTACGATGTATGCCCAGATATCCTGTTCAACCCCCATTCCTGCCAGTGCGCGGAGCACCTGTGCAACGGGTATGCTGACAGGCCCTGCCACGAGGCTGACAGCCGTCAGCAACAGGGTGATAAGTGATAACAATATGTTTATGGTGAAACCTTTACTCATTATACTGTTAATGGAAAGAATAGGTGTAACTCACGATCTGTGTATGGCGTGGCCGTAGGGTGCGTGTCAGCACGTCCTGGCTGCCGCCTCAGAGACGTTTGTAATATTTGTTTGTAGCCTCAGGCAGAGTGCCGGGGTGCAGAATATTTATAAACTCACGCAGTAGCACATCAGGGTGGAAAGGCGTTTCCTCAAAGAAATGCGTCTTACCGAGGTTGCAACCAAAGACGTTTCCCTGCCTGTAAGCCTCCATAAACCTGTTAGAAGCCCATGCCTGCGCCAGTTCCTGCATCGTCATGTCTGTGGCTTGGTTATACTTTATAAGCCAGAAGTCGGCCTTGTGAGCACGCTGTAACACCTGTTCAGGATTATAAGGCACAGCCCCGCTGCCTGCCACATCACTGAAAACGTAGTCGCCTCCAGCATCACTTATCAGTATTCCCACGGTGCTGTTCTTGCCAGCCACATACCATGTGCTGCCTATCTTCATCTCTGTCACCACGGTGGGGCGTGTCTTTATCCCTGCCACAGTGGCTTTCATGCTGTTGTAATGGCTCTCCACGGCAGCGAAAATGCTGTCTGCCTCACGCTGTTTGCCAAGCAACCGGCCGTAGAACCGCAGCCATTCCGCACGCCCCAAGGGGTTGGTCTCCATGTAGTCAGCACACTCTATGATGGGGATGTGCAACTTGCCGAGTTTCCCGTAAGAACCACTGTTCTCAAAAGGAGAGATGAACATTGCGTCAGGGCGCATGGCCATAATAAGTTCTATGTTAGGTGTCATGTTGTTGCCGAGATCTGTTATGCTGCCGTTGCGCACCCCCTGTTGTATCTTTTGCAGGTAGATATATTGCAGGTCACAAACACCCCTGATAGCATCTGCCGCTCCCAGTTCGTCAATCAGTGCGCAGTGAACAGACGTATAGACCGCCGTGTTGCGTAGCGGAGTACGTATCACCTCGCCCTCAGGCAACTTTTCAGGTAACGCCCTGTCAGCAGGCACAAGGACATAACGGTGAAGCAGCGAGGCAGTGTCCCACGGATTACGCACCTCCGCCGTCACGATGCCGTCATGCTCACACATTGACAGCAGACGGGAATACCTCATCTCTAACGGCTCCTCGGTGACAGTAGCCCCATTGTTACCCCGCTTGCTGCATGAGATAAGGAGGAGTAGGCAGAGTGAAAAATGTATTATTCTGTACATGACAGTATTCAGTAATTTGTAGGTTGTTACTTATAAGTGATGAATTGTGAGTAGTTGACAGTTATTAGTGATGAGTTGCTGACGGTTATTAGTGATGAATAGTGAGCGATTAACCCATAAATTACAACTCATAGCACGTAACTATCCAAACCGCCGGACAACTATTAACGTTTTGCAAAATTACAAGAAATAATTAACACAACAAACATTTGCACTTCAAAATTTTGCGGAATGGAAAATAATAAGTAAATTTGCAGACGAAAAAGACAGAACGTAACACACAAAAAATAATAACAACCAGAAGATATGATCGACGTAAAAGAAGTACTCCAGGACGCCGAGGAGCGCATGGAGATGGCAGCAATGTTTCTTGAAGAGCAACTCTCACGAATCCGTGCGGGACGTGCCAATGTGGCAATACTTGACGGAGTGAGGGTGGAGTCATACGGCATGATGGTGCCGTTGAATCAAGTAGCAAACGTAAGTACCCCTGATGCGCGCACCATTGCTATAAAACCATGGGACAAAAAGGCAATACGCAGTATAGAAAAAGCGATAATGGACTCAGAGGTAGGCATCACCCCCGACAACAATGGAGAGGTGATACGCCTTGCCATACCACAGCCTACGGAGGAACGCCGTCGTGAACTGACAAAGCAGTGCAGCAAGATAGCGGAGAAGGCGAAGGTAGAGGTGCGCAATGTACGTGGTGACTTGAAGGATAAGTTGAAGAAAGCAATAAAGGACGGACTGTCAGAGGACGTAGAAAAAGATGCAGAGACCAGCCTTCAGAAGGTACACGACAAGTACATAGCGAAGATAGAAACACTCCTTGAAGAGAAGAATAAGGAGATAATGACAATTTAGTTGATTTGAGGTTGGTGATAACGTTTGGTTGGAAGGTTGATGGTTATGGGTTAAGGGTCACGTTGCCTAATCCGTAAGACCACCAACCTAAAACCTCCAATCACTAACATCTATCCCCAGGACCTCAACCAATCACCCACCACCTAAAACCCTCCAAACCACTAATACCAACACCCCAAGCCCTCAAATTCACAACCTCCCTAACCTCAAGAAATGTCCTCCCTCGTAATAAAAAATACGGGTTACTGGTACACGGTGCTGACAGACGAAGGTACTACGGTCCAATGTAAGGTAAAAGGCAACTTTCGCCTCAAAGGAATCCGTAGCACTAATCCCATTGCTGTTGGTGACAGAGTAGAGATACAGCAAGCCGATGATACCACAGCATATATCACGGAGATAAAAGACAGGCGCAACTATGTCATACGCAAGTCCTCAAACCTCTCAAAGCAAAGCCATATCATAGCAGCCAATGTAGATCAGGCAATGCTCATTGTTACCATCAACCACCCCGTCACAAGCACCACATTCATTGACCGTTTTCTCGCCTCTGCGGAAGCATACAGAATACCTGTCGTGATAGTGTTCAACAAAACGGACCTGCTATGCGAGGAAGAACAACATTATCTTGACATGATGCGTACACTCTATGACACCGTAGGTTACAAGAGTCTCGCTATCTCCGCCACCACAGGCAGTGGTATAGAAGCGCTACGCACTATGCTTGACGGTAAAATAACCCTCTTCAGTGGCAATAGCGGAGTGGGCAAGTCAACCATCATCAATGCCCTCATACCAGGAGCAAACCTGCGTACAGCAGAGATAAGCGATGCCCATAATCAAGGGACGCATACCACCACATTCAGCGAGATGCTACCCATTCCCCTCACGTCACCAGAAGAAAAGCAAGGCTGGATAATAGATACCCCCGGCATACGTGGCTTCGGAACGTTCAACATAGAGCCAGAAGAACTGACAAGTTACTTCAAGGAAATATTCCGTTTCTCAAAAGATTGCCGTTTCTCTGACTGTACACACACACACGAACCAGGCTGTGCAGTGCTGAAAGCCGTGGAAGACCACTACATCTCCGCCTCACGATACCAGAGTTATCTTTCCATGCTTGAAGACAAGGAAGAAGGGAAATATAGGACAGGGCATTAAGCGCGAGGTAGGGATTCCCCCACAAGAGATAGGAATATCCTACTGACTGGTAGGGAAAAATAATCTTGTTAGCAGTTTATTAGTAGTACCTTTGCACCAGAAATCAGAGACAAAAGGTCTCAGATGCAAAAGAAAACAAATAAAATAGGAGACAAGATTATGAAAAAGTATGTATTCAGTTTAATGACACTCGTTACACTTGGCACTGGCACTATGTTCGGAGAAACGACAAAGGAGGTACAGTCAGTCACAACACAGAGTCAGGAGGTGGAGCAAAGTACAGGTAACCACATTCAGTCCACGGAACAAGAGTGTGAAGAGAAGGTAAGACACAGCCGTAGCAACAAACGCGGCGAGGGTATGACAATAAAGAAGAAAGAAGTGACATACAGCGTGCAGACATTGCATATGTAAACCATTCAGTAAGTGTAATGAAACAGTATAATGTAGGTTTTTAACCCTCGTTATACTGTTTTTCCATTTTGTGAGATTGCAGTAAAAAGTGAAAATGGCAGAAGACTAAAGACCGATTTGGGATAAATTATGGCATAACGGAACTCTCCACCACCTTTCCATAATTGTTAAAAAGGGTTTGAAGGTGCAATATATTTATTATGTGTGCGTTATTATAATACGTGTTTTTCGTAGATAAAAAAGAGAAGTAAGTAAGGCGATGATAGAATATATAAAAGGAGAACTGACGGAACTGACACCAGCGCAGGCGGTGGTAGAGGCGCACGGTGTAGGGTACTTGCTTAACATATCCCTTAATACATATACCGCTATTCAGGATAAGCATGACGTGAAACTGTATGTGCATGAGGCTATCGTGACAGGTGGCCGAGATGACTCGTACACCCTATACGGTTTTTATACCAAGCAAGAGCGGGAGATATACCGTATGCTGATAACTGTCAGTGGAGTGGGCAGCAATACTGCACGCATGATTCTCAGTGCTATATCGCCTACAGACCTTGTAAACGTCATTGCCTCTGGCAACGAGAAGGCACTGAAGGGCGTAAAGGGTATCGGTCTGAAGACGGCACAAAGGATAATTGTTGACCTACGTGACAAGATGACGGCCAGCGGTATCATTGCCGACATTACCGCGCCTTCTGCTCATGTTGCGCCAGCGAGTGTGAATACGGAGGTGCATGAGGAGGCAGTAGGTGCATTGACGATGCTTGGTTTCTCACCTGCACCAAGTGCCAAGGTTGTGACGGAGATATTGCAGGGTACGCCTGATATGCCCGTGGAACAGGTTATTAAGTTGGCGTTGAAGATGATAAAATAGCGGAGGGGCTGATGGCAAGACGTCAGAAGAATATAATGGGCAAGATAAGGAGCGAACTGTATGCTCTTTACAGGGAGGGCAGGGTACGTTCCGTGCTGACGGTGGTACTGTTGCTACTGTCAGCCCTTGTTAGTTCTGCCATGATACGCCTTGTTGGTGCTCCTGACGAGGGGGACAAGCAGAAGACGGAGACGACAACGCCGAGGAAACGAACAGTAAAATCATCGCTTGAGAGATACAGGGAACGGCAGGCAAGGTTGAAGTTGCAGCAAGATACCATTCCTGACAGTCTGTTAAACCCCAGATGGAAGATACA
>JALFNY010000146.1 GCA_022774105.1 Prevotella sp.
AAAACAGAGAAATAGATAACATCACCATCACCGCCCCACGCGGAACAGCACGCAAATCACCCATTGCCATGAGCAATGTGGACGCCACACAGGTGGACGAAAAACTGGGAGGACAGGAGTTTCCGGAGATACTCAACCAGACACCTGGCATTTATGCCACCAAGCACAGCGGCGGAAAAGGAGACTCAAAACTAAACGTCAGAGGATTCCAGAACTATAACGTGGCTGTAATGATGAACGGCGTACCCGTCAATGACATGGAATGGGGAGGCATATACTGGAGCAACTGGGCAGGACTGGGTGACATGGTGAGATACATTCAAGTGCAAAGAGGCCTCGGAGCAAGTAAAATAGCAGCACCATCAGTAGGCGGAACAGTAAACATTGTCACCAAGACAACAGACTCAAAGAGAGGAGGAAACATAGTATATGGCATGGGAAACGATGGGTACAACACCTACTCCCTCTCACTATCAACAGGAACACTGCCCACAGGTTGGAACATGTCCGTGATGTTCACAAAGACATGGGGAGACGGATACGTACAAGGCACAGAATACTCAGACTACACATACTTCGCTTCAATAAGCAAAAGAATCAATGACAAACACCAACTGTCACTGACAGGATTCGGCTGTCCGCAGTCACATTACCAACGTTCACAATATGACGGACTAAGCGTAGCAGGATGGCAGAAAGCAAAAAACTACATGAACGGCAAAAGTCAGTACAGATACAACCCCACATACGGATTCGGGAAAAACGGCGAAAGAAAAACATCTGCATACAACTACTACCACAAACCACAGTTCTCACTAAACCACCAATGGGACATTAACGACAAGTCTTCAATCAGTTCAGCACTATATCTGTCAGTAGGACAAGGCTACGGCAACAGCGGACAAGGCGTAACATCTGCTTACGCAAGCAACTGGTACGGAGCAAGCAACGGAGTATTAAACGAAGCCTTCCACAACAACGACGGCACATACGCCTACGACAAAGTGCAAGAGATAAACGAACAAAGCACCACCGGCTCAAAAATGGTTATGGGACAAAGTTACAATAACCACGTATGGTACGGACTATTGTCAACATACACCCGAAGACTCAACAACGAACTGAACCTCTATGCAGGCATAGACGTAAGGTCATACAAAGGCATACACACCACAGAAATATCCGACCTGTATAACGGAGAATACTACAACGACCTGAGATACAGAAGCACTGTCAACCCCGAACTGAACTCAAAAGCCAAAGATCCAAACTGGAAATACGAGAAACTGGGTGTCGGTGACATAGTAAACCGTGACTACGACAGCCACATCACACAGCAAGGCATCTTTGCGCAGATAGAATACAACAAGGACAAAAAGTTCTCCACATTCCTCTCAGGCACATTATCCAACTCACGATACTGGCGATATGACCGCTTCTATTACGACGCAGAACACGCAGAATCAGACAAAGCAGACTTCCTCAGCGGTAGCATCAAAAGCGGTGCCAACTACAATATAGACCGTAACCACAACGTGTTCATCAACGTAGGATACGTAAGTCGCGCACCAATATTCTCTGGTGGCGTATTCCTTATGTCACAATCAAGCAACGTAATAAACAAAAACGCTGTCAATGAGAAAACAATCTCAGCAGAAATAGGCTACGGTTACCATAACAGTTGGCTCACAGCAAACATCAATGCATACTATACCCTATGGAAAGACAAGACAACCTCCAAGTCAGGTTACACCTCAGACAACTCCGACCTCTACACAATGAGCCTCACAGGAGTAGATGCCAGACACACAGGAATAGAAATCGACATGACAGCCAAGCCCACATCATGGATTACCTTGAAGGGAATGATATCCTTAGGAAACTGGAAATGGGTGAGTGATGCCACCGCATACTTCTACAACTCAGCCAACCAACCACTGGCAAACCTTACCACCGGCGAAGTAGCAAGCGGCGTAGGAGCAACAGATCACCTGCAATTCACACTGCGACAAGACGGCAACCACGTAGGAGGTTCAGCACAAACAACAATGGCACTTGGAGCAGACTTCTACGTAACAAAGAACTACACCATCGGCGCAACATACACCTACTACGCACGAAACTATGCCGATTTCGCCATGCCTACAAGCGGAACAGGCACAGAACTGACACTCGTTGACCCATGGAAAATACCTGGTGCAGGACAACTTGACCTCAATGCACGCTACAACTTCATGCTCGGAACATGCAAAGCGTCACTATATGCCAACGTACAGAACGTCTTTAACTACGAATACATACAAGATGCATACTACGATGGCACACACAATAATTGGGAAGACGCATACCGTATATTCTATTCCTACGGCAGAACATTCACCATGAAACTGCGTGTCGAATTCTAAATAACAGTCATTACAACCCTGACATACCAGAAACATGAAAACAATTCATTATATATATATAGGTATCACACTGCTGTTCATGGTCTCATGCGGAGACTATAACGAAAATCTTGACGGCTACTGCGAAGATAATTACAAGCCGACAGACATAAAAAACATAAAATATGAACTCACAAACAGCGACTACGAGCAAATTGCCAAACATGTAAATAACAACATAATCAAGTCACATAAGTTCATGCCAGATGCCAATACAGCCCATGAAGGCATCTCCCTATGGCTGCAAAACGCCTACCCCACCGCCGACAACGGTTCCAAAGCAGCAATAACCTACTGGCAACAAGGAAGCGAAAACCACTTCCTCGCCCCGCTGACAGTACGCGGTAAAGCAACAACCTACACCATAAAAGAAGGTGACGACACGTCAGACATAGACGCATTACTGAAAAACATAAAGCAAGACGCCGCCACCAATGACATAATAGTAGTCCTTTTTCCCGACAATACCGAGCCCGTGCCATACCAGTACACAGGCAAATGGTGGAACAGATTCACCGCCTCAGGCAAAGAGGTCGATGCCCTTCCCCTATCCGTCTATAACTCATTAGGCACTACATACATAGAGAACGCAGACGATGTACTGCCCGTCTATATGAAGAACGCATACCCCTACGCCAAGAATGAAGACACAAAAACCGTCCTTTACTACCACAATAAATACCAGGACTACGGCGCACGCCAGTACGTCAGGACCGATAACGAGTGGCAGTTGACGCTGACAACAGACACGCTGATGCGCAAAACCATCATAAAAGAGAAAATATCAGCCCCCTTTGAACTCACAAACGGCACGTGGGTGTATAACCCCAGCATGACAATCACATTGCCAAAATCCAAGACTGACGCCACCACCAAGGCGTTTTATCAAGCCGTCGCCGACTGGGTATGGGCCAACATCGACAGTCCCGCAGGCCTCACCAAAGGGCAGGGATATGTAAGCAAGTGGGGAAACAACGAATACTACACCGGAAGCAGCGCATACAACGGCTGCGTAGAATGGCTGCCCACCGCCGCAAAGTCACAGAACCCAGCAGCGTTCGAGGGAATGACAGACGAAGAAATCATAACCCTCATGCAACAAAACCTTATCACCGTCTATGCAGAAGTGCTCAAAACACTCTTTCCCGAAGCCAACACCGCAGAAGGCATGGAAGTAATCTACACCATAAACTTCACCGCCATGATGCCCGAAGAGGTAGAGTACACCATACAATACAAGGTCACAGCCAGCGCAGAATTTACCTATATAGACGGTTCCATGCGCCCACTGTAACACTTACCACGCACCTTACAAGCCACCCTGCCCTGCACCCTGTCACACCGTCTGCAGCAGAAGGCATAACGCTCATCGATATTCATCCCGTCAATAACAACTTATTGATATGCACAGAATACAATGGCTGACAATACTTCTACTCGTCACTCTCGCCACTACCGCCCTTGGTAACACAGCAGAAAAGAAGATAGCCGAGGACAAGTCCATCGTTATCGTCTCCTCATACAACCCTGACGTGAAGAGCATCAACGAGAACGTGTCCGCCTTTTATGAAGAATGTACCAGACGCAGAGTGACCAACACCATTGCCCTGGAAGACATACATGCCCTCAATCTGCCCGAATGTTTCGTGTGGAAAGACCGCCTGTGGGGCGTACTGAAAAAATATTACGAGAATGGCAAGCGACCCGCCGCCATAGTGCTGTTTGGCAATGAAGCCACCGCAGCCTACTTCTCCAATGACAAACCACAGTTGAAAGAAACACCCGTAGTCATAGGCATGGGCAGTTCCAACATCATAAAACTGCCTGACAGCGACACCATAGACCTCAGGAAATGGAATCCCCGTCCCTACGACCTCACCAAAGACTTCAGCGACTACAACATCATCGGCGGACGATTATACCAATACGACGTCAAGAAGAACATCGAACTGATAAACTATTTCTATGCCAAACGCGACACACTCATATTCATCTCTGACAACACCCTCGGCGGTCTGATAATGAGATCCACCTTCATTGACCAGATGAAGAACAACAAGAAGTACGTTACCAGATTCATTGACGGCCGAACCTCCACCTTCCTTGACATCAATGAGTATCTTGGCAACCTCGGCTCAGGCAGCGTTC
>JALFNY010000171.1 GCA_022774105.1 Prevotella sp.
TTAATCACCAACTATAATTTCCACATTGAACGTGCCGCGTTCGATGTGGAAATTATAGTTGGTGATATGCTATAAATAAAGTACATAATAAATAATCACATTTCACAATTTATTTAATTAATCAGAATACAACAAATGCAAAAAGAAGAAATCTCTAAGGGCATGAAGATAGGTTTTGTATGCCTTATGCTTGCCAATTTGCTATTCGCATTCCAACTGTTTTCGTTTATGAACAGTATTGTCGCTTCTGTAATGGACGTTACGGGGTGGTTGTTTTTTATCACCTCCTGCGTTTCTCATGCGGCATGTCTTGCGCTAATCCCTTTCCTGTTGCTGTTTCTGCCGTTGTGTCTGTTAGGCCAATGGCGAGTGGGGGGGTATTGTATGTAATTGCAATATCACTCTTGGGCGTGCTGCTGTTCTTGGATATGCAGGTCTTTGACATCTACCGTTTCCACATAAACGGATTCATTCTCAACATGGTTTTCAGTCCACAGGCGACTGATATTTTCACTTTCGATGCAATGCTATATGTCAAAGAGGTGTCTTTGTTTTTGGTTATTGTCGGCATTTGCATTGCACTATGGTGCTTATCGTTGCGCTATTCCCACCTTTGTACACGTAAGTTCGTTGTCATCTCTTTGGCTTTTATGATTGGTAATACTCTTTATGCACATCTTTACCATATCTATGCCTCTTATATCCAGCAGACTTCAGTCATAAAGAGTCAGCGTTTGTTACCTTATTATTTTCCTACCACGGCACTGGGTCTGATGTATGACATGGGTATTCCTATGGTCGAACGTGCTGAGGTGATGGGCGATATGAGACAGTTGCAGGGCGATATAAACTATCCGTTGCATCCATTGACCGTGTGCGATACTGTAAGTCAGCGTCCAAACATAGTATTGGTGTTGATAGACTCGTGGAACAAACGTACACTTGACTCCCTGTGTATGCCCAATGTGTGGCGTTATGCCAAAGAGAATGTCTATTATTCTAACCATTTCAGTTGCAGTAACGGTACCCGGAGTTCGGTATTTAGTTTGTTCTTCTCCGTGCCATCCTATTACTGGGATGTATTCGAGGCAGGCAAGGTCAGTCCGCTTTTCATTAAGGAACTGCTGAAAGGAGGGTGGAAGTGCCAGACCTACCCAAGTGCTTCGCTCATTGAACCACCTTTCTATCGTGTGGTATTTCAGGATATTCCCAACCTGAAGGTATCGACAGAAGGCAGTACCGTATGGCATCACGACCGTAATCTTACCGACTGTTTTATTGCCGACATGAAGCAGCACGCAGCCAAAAACGAGCCGTTCTTTTCGCTGCTGTTTTATGATTTGCCACACAGTTACTCCTTGCCACAGGAGAAACTCAATACTTTCACACCCTGCTGGCCGTATGCCGACTATACAAAACTATCTAACGATACAGACCCTACCGGTTTCTTTAACCTCTATCGCAATTGCTGTTACGAGGTTGACCTGATGCTTAAAGATGTCTTTGCGTCATTACAGGAGGCAGGCATAGCAGACAATACCATAGTGATGATAACGGGTGATCACGGTCAGGAGTTTAATGAGAACAAGAAAAACTATTGGGGTCATAACGGCAACTACTCCAAATGGCAGATTGGTGTACCGCTTGTGTGCCACTTCGTAGGTGACAAACATACGCCAGGTGTGCGTCGTCACCGCACCACCCATTATGACATCGTACCGACACTCATGCAGGAAGCCATAGGAGTTACCAATCCTACCGCTGATTATAGTATGGGACATAACCTTGATGACCGTTGCAGTCGTAATTGGCATGTGGTTGGCAGCGAGTTGAACTATGCCTTTATAGTGGATGGCGATACCATTCTTGAGAAGACACCGGAAGGAACTTTGGAGGTGACCGATGCCCAGTTGAATCCTGTCGAGAACTACCATATCAACAGCAAAGCCTTCCGAAAGGCGGTGGACAGGCTAAACTGTTTTATGAAGTAGCACACGCTCCCGCTCGGGAAATGATATACAGATAAAGGGTTGTTAATTCCTTGTATAGTACAGAGTTGCCGTTCTTGCGCCGTTAGGCGGAGGACGGCAACATTGCAATCAGCACCTTTTTACATTGTAATCAGCACCAAATCATGTTGTAATCAGGCCTCTTTTACGAGGTAATCAGCACCTGATTGTTTTGTCATCCCGTTGGTGTAAGGCATTTTCTTCTTACTGTAGTTACGTTAACAAGCAACAAATGGCAAGAAAATAACAATCTGTAAGCAAAGCAACACGTCATACTTACAGATTGTAACGATTATATAAAGAAACACTTATAGATTGATTATTTTATCGAATTTGTAGATAAAAACCCGTTAAAAACCTGCCGAAAGATTTGTCAAAACGAAAGAAAATATGTAATTTTGCAGACGAAATGATGCAAAAAGACTACTTTTTATGACACGATGCAAACGTCAGGGTAGCAAAGAGAGACAACAACACATAAATATTTTTGACTAATATGAGAGATGGATTGTATGATGCCCAATACGAGCATGATGCTTGTGGTGTGGGTATGGTGGTTAACATCCACGGTAACAAAAGC
>JALFNY010000195.1 GCA_022774105.1 Prevotella sp.
TTTTTCAATAGATAACTATACGCTACGTGATAAATTCTTTGTCTTAACATTTTTTATTGGTTTCCCAATGCGTGTATCTTACCAAATTGAACATATCCCATCTGACAACGAAAGGGCATATAAGTTTACGTGCGTGGTAACACATTGAAAAAGAAGTTTTGTCAAAACGCCATGTGAAAAGGTGCTGATTATATTGCAATCAGCACTTGATTAGATTTCAATCAGTACCTGATTATATTGCAATCAGCACTCTTTTACTGCCACTACCGTATTTCCTTGAACCATGATGCAGAGTTGGTACGCATATTGGTGCGAACTAATTACCTTCTGCTTCCGCACCTCAGGTGGCCGTATCCCGCACCGATGCTCGGTTTACTGACAAGTGTTATTGCTATTATCCCAAATCGGTCATCAGACCGCCGATAGCCATATTACCGTCTTACAGTGGCTTTCCTGCTCCTTTTCGCTTCTCTGTGCAACATCTTGTGCCCCGCCTCATCTCGCCATAGCCCGATATGCCATCGATGAAGCGTTACCCAATATGTCACACATATAATCGAAAATGAACAGAAATCTAATGGCCGATTCGGAATTATCAGCCACCAAACCCTTATTATATAGAATAAGGTGTAGAAACAAGTGGAAATTGATTGTAAAACGACATCTGCCCACTAAAAACCTCGTGAGGAGCAAAAAATAGGTAAAAATAGCCATTTTTACATCTGTGTGCGTACACAAACGTTGATATAAGTCAATTATAATATGATTTTGAAAAGATTTTTTGAAAATTGTTTGCGCACACAGCAAAAACGTAGTACCTTTGCATTGTCAAAAGGAACAAAGAGTTTCTGAGACACAAAAAGGAATATCAAAGAGATTGCGAAACAGGATATCAAAAAGATTGTAAAGATAGTTTAGGTTAGTAGTAATTATTGGTTAAGATAGGTAAGAGTAATACGGCGTGAGCCGTTAGGTAGAGAAGATTGAAAGAAAAGGATAACATACTTGACACAGTCGAAGGGCAAGGGACACGGTTTTACTACCGTCACCTACCCGAAAGACGGTCAGGAACATAGATAGGAATATTGTTTAGGTTAGTAGATATAATAGATTTAGGTTTTAGTTATTAGGTTAGAAAAGATTGTTTAACATATGGATGGCAAAGAAAAACCGTGAGGTTCTTCTTCTTGCAAAATGAATTAGATTGTTAAACATACCTTAAATACGCTGCCGCTCGCGAAGAGTAGCAGCGTGTTTTTTATGATTAAAGGTTGTGTGTAATGAGGTTTTGGGTTTGGGGTAGTGTTCAACACTGCCTTGGTTAGAATGTTTCGACTTGTTGAGAAACGACAAGTGAGGCAGGGAATAAGGCCCCCCACTCTCGTTATCAGCATCTGGCAGGTCGCTGCATAGTGGGTGAAAAATGTATAATAACAATGAGTTGAAAGAAAAATAAACCTACGTTTCTTGCGTATCTCATGGATAATGAGTAACTTTGCCACTGTTTTTATTATTCTGGGTGGATAGATATTCCACCCTGTCCGTTACTTATAATAAAGGAAAAGAGAACGATGAAATTAGACAGGATATTGCCGAATAAGAGGGGAACGTATGTCTCTACGGCAGCAGCCATGCTGTGTAACCTCGTTATGGCGTATGTGGTATATATGTTATGTCGCATACTTTATGTGGCGGTTAATTGGGAAATATTCGGTGAAGGCTTCACAAACCTGTCGCTATTGTCGCTGTTCCGTGGCTCATTGTTATTCGATACCTCAGCAATTCTCTACACCAATGCACTCTACGCACTGCTGATGCTGTTGCCATTGCATTATAAGGAGACACGCTGGTGGCAGCGGTTCTGTCGCATTCTGTACCTGTTTGTCAACGGAACAGCCGTTGTCATAAACCTTGCAGACGCCGTATATTTCACCTATACAGGGCGACGCACCACGATGACGGTTACAAGTGAGTTCTCAAACGAGGGCAATTTGTTTGGCGTAATAGTACATTCTGTCGTGTCATATTGGTATCTTCTCATAGCAGGAATAGTGATAATACACTACATGAGCAGGCTATACATGATGCCAGAGAAGTTTAATTTTGGAGGAAAGACAAGGCGATACCTCGCCTATTACGCTGTGCAGACGCTGTGCTTGTTATGCTTTATCCCCTGTTGTGTGGCAGGAATGAGGGGTGGTTTCACCACTGCCGTGCGCCCAATAACCATCAGTAATGCCAACAAGTATGTCAATCGCCCCATTGAAGCGGCCATAGTTCTCAACACACCGTTCTCTCTTACCAGGACAACGGGCAAGAATGTGTTTCACAATCCGCAGTATTTCACGGCGCAGGAACTTGCCGGTATCTACACGCCGGTGCATAATGCCGGTGCCAAACAGACCAACACTGTAAAGCGAAAGAAGAATGTTGTCGTGCTGATAGTGGAGAGTTTCGGCAGGGAATACATAGGAGCATACAACGAAGGGCTTGATAATGGCAAGTACAGGGGCTACACACCATTTGTTGACGAACTGCTCGGCAAGTCGCTATCATTTGACTATACCTTTGCCAATGGCCGCAAGAGCATTGACGGTATGCCCTCAATACTGTCAAGCATACCATACTTTGTAGAGCCGTTTATCCTCACACCGTCCTCCCTTAACAATGTCAGCGGACTGGCAGGAGAACTTGGTAAGTGCGGATACGAGTCCGCTTTTTTCCACGGAGCAGAGAATGGTAGCATGGGATTCGAGGCGTTTGCCAAGACCAGCGGCTTCCAAAAGTATTACGGAAGGACGGAGTTCAACCAGGACAAGCGCTTTAACGGTGATGCGGACTATGACGGAATGTGGGCTATATGGGACGAACCTTTCCTGCAATATTACGCTCTGAAGATGACAGAGATGAAGGAACCGTTTGTCACTGCGGTGTTCACAGCCTCCAGCCATCACCCATATAAGATTCCGGAGAAGTATGAAAAAGACTTTGACTTGCCCGGGGAGGAAGGCAACCCGATACACAAATGTATCAGATACACGGATATGTCGCTGCGCAAGTTCTTTGAGACAGCAAGCCAACAGCCGTGGTATAATAACACGATATTTGTCTTTACGTCAGACCATACCAACATAAATGACCATCAGGAGTATGCTACTGACCTTGGATTCTTTGGCTCACCGATATTCTTTTTTGACCCTTCTGGTGAGTTGCCACGTGGCCGTAGTCATGCGATAGCGCAACAGATAGACATCATGCCCACTGTGTTGCAGTACTTAGGGTACAGCAATCCCTACGTGGCTTTTGGCTCAGACCTGTTCAATATGCCCGCGGAAGAGACGTGGGCGGTGAATTATAGCAATGGAATATACCAGTATGTGCAGGGTGATTACGTCATACGCTTCGACGGACAGAGTATTGTTGGAGCGTTCAACTATAAGAAGGACTGGTTTATGACAAACGATTTGAAGGATGACCCTGCGTTGAAGTCTCGTTTCTCTGATATGGAACGCAGGTTGAAAGGCATCATACAGAGTTATATGGAACGTATGATTGACAATCGTTTGGTGGTAGGTTGTTAGGTTGAAGGTTGTGGGTTGAGGGTCACATCGGTATATGTTTATTGCCGTGTTCAAACTGCTTGCATTGTAAAGAGGTGCTGATTACAATGTAATTAGATGCTGATTGCACAGTAATTAGGTGCTGATTACACAGTAATCAGGTGCTGATTGTTTTTTGATGAATACCTGCTTATAATCCCGAAAGACCTAAACCCTACGACCTTCCACCTCAAAATCTCTACTCAGAGTTTAGAATCCCGTCTTGTCGTAGGTTATGTTCTCTGTGTGAATGTAGAACGTATTGCTGCTTTTGTTTATGAACTTATGCACTAATCCCACTTTAAGGTTCTTCAGATAGATGTCGCGTATAGGTTTGCGAGCATCGCCTTTAATCTCGTATATGGCGTCAGCCCTTTTCATTTCACAATCTTCCATGAAGATGTCATGTATTGGTGTGATGCGTGTTTCGTATGTTGGCACAAGGTCTTTCCATTGATATAGCACGTCGGTGTCAATCTCAAACATACGTCCTGCGCACGTTCCCTTGCAGTTCTTCATGTATATATGGTGTATGAATCCACCGCGGCGGTGGTTTGTTTTGAGGTACATCATGCGGAAGACGCTGTCTGTTGCCTCACAGTTTTCCATGTAGATGTTGCGTACACCACCGCTCATTTCGCTGCCGATACCAAGGAAACAGTGTCCCTTCACCACTTTACAGTCGCGTATCACCACGTTTTCCGTTGGTTGGTTGATGCGCCATGCGTCGCGGTTACGTCCAGATTTAATTACTATAGCATCGTCCCCCTGGTCAAACTGGCACTTTTCCACCAGCACGTTACGTGTCATTTCTAAGTCTATCCCGTCGTTGTTATGGTTGTGTGCATACACTTTCAGGTTGCGTGCAATACCGCCGTCGCACAAGAAGAGGTGTATGGTCCAGAATGGTGAGCCGTTGATGTGGAAACTATCCAACAGTATATTCTTGCAGCGGTTTAGGTGAATGAGGTGTGGACGCATATTGTTTTCTCCCACAGCCATTTGTCTTTGTTCTACGGGTACGTCTGTTGAGCCCCATGTATATAGTTGTTTTGAGGCTTCCAGATGTGCTTTCGGACGCTTAAACCATGGTGACCACCCTTTAATGCGTGGCTGCAGTTTGCCTGTTCCGGTAATGGCAATGTTCTCACAGGCGAATCCGTAGATTAGTGGTGAGTAGTTAAAGCACTCCAATCCCTCCCATGATGTCTGCACGGCAGGCAGATATTCCATGTAATTATCAGAGAAGATGAGCACTGCTCCCTCGTCAAGATGCAGGTTAACATTGCTCATTAGGTGTATGGGGCCTGTCAACCATTCCCCTTTTGGCACTATGACGGTGCCGCCACCAGCCTTGTTACACGCTTTGATAGCCTTGCTGATAGCCTTGGTGTTGCTGTATTCTCCACCGGCTTTTGCTCCGTATTTCGTTATGGGGAACTGCTTGTCGGGGAAGATGTATTCCTTTATCGGCTCCATGGAGAAAGGTGCTTGCACAGAGTGTGTGATGTACTGTGCCTCACGGTTCTTTGCTGCTGAGGCATGGAGTGCAATCATTGTGCAGAAAAGTGCACAGATAAGGTTTAGTCTTTTCTTCATGTTAATGTAGTAGGTTAGTATAGGTTAGTCTCCTGTTTGTTGTTCTATTGTTTTCTGAGAAAGGCTGTTACCTGTTCTGCTATTGCCTTCATTCCTGCTATTGAGGGGTGTCCCTGCTGTTTGTCAATGCCTTGCAGGTCTATGCAGGGTATGTCGTAGTGCTGGCAGATGGTGTGTATGGATTCGTTGATGGCTGGTCGCAACCCGTCGTTCAGTATGAATATTATTCTTGCCGTGGGGTAGTTTGCCCTTAGGTCATGCAGGAGTTTTGCCATTGCGGGGCGGAAGTCGTACAGTTCTTTGTCGGTCCAGTTGCCGTAGGTGTATTCCCCTATTGGTGCACCTGCCCAACTATCGTTGGTTGCTCCGCATACAAGTATCACGTCAGGACTACCCAATTTGTTGCTGCGTGTTATGAAGGCGCGGTCGGAGTAATCCTGATGCACGCCCTGCTTGTCCTTGTAACCCGTGTAACAGACGGTGGAACCGGAGTAGGAGTTGTTGATTTCCAGTTTGCCGTTCATCTGCTTTATTGTCTGGTACCACCATGTCTGTTCCACGTTCCGCACGTCATTCTTTTGGTGCAGGGCTTTGTTGTCAGGGCGATAGTACCATATCAGGTTGGTGTCGGGCGTGAGATATCCCTCGTAGGTGGAGTAACTGTCACCGAGAATGGAATAGCGCAGGGTGTCTTTACCTGTCATATCTGCGGCGTAGGTGAGTGTTGTCGCAAGCAGTAACAGTACGGTAAGCAGTGATTTTTTCATGTGAAAAATGTGTGATTGTATGTTGTTGGTTGTCATAGCGTTATGTCACGGTTTTGTAATCAGGTGCTGATTCCTTTGCAATCAGGCCCTTTTTACACTGCAATCAGGTGCTGATTACGGTGTGATTTGCGCCTGTTTACTGTGTCATGCCTTGTGTTTCTGTTGCATGAGGCATATGCGGTGTTGTGTTTCTGGCATCGTTTGTTCCACTGTTGTGTGACGGCATAATGTCCGTTCTTTTATCTTCACTTAATAACCTTCACCGTCTTTGGTGCGGCAATGGGTTGCAGCATCCGTGCTATCTGCTCCTGTGCGTTGGCCTGTGCGATGTCGGTGTTCTCCTTTGTCAGGCACCGTTTCATCATGATGTCACGTGCTTTCTCGTACATTGCCTTGCGGTCGGCGTTAGACCATTTACCTGTTTCAAAGAAAGAGCGTGTCTTTGCCTCGTCAATGAAGTTGTAGTCAAGCAGTCTTACCTCTGGTATTGTGACGTATATGGTGTCTTTCTCTGTCCGTATCCACTCCTCGGAGCAGTCTCGGAGGTCAATGCCGAGGCGCAGAGTACCGTAATATATCCTCACCAGTTCGTCGTCAGAGAAGAACCCCGTGCGTATGGTGTCAATGATTTCCTCGTCACTTATTGCGAGAAACTCCCACTGCCCTATGTTTTGCAGACGGTCAACAATGGTTGGTGTGCAGTCAATCGTGCCGTCACTGCCTATTGACAGCCCGCTGTTGCGCAGTGCGTGCAGTGACCATATCACCGCGCCAGCCACGGCAATCACGGCTATGGCCACAGTAATGACGGTGAGGCGGTTCAGCCCGTTATTCAGTTTTCCGAAGAATTTTATTATCCCTGCCATTGTCTCTGAATGAAATTGTTATGTCTTTTTCAGCAAATCCCATAGCCTGTATTATGGGTATGAGTTGTCGTGCTGCGCTTTCCTGGGCCATTGCCGTTATGTTCATTGATGGAATGTCCCGTTCTATGGCTTCCCTTCCCAGTCTTTCGTATGACTGTAACTCTGCGTCTGAGAAGCGACTGCGTGTCAGTGACACGTACTGCCGTATGCCTTCGTGGTCTATGTGGGTCTCTGTTATCACTATATCCGGCTGTGGCAGCAACACCTCCAGACGGTCTCCGTAGCGTATGAAGTCCCCGTCAGTCAGTCGGGTAAGGTCTATACTCGCCTTGATGGTGGCGTAAAGCGGTATCGCCACCTTGCGGTTTCCCATGGGCAGGCTTACCGATAACTCCTTGCCAAAGACCTTGCCGGAAAGTTTTATCACGTCGTCGTGGGTGATAATCTTATGAACTTTCACCTCAATGGTGTTCAGACGTGAGCATCGCTGCATACGAGCCATGATGTAGGGTATGGTGTCAATGTCAGCAACAACGGTTTCATTCACTGCATTATCACCCCTGCAGCCCCGCAATAAGAACGTGGCGGCAATGGCAACGACGGCAAACACCGTAAGGGAAGCAATTAAAATGCGTTTCTGTTTCATCTGACTGCAAAGTTAATGAAAAAATGTTGAAGTAGGGAACAATCACGTATTAAAAAGAGATTTTAACGTGTCTGCATGAAAATAATGCAGCATTAACATAACGTTTTTGAAAAAAAAACATTAACTTTGTCGGCAAATAATCAACAAGTATATATAATATGGAGAATTCAGGAGCACCGACAGTGGCAGAGGAGAAGAAGTCATTGAACTTCATAGAGCAGAAGATTGAGGCCGACCTTGCGGCCGGAAAGAACGGTGGACGTATGCAAACACGCTTCCCGCCAGAGCCTAACGGCTACCTGCACATAGGCCATGCCAAGGCAATAGCAATGGATTTCGGTGCCGCCCGTAAGTATGGCGGCGTGTGTAACCTGCGTTTTGACGACACCAATCCGCAGAAAGAAGACGACGAATACGTAGAGGCAATAAAGCAAGACATACAATGGTTGGGATACAAATGGGGTAAAATATGCTATGCCTCAGACTATTTCCAGCAGTTGTGGGACTTTGCCGTGGCACTGATAAAGATGGGCAGAGCATACGTTGACGAGCAAACCTCAGAACAAATAGCCCAGCAGAAGGGTACGCCAACACAGCCCGGACAGAACTCTCCGTACCGTGACAGACCCATAGAAGAGAACCTTCGCCTCTTTGAGGAGATGAACTCAGGACGCATGGAGCCAGGAAAAATGGTGCTCAGAGCCAAGATTGACATGGCAAACCCAAATATGCACTTCCGTGACCCGATACTGTACAGAGTGATGAACATACCACATTACCGTACGGGTAACAAGTGGAACGCATACCCAATGTATGACTTCACACACGGACAGTCCGACTATTTCGAGGGAGTAACACACTCACTATGCACGTTAGAGTTCGTTGTTCACCGTCCGCTGTATGACCTTTTCGTCGATTGGCTGAAAGAAACAAGAGGCGAAACAGACAATATGGACGATAACCGCCCACGTCAGACAGAGTTCAATAAACTCAACCTCTCATACACACTGATGTCAAAACGCAACCTGTTGCTACTTGTTAAGGAAGGACTTGTCAGCGGATGGGACGACCCCCGAATGCCAACCATCTGCGGATTCCGTCGTCATGGCTATTCGCCAGAGGCCATAAACAAGTTCATAAACAAGATAGGCTACACCACGTTTGATGCACTTAACGAGATAGCATTGCTCGAAAGTTCAGTTCGCGAAGACCTGAATACACGTGCAGAACGCGTATCTGCCGTGCTGAACCCATTGAAACTGGTCATCACAAACTACCCAGAAGGGAAGACAGAACAGATGGTTGCCATCAATAACCCAGAGGATTCAGACAGCGGAACACATGAGATAACATTCTCAAGAGAACTCTGGATAGAGAGAGATGACTTCATGGAAGACGCTCCAAAGAAGTTCTTTCGCCTCGGACCAGGCAAGGAAGTGCGCCTGAAAAACGGCTATATCATCAAGTGCCCGGAGCAAAACTTCTGCAAGAAAGATGCAGAAGGCAACATAATAGAGGTATATGCCGAGTATGACCCAGAGACAAGAAGCGGCTTGCCAGGTGCAGACCGCAAGATAAAAGGCAAGACATTGCACTGGGTAAGCGTAGAACACTGCCGCCAATGTGAGGTACGTCTCTATGACCGTTTGTGGAAAGTAGAGAACCCAAGGGACGAAAAAGCACGCCTAACAAAGGAAGAAGGGCTCACAGACCTTGACGCAATGAAGCGCATGATGAACCCGGATTCACTGAAAGTGCTAACAGATTGCTACATAGAAGAGTGGGCGGCAGACAAGAAACCGGGCGATTACCTGCAGTTCCAACGCATAGGTTACTTCATGCCAGACCCCGATACCACCGCTGAAAAACCAGTATTCAACCGTACGGTAGGATTGAAGGACAACTGGAAGAAGTGATAATTGACGTGGAGCAGACGGCGTATCGCGACAGTGACAGCAGCCGTGAGCAACAGCATTAAGCCCAGACAGAGAATATGTCATCAACAGAATTCAACAAATACATCAACTCCTCTGAGTTCAAAAGCCTTCTGCAACAGTATGAAAATGCACGGAAGGCGGGGGAGATGATGTTCTTTGATTCCGATGATATAGTTGATATTGCCGAGTATTACCACATCATTGGTGACCTTGACAGTGCGGAGGCAGCGGCTGACTATTGCCTGAGGCTACACCCTGATGAGGCAGCTCCGCTTCTGTTCAAGGCCCGTATGGCCCTTGTTGACTATGGTGACGTGGAGGAAGCAAAGGCTCTTCTCAGTCGTCTGAACGAGGAAGAGGAGTCTTTGGAGGCAGTGTATGTAAAGGCGGAGATAATGCTTAGCGATGGTGGGGCGGACAAGTCAGACCGCTATCTGCGTGGAAAATATGCCAGTTACATGGAGAGCAGGGAGGCGGGAGCCTTCTCTGACGATATGGATGAGGACGAGGAGACGCCTGACTTCGCTCTTGACGTGGCGATGATGTATTGTGATCACGGTTACAGTGACTATGCCGAGCGTTGGATGAAGAAGGCAAATATGCCGGAGAAAGGCCCTGCTACGGAGTATTATGATACTTGGGCAAGGATATACATGGACCAACAGCAGTGGCAGAAGGCTGTGGAGATGATGGATAAGGTGATAGATGCCGATGCATATAATACCTCAGCGTGGCTCGTTATGAGTGATGCTTACTTCCATTTGGTACAATATCAGGAGGCACTGCAGTGCGTGGAATATGCTGTTGCCATTGCTCCTGACGAGCCAGATGCATATCTTTCCAAGGGTAACATCCTTTATGCACTGAACTATATGGAAGAGGCCAGCAGGTGTTTTGAACGTTATAACGAGTTAAGTCCTGGCGATCCGCTGGGTGAATTGCTGCTTGCCACGACGTTATTGTGCCAGTCAAGAACGGAAGAGGCTTACAAACACATTCGTGTAGTGTTTGAAGCGTATGACGAACTGCCGTTGATGCAATCGCGTGAAGCACTCCGTATGTGTGCTACCATAGCCGCCAAGATGGGTGATGATACCTTCGCCATGGAGTGTTGTGACCTTATGGAGGCATCGGGAGCAAGTGCTGTGGAGACCGATTTGGTGCGCGGTGCGGTGTGTGTGGAGGTTCATGATATGCAAAAGGCGTTGGCATACTTCAATAAGGCGGTAGAGGCATCAGACTATGACTTGGCGATTGTGGCTCGGATAGGTATCATTGCCTATGAGGCAGGCCTGTATTCCGTGGCTTACAAGATGCTGAAAGAGGCGGTAGTACCGTACGACGGTACTGATTTTGCGGAGTGTCCGCCGCAGTTTCTGGCGTTTTTTACAGGTGCATGCTATAATATGCACCAGCGGAAGGAGTACCTGCATTACCTTAAATATGCTGTTGAGTGCGCACCACTTGATATATCTATCGTCCTCGGCGAGTACTTCAAGCCTGGTACGGAGCCGCGGGACTATTATAAAATAGAGTTAGAGAAGAACGATAAAGAGGAGGAGTAAGCAGGGCAGGGAAGATGTTTCATGCCCATGACAAACATTAAAAAGAACATCAATGCTTGAACAATTATTATCTGACATCGGCTATATCCTGTCCAATATAGGATATCCAGAGGTCTTTTTCGGTATGTTGCTTGAGAGCACCGTGATACCGGTACCGTCTGAAATCTTCGTTCCCCCGGCGGCATATCATGCTGCTGCTGGCGAACTCAACGTGTGGTTAGTCATTATTTTTGCCACCCTTGGAGCCGACTGTGGTGCTATCATTAATTACGCTGCCGCCTATTACCTTGGTCGCCCTATCATATACAGTTTTGCCAACAGCCGTTGGGGCAGGTTATGTCTGATAAATCAGGAGAAGGTGGAGAAGGCAGAACGATACTTTGACGAGCATGGCGTGGTGGCAACACTGACAGGTCGTCTGGTGCCTGTTATCCGCCAACTCATCTCTGTGCCTGCCGGCCTTGCCAAAATGAACTTCTGGCATTTCCTGCTTTACACCACCATCGGTGCTGGAGCGTGGAACTGTGTGCTTGCAGCGATAGGCTATCACCTGCACTCTGTGGTGCCAGCAGACCAACTTAACGAAAAGGTTGCCGAGTATTACGATGTCATAAAGTACGGAATACTTATAATACTGCTCTTTGCAGTGCTATATTATGCGATAAAAAGGTATCGTAAAAAGAATGTGGTAAAAATGTAGTATAGGGGTAAAAAAGTAGAGAAAAAGGCATAAAATGACCGAAGTCAATAAAAATTTCAGTTAAAAATGCACGATTTTCAAAAATATTTGGTGAAAAGTTTGCAACTATCAGCAAAATATATTAACTTTGCAACCGTTATCCTGAATACAATCTTTTTACCTTAAACAAAGCTAATACCTATTGAGATTGAAACTCTTACACTGTGAAGTGTGAGGGTTTCGTTTTTTATATAGCCCTGTGTCCTTGCACTGTGTGTTCTGTGTGATAATGTTAACGGCGCGTTTGTGCCTTGATAATTTGTGTTTTCTGTGCGATGGACAGTAAGAAAAGATTAGTCATTGGTTGTACAATTATAAGTTGTCAGTTATCAGTTATGAGTTGTGTGTTGTGTTGTCAGCCAAGTAGAAAGATATGTCAAACACGGCAATCAGCACCAGATTACACAGCAATCAGCACCAAATCACACAACAATCAGTACCAAATCACACAGCAATCAGCACCAGATTACATGAGGTAAGGTCTTTGCAGGCGCCGTGGTCGGCAATGTCCCGTCAGGCAGTGTGTGAAGACCTCTGCCGCAGCCAATACCAGCGCAGACGCAAAAAAAACGCAAATAGTTTGCTCAATCGGCTATTTTTTTGTAACTTTGCACACGTTATATACGCGTCACGATTAATAAGGTACGTGACAATAGAAACTCAACAACAAACATACATATACCAATGAACATTTCATACAAATGGCTTAAAGAGTACGTTGACTTTGACCTCACCGCCGAAGAAGTATGCGCTGCGCTGACAAGCAGCGGTCTTGAGGTGGACGCTTTGGAAGAAGTGCAGACCATAAAAGGAGGGCTTAAAGGCCTTTACGTAGGTCATGTGCTCACCTGTGAGCCGCATCCTGACTCAGACCACATGCACGTATGCACGGTGGATATGGGCAAGGAGACACCGTCGCAGATAGTCTGTGGAGCACCAAACGTAGCAGCCGGACAGAAGGTAATAGTGGCAGACATCGGCTGTAAGCTGTATGACGGCGACAAGGAGTTCGTGATAAAGAAGTCAAAACTCCGTGGAGTAGAATCTAACGGCATGATATGCGCTGAGGACGAGATAGGCATCGGCACAGACCATGCCGGCATAATAGTGCTGCCAGAAGACGCTACCGTGGGACAGCCTGCCGCAGAATACTACAACATAGAAAGCGACTGGCTGATAGAGGTAGATATCACCGCCAACCGCGCAGACGCACTGTCACACTACGGAGTGGCCCGCGACCTGTACGCATGGCTCGTTCAGAACGGTTACAAGACCAGCCTGCACCGTCCGACGTGTGATGCCTTCACCGTAGATGAATGTACACTGCCAGTGGAAGTGGAGATACAAAACACTGAGGCCTGCCGGCGTTACGCCTGTGTAAGCCTGACAGGCTGTGAAGTAAAAGAATCGCCCGAATGGCTGAAGAACAAACTCACCGTGATAGGACTGCGCCCCATCAACAACATAGTTGACATAACAAACTATATCATGATGGCCTACGGACAACCCCTGCACTGCTTTGACGCCGACATGGTAACGGGACATAAAATAATAGTCCGTGACCAGAACGAAGGCAAGAACTTCGTGACACTTGACGGAGTAGAGCACACGCTCGGAGAACATGACCTCGCTATCTGTAACACCGAGGAACCAATGTGCATAGCCGGAGTGTTCGGCGGAAAAGGTTCAGGAACATACGAGACCACGAAAAACGTGATATTAGAATCAGCCTACTTCCATCCCACATGGATACGCAAGTCAGCACGACGCCATGCACTATCAACTGACGCCTCATTCCGCTTTGAACGCGGCATAGACCCTAACGGAACAATATACGCCCTGAAGCAAGCCGCAATACTATGCAAGGAACTTGCCGGAGCAAAAGTAAGCATGGAGATAAAAGACGTATATCCCAATCCAATAGAAAACCCACGTATGCGGCTGGATTACGAGTACGTTGACAGGCTGATAGGCAAGCAGATAGGCAGTGATACCATAAAGAATATACTAAAAACACTGGAAGTAGAGATAAACAACGAGGATGCACAAGGCCTTGATATCACCGTACCAGCATATAGGGTTGACGTGCAGCGGCCGTGCGATGTAGTAGAAGACATACTCCGAATATACGGATATAACAACGTAGAAATACCCACACAACTAAAATCCTCGCTCGTAGTAAAAGGCTTTGAAGACCAGCGTCACAAACTGATGAACCTCGTAGCAGAGCAACTTGTGGGCGCAGGATTCAATGAAATACTCAATAACTCACTGACAAAAGGCGCATACTACACAAGCCTTGAAGCCTATCCAGCAGAAAAACTCGTGACAATAGTCAATCCATTGTCATCAGACCTCAACGTAATGCGCCAGACACTGCTCTTCGGAGGGCTTGAAAGCATCATGCGCAACGCCAACCGCCGCATGGCAAACCTGCGACTGTTCGAATTCGGTAACTGCTATCAGCACGACAATGACAAACAAGACGACGAGAACCCAATGCGAGCCTACACAGAAGAGAGCCACCTTGGCATCTGGATCACAGGCAAACGCGTAGAAGGCTCGTGGATACACGCCGACGAAGACACCTCATTCTATGAACTAAAAGCACACGTTGACAACATACTTCGCCGCATAGGACTGCCCAAAGGAATGATGGTAGCAGAGAAATCAACCAATGACATCTTCGCAACAGGCATAACACTGAAAAACAGAGGCGGCAAGGTGTTTGTGGAAATGGGCGTAATATCCAAGAAAATACAGAAGCAGGCAGACATAGAACACGAAGTATATTACGCAGAAATAAACTGGACACAGGTGACAAACGCTGTAAAGAAGAACACCGTACACTTCACGGAAATACCCAAATACCCAGCCGTCAGCCGTGACCTCGCATTGCTCATAGACAAGAATGTAGAGTTCGCCGAAATAGAAAAAATAGCACGCCAGACAGAAAAGAAACAGCTCAAGCGCATAGAACTGTTCGATGTCTATGAAGGAGAAAAACTCCCCGAGGGCAAGAAATCATACGCTGTCAACTTCATACTGCAAGACCCTGAGAAAACAATGGGTGACAAGCAGATAGACACAATAATGAACAAACTCATAAACAACCTCAAACGACAACTCAATGCAGAGTTGAGATAAAAAGAAGTAACCCATAAGCACAAGAAACAACAACAAAAATAAAAAAACAATAACAAACCAATGGGAAGAGCATTTGAATACCGTAAAGCCGCAAAGTTAAAGCGTTGGGGACACATGGCAAAGACATTCACACGTCTTGGCAAGCAGATAGCAATAGCAGTAAAGGCAGGTGGACCAGAACCAGAGACAAATCCAACACTGCGCTCAATCATAGCAACGTGCAAACGCGAAAACATGCCGAAGGATAACATAGAACGTGCCATCAAGAACGCATTAGGAAAAGACCAGTCAGACTATAAAGAAGTAACCTACGAAGGATATGGTCCCCACGGAATAGCGGTGTTTGTGGACACACTAACAGACAATACCACAAGAACAGTAGCAGACGTCCGCTCCGTGTTCAACAAGTTCTCAGGCAACCTCGGAACCACAGGTTCACTATCATTCCTGTTCGATCACAAATGTGTCTTTACCTTCAAAAAGAAAGAAGACATAGACATGGACGACCTGATACTTGAACTTATAGACTACAATGTGGACGACGAGTTCGACGAAAACTACGATGAAGAGAAGGACGAGACCACTATCTCCATCTACGGTGACCCCAAGTCATACGCACAAATACAGCACTTCCTGGAAGATAAAGGCCTTGAAGACATCGGCGGAGAGTTTACATACATCCCCAATGACATGAAAGACGTTGACGAAGAACAACGTGCTACCATAGACAAGATGATAGAAAAACTCGAAGAATTTGACGATGTGCAGACTGTATATACCAACATGAAGCCAGCAGAAGAATAAAAGAAAAAATACGTTTACTGCCTTCCCCTGTTGTCTGGGGAAGGCAGTGACATCCCAACTAACTAATAACCAACAGACAAAAAACTACAACCTAATGAAGAAACTACTAAGCTTACTAATGGCATTAGTGGCCGTAACCACTGTAAATGCACAGGGATGGGACGAGACTCTGTACCGACAAATAGAGAGCCGAATCGTAGCCCCGACATTCAAGGACAAGACTTACCCCATTACAAAGTACGGAGCATCAGTAAAAGCCGATGCTGCAAAGAACCAAAAAGCAATAAATGCTGCCATAGAAGCCTGCTCAAAGAAAGGCGGCGGAGTAGTAGTAGTGCCAGCAGGAACATGGAATACAGGCGCAATACGTATGCAATCAAACGTCAACCTGCGACTGGAAAAAGACGCAGTAGTACTCTTTGCATACAATCCAGACCTCTATCCACTCGTCAAAACACGTTGGGAAGGACTGGACCTGATGAACTATTCACCCTGCGTTTATGCCTATCAAGCAGAGAATATAGCCATAAGCGGAGAGGGAATACTTGACGGTAACGGTGAGAACGATACATGGTGGCAGTGGTGCGGAGCAAAGAAATTCGGCTTTGTAAGTGGTAAAACACCAGAAAGTCAAGCCATGCCATGGTTTGGAGATGACCGTTTCGGTAAGGATTCACTGGGCAATGCACTGTCCAACCGCAATACATTGTTGCAGATGTCAGACCTCGGCGTGCCAACAGAAGAGCGCATTTTCGGCAAAGGACACGGTATGCGACCACAACTTGTGAACTTCTATGAATGTAAAAACATACTCATTGAGGACGTGACCATGCTGCGTTCACCGTTCTGGGTGATAACACCCACGCTGTCAAAAAATATTACCGTGCGCCGTGTTAAGGTCATAAACGATGGTCCTAACGGCGATGGCTGCGACCCAGAGTCATGTGAAGACGTGCTGATAGAGAACTGTTACTTCAAGACAGGCGACGACTGCATAGCCATAAAGAGTGGCCGTAACGCTGACGGAAGGCGCACACCAGTGCCTTCCCAGAACATAATCGTGAGAGGATGTACCATGGCTGACGGCCACGGAGGCGTTGTTCTCGGTTCAGAAATCAGTGCGGGAGTGAGAAATGTCTTTGCAGAGAACTGCGAAATGGATTCTCCTAACCTCGACCGTGTGCTGCGAATAAAGACAAATACGTGCCGTGGCGGACTGACAGAGAATGTATATATGCGTAACATCAAGGTTGGACAGTGTCGTGAAGCGGTGCTGCGCATCAATCTGGTGTATGAACCTAACGAGCGTGCCAAGCGCGGATTCATACCCACTGTACGCAATGTCTATATGGAGAATGTTACCTGTCAGAAGTCAAAGTACGGCATATTGCTCAACGGACTGGACGATTACGACAATATATATAATATAAATGTAAAGAACTGTACGTTCAACGGAGTGACTGATGAGAAGGTTCGTCGCACAGGAAAGAGCCACGATGTTAACTTTGAGAACCTGCGCATCAACGGTGAGTTGGTGCTCTCTCAACCACCATTCAGCCATTATTCTGAGTGGATGGCATGGAGTGAGATACAGAGAGTGCCGCAACCATATTACCTTGACTTCACTGATCCAGCCAAGAGGCCTAACGGGAAATGGAGTTATGTGATGGGTATTGAGTTGGAAGGCATACTCGATGCTTATCAGGCATATATGAATCCTATCTTTAAGGACTATGTGGTGGAGTATCCCAAGAAGATGATTACCGAGAAGGGAGAGATAACCGGCTATAAACTTGCAGACTACAATCTTGACAATGTGCGCACTGCACGTTTCATACTGCGTTGCAACCGCCTTTTCCCCCACAAGGGTTCAGACATCGCTTTGCAGACACTCTTCAAGCAATTAGAGAAACAACCTCGCACGAAAGAGGGCGTATGGTGGCACAAGGCCATCTATGCTAATCAGGTATGGCTTGATGGTATCTTCATGGGTCTGCCTTTCTACACTCTTGCTGCAGAGGAGTTGCGCGGTGAAAAGAAAGCGATAAAATACTATGACGATGCTGTTGACCAGATAGGCAAGACCTTTAAGCGCACGTATGACGCCAAGACTGGTTTGTGGAAGCATGCTTGGGACGAGACACATACCATGTTCTGGGCCGACAAAGAGACCGGATTGTCACAGCATACATGGGCGAGAGCGATGGGTTGGTTCACTATGGCGATGGTGGAGATACTCGATGCCCTTCCTGAGAACTACTCACGCCGTGGTGAAGTCGTTGATATGTTCCAGCAGGCCATGACTGCTGTTGTGAAATATCAGGACAAGAAGTCAGGCGTATGGTATGATGTCATGGACGTGAAGGATGACCGTAACTATCTCGAGGCCACTGCTTCCAGTATGTTTGCTTATTGCCTTCTCAAGGGCGCACGTCTTGGTTATCTGCCTACTAAGAACAACTGGGCTGCCGGTGTCAAGCCTTCTCCACTATGTGAGGCAGCGAAGGCTGCGGGAGCCGCTGACATTGACTTCAAGGCTGCGGGTGTAAAGGCATACAATGGCATCATAAAGAACTTCATAAAGGTTAACGACGACAAGACAATCTCTCTCACACGCTGCTGTGCTGTCAGTGGCCTTGGCCCTAACAAGAGCCCTAACCGTGACGGTTCTTTTGACTATTATATGTCTGAACCAATCCGCGACAACGATGCAAAGGGTGTTGGTCCGTTCATCTGGGCATCCCTGGAGATGGAGCGTGACGGATATAAGGCTGGCTATTAATGCCTGCATGATAAGTCCGAATACGGCTTTTTAATGAAGCATTAACCCAATTTCAGAATAAGCAATGGCACTGATTACGTTTCTACACGGGCGCAATCGGTGCCATTTATGTATCATCTCATGGTGTCCATGAGCCCTGCGGGCGGTGATACACCTTATTATTATATCATACAAAACATTATACTTTATGAAGAAAAGCATATACGTTATCTTCTTGTTTCTATTTTTCGTGTCAATGATAGAGGCACGAGAGACCTATAATTTCAACTCCGACTGGCGTATAGACAAACAGAAGCAGACCGTCACCCTGCCTCATGCGTGGAATGAGGACGAGGCTTACTGTCTCTCAACGTACGAAACTTCCACCGCTGTTGTGTGGTATCGCAAGCAGTTTCAGATGCCCGCTTCAGCCCGTGGCAAGCGTGTTTACGTTGAGTTTGAGGGCGCACGACAGGCTGCTGAGGTATTCCTTAACGGTCAAAGACTTGGTATTTCCGAGAATGGTATCACTGCCTTCGGCTTTGACCTCACCCCCTGGCTGAAAGAAGGGAAGAACCTTATGGAGGTGCGTACTGATAACTCGTGGGACTATCAGGAGCAGGCCACAGGGGCAAAGTACCAGTGGAACACCAGAGCCTTTAACGTAAACTACGGCGGATTGCCCAAGAATGTGAGGTTACACGTGTGCGATGATGTCTATCAGACGCTGCCCCTGTTCTCCAATCTCGGCACTACGGGTGTGTATATATATGGTAAGAACTACGATATACCTGGCCGTAAGGCTACTATCTGTGTTGAGAGTCAGGTAAGAAACGAGACTGACCGTGCGGTGACACGCTGCCTTAATGTTGTCGTTCGCGAGAAGAACGGCACGGAACTGTGCCGCTTCACTGGTGAGACAACAGTCATACCGGCTCACGGAACGGCCACCCTCCGTGCGGAGAAGCGTACTGGCGGCCTGCATTTCTGGTCGTGGGGATACGGCTATCTGTATGATGTCGAGACGACACTTGTCAGTGATGATGCTGCGGATAGGTGCCAGTCAGACCCTGTTGTCACCACAACGGGCTTTCGCAAGACAGAGTTCAAGCAGGGAATGATATATCTTAACGACCGTGTCATCATGCTACACGGCTATGCCCAGCGCACCTCCAACGAGTGGCCGGGGGTAGGCATGAGCGTGCCGGCATGGCTTAGTGACTATTCCAACAACCTGCTTGTCAAGTCTGGCGGTAACGTTGTGCGCTGGATGCACACCTGTCCGTGGAAGCAGGACGTAGAAAGTTGTGACCGTGTAGGGCTGATACAAGCCATGCCGGCAGGCGATGCAGAGCGTGATGTTGATGGCAGACGGTGGGTACAGAGGCTTGAAGTCATGCGTGACGCAATCATCTACAACCGTAACAACCCCAGCATCATCTTCTACGAGTGTGGCAACCAACGTATATCTGGGCAGCATATGCGTGAGATGAAGGCACTGCGCAACCAGTTCGACCCTGACGGTGGGCGTGCCATAGGCTGCCGTGAGATGCTCGATCAGCCAGAGGCAGAGTATGGAGGCGAGATGCTTTACGTCAACAAGAGCGACACCAAGCCGATGTGGATGATGGAATACTGCCGCGATGAGGCACTGCGTTGGTACTGGAACTCATGGTCTTACCCCTATCATCCAGAGGGCGACGGACCGTATTATCGCAACGCTCCCGCTGATGCCTACAACCATAACAACGACGAGTTTGTTGCAGAACTGGTGCGAAGGTGGTATGATTACTGGCTGGAACGCCCAGGCTCTGGCACCAAGGTCAACAGTGGAGGTGCTAAAATCATATTCAGTGACACGCAAAGTCATGGCAGAAGCGCTGACAACTACCGTGTTTCGGGTGTGGTTGACCCCATGCGCGTTCCCAAGGACGCTTTCTTCGCGCATCAGGTGATGTGGAACGGCTGGGTGGACGACCTTAAGCCCCAGACCTATATCGTGGGACATTGGAACTATGATGCAGGCTTTACCGTTCCAACAATATACGTTGTCTCTAACGCTGACAGCGTGGTGCTCATGCAGAATGGCAGGACTATCAGTCCTACAAGCCACGACTACCGTTTCCTCTGGACGTTCAAGAACGTGAAATATGAGGCTCCTGTGCTCACCGCCGTTGGCTACACAATGTCGGAAGAAGGCTCTGCCAGCCCCATAGAACACTCACGTGACGAGAAGGTTACGGCAGGAACGGCAGACCACTTGTTGTTGACAGCAATAGAAAATCCAACGGGATGGAAGGCCGATGGCAACGATGTGGCACTGATACAGGTAGAGGTGGTAGATAAGGAGGGACGTCGCTGTCCGCTTGACAACCGCCTTGTGAAGTTCACCGTTAAAGGTCCGGCGGAGTATAGAGGTGGCATTGCCAAAAACAAACCTATGCGTATCTATGGCGACAAGGCATCACTCGCATCGCGTACGGCAGAGGATGGCGGTGAGGGAATGACCGCTGCGGAGAAGTTAAAGGCACATTACAACCACGCATTGCAGGACACTCTGCCCGTGGAGTGTGGCGTAAACCGCATTATGCTGCGCTCTTACACCAAGGCCGGCGACATACGTGTAACGGCAAAGGCGGAGGGATTGCCCACGGCAACCATATCACTGCGCACGCAACCCGTCAGCGTTACAGACGGACTGACAACCTACATGCCGTCAGACGGTTTGCTGTCAGTGCTGGACAGGGGCGAAACTCCCGAAACACCTTCATTCAAACAATGGCGAAGGGGAGTAGCCATACTCACCGCAGAAGCAGGCAGCGGAGGTGACGTGACAAACAGTTACGACACCTATGAGAACACAAGTTGGCAGAGCGCAGGGCGTCTTGACTCTGCGTGGGTGACCTACACCCTCTGCGAAAAGACACGCATAGATGAAATGTGCCTGAAAATGAAGGACTTCCGCTCAACCACATACCCCATCGCTGTGTATGCAGACAGTGTGAAAGTGTGGGAAGGATGGACACCGAAGTCGCTCAGTTACGTGCATATACCACTGAAAAACGCCCCCGCAGCACAGCGTTACACCATACGCATGAAGGGCGAAAGCACTACAAAAGACGCCTTCGGAGCAGTGAAAGAGATGGATGCCAGAAACGACGAGAAGAAGGCATCAGGACGACGCTCGCTAAAAATAATAGAGGTGGAATTCCTGAAAAACATAGAGTAAAAAAACTATCACCACGGCAATCAGCATCTGATTACACAGAGATCAGGTGCTGATTGCAGGGTGAAGAGGTGCTGATTACGCGGTAAAAAGGTGCTGATTACAAGGGGGCAAAGTTGTTATATAAGCGAAAAAGAACAGAAATCTAACGACCGATTCGGGTTAAACCCGAATCGTTCATTAGACCGCCGATAGCCATATTACAGTTTTACAGTGGCTTTCCTGCTCCTTTCCGCTTCTCTGTGCACCATCTTGTGCCCCGCTACATCTCGCCATAGCCCGCTATGCCTTCGATGAATCGTGACCCAATCTGGCACACATATAAGCGAAAA
>JALFNY010000206.1 GCA_022774105.1 Prevotella sp.
AGCCATACAAGGCATAATGAAAAGAATAAAAGCAAAGGGTGCAACAGTCATAATATATGAGCCAACACTTGAAGACGGCACTACCTTTTTCGGTTCCAAGGTTGTAAACAACATAGCGGAGTTCAAAAAGCGTAGCAATGCCATCATAGCCAATCGTTATGACACCATACTTGATGACGTGGCGGAGAAAGTATATACACGCGATATATTCAGAAGGGACTGACCTTAACACTACAACCGATGGAGAATAAAGACGTTATAGACCTTGGACAGGTGTTCAAGACAATATGGGCAAAGAAAAAAATCTTCCTATATGTATGGCCAATAGTATTTGCCCTATCATGTTTATGGGTACTACCACAACCACGTTACTATAATTGTAGCGTCTCACTTGCCCCAGAGTCGGTAGGAGAAGACGTTGCAGGAGGACTTTCCTCCATTGCATCGTCATTCGGTTTCAACCTCGGTGGCAGCGGAACAGATGCCATATACCCTATGCTGTACCCAGACCTCATGAATTCAAACGAATTTATCGTCGGGCTCATGGATATTCAGGTAACAACAGATGACAGCAGCATAAACACCGACTATTACACTTATCTGACAAAACATCAGAAGAAAAACTGGCTGACACAACCATTCAAGAAAGCGGCAAACGCAATAAAAGGACTTTTCACATCCAAGCCAAAGTCCGGTCCAAGCAAAGATAAGAAACTAAATCCCTTTATGCTTTCTGAATTTGACTACAACCTTGTAGAAAGCGTAAAAAGCAAAATAACCTGTAATGTTGACAAGAAAACAGATGTCATAAGTATCACCGTCAAAGACCAGGACAGGCTCGTCAGCGCCACACTCGCCGACTCCGTGCGCCAACACCTTCAAGAGTTCATCATCAACTATCGCACCAGCAAGGCTCGCCTTGACGTGAACCACTACCAACATCTTGCCGACAGTGCCAAGAAAGAATATGACGAGGCGGTAGCACAATACAGTGAATACTGTGACCTGAACCAAGACATCATACTGCAAACAGCCATATCTAAACGTGACAAGCTTGAAAGTGATATGCAGTTGAAGTACAACACTTATACCGCCATGTGCACACAACTGGAAGCAATGAAGGCAAAATTACAGGAACGCACACCAGCCTTCACGACATTAAAGAACGCCACAGTTCCCATCAAGCCAGCAGGCCCCAAGAGGATGTTGTTTGTGATAGGTATGTTACTACTATCGACAATAGTAACAAGCCTCTGGTTAACGAAAGACATCTTCCTACAAAAGCAATAAATGTTAGAAAAACTAAGATACATAAATATCAAGAGAATCAGAAGGTTAAGATATATTCATATCCCTAACCTTCTGATTCTGAACAAACGCAAAACGTCATTCTGGCTCTTCACCATAGGAATTGCCATCAATGTTTTCGCATCTATCTACGTTATGTATCTATGGCCATTAGGAGTTTTCTACCCCATATTAACCGTTCCTTTCTTTCTCGGAGCGTTGCTGTTTTCCTACAACGCATCACGCCCAATATTCACTCGTCCAGACTTCTTCCTACCCACAATATTATGTCTGGCATTACAGTATTATCAGTGTATTGTAAACGACCAAAATGTCATACCATATATAGTTGCCACATGCACGGTCTTCTGTTACCACTGTATGTTCAGCATTGACAAAGTGTCAATACAAAAGGCGATGACCTGCATCTGTAAAGGCTTTGCAGGATTCCTCATCATATCAATCTCTACATTCCTGCTATACGTACTTGGATTTAACCTTCCCAATACTGCCGTCACATACGGAAACTACTCATACACCAACTACATATTCTTCCTTCTGGATGACCGTGAGTTGTGGAGTCAGTTATTACTCCCACGCTTCCATTCTGTATTCCTGGAGCCCGGACACATGGGAACAACCATAGTGATGCTACTCGCTACACAGATAGGGAAATGGAAAACATGGTATAACACGGTACTCATCATCGCACTACTATTATCATTCTCTCTCGCAGCCTATTGCCTTGGAATAATTCTCATATTCCTAAGACTATGGTTACTCAGAAAGAAAGTCATTGCGAAACTCATAATCCTTGTATCCTCCCTAATAATAGTTATAGGAGCCTCCTTTATCTATAAAGGTGGTGACAATATGCTCAACACACTCATTGTCATGCGACTGGAGATGAATGATTCTGGTGATGATTTTAAGGGAAACAACCGTGTATCAGAAGATTTCAAGAAAGAATTTGATAGTTTCATTGATAGTTCTGACATACTGTTTGGCAGGGAGATGGATCGTTCAAGTTGGGGAAACTCTGGTTACCGTGTGTATATATACGACTATGGCATAATAGGCCTGCTACTATTCCTTGTATTCTATTACTTTGCATTTAGAAGCGGTACAGACAAACGTGCCATTAGCGCAGCCTTTATACTATCACTGACAAACTTCTGGATAAGAGGTTACCCTATGATATTCGCCTTCCTTTTCCCTTATTTCCTAATATCCCAATTAGACATATCACAATTAAAGGAACACACCTTACCAGACGAGCCTAATGAGCACAACACCGGAGAACAATAAAACCATAGTAATGACAAACACACTATTCTTGTACGCAAGAATGATTGTCACTATAGCAGTTGGCTTATACGCCAGCCGCATTGTCCTTAGTGTGCTTGGCGACACAGATTTCGGAATATACTCGCTCGTAGGAGGCATCGTGGTACTACTTAGTTTTCTTAACTCTGGTATGTTACAAGCTTCACAACGTTTCCTCTCCTACGCACTTGGAAGAAACGATGAAGATACTATCAACAACACCTTCTGGGCATCATGGTACGCACACCTTATTCTGGCTATCGCCATCATAATAATAGGCGAAATTATAGGATTATATTTAGTAAACCATGTCCTCAGTATTCCAGCAGAACGCATGGTGGCAGCAAACTGGGTTTATCAATGCTCCTTGCTCACCTGTGCGGTGTCTGTACTGAGTATTCCTTATAACAGTGCCATTATCGCACATGAGCACATGGACTTCTTCGCATACGTCAGCATACTCGAGGCTGTATTAAAACTCCTTATAATATACATACTTCTTGTAATCTCATACGACAAACTGATATTGTATGCCATACTGATGCTCACAGTGCAATCCCTTATAAGATACATATATATCATATACTGTAACAGGAAACTTCCTGAATGTAAGAGCCATCGCACATATAACAAGGGGATAACACGCCAAATCCTTACCTTTGCAGGCTGGAGCCTACTTGGTAATCTCGGTATCACCTGCCGCGACCAAGGAACTAACATAATATTGAATCTCTTTTTCCAAACTCCTGTCATCAATGCTGCAAGAGGTATAGCAACGCAAGTGAGCGGAATAATAAGCACTTTTGCAACAAACATCACCATGGCAATAAATCCACAAATTACCAAGACGTACGCTGCTGGCAACATAACAGAAAGTTCCTCATTGGTATATATGGGTTGCAGGGCATCGTTCTATATGCTAACAATCATCTCCTTACCCCTTGCGGTAAACATTGACTACGTACTATCCCTATGGTTAGAGGTAGTACCAACCTACACATCCCTGTTCATGTATTTCATCTTAGGCACTGCATTGATATACTCTATGTCGCAGCCCATCACCGTAGCAATACAAGCAACAGGTAAGATAAAGAATTTCCAGATTTGGATATTCACGTTAGTAATCATCGAGATAGCACTGACCACCGCAGTCCTATGGATAACAGAAAGCCTCATCTACGCATTAGTACCTTCGTTGGTTATGACCGCTATGTCGGCTGCAATGAGAATAATAATACTAAAAGGAATAGTCAGCAAATACAGTTACTACACATATATCAAAGACGTAGTCATAAGATGTTGTATAGTAATAATAGCATCATACTACGCATCATCATATCTGCACAATATCATAGGCCACAACAACTTTGGCATATTCCTTCTGGAATGTACCCTCATAACCATAACCACAACAAGTATAATCTGGCTATTAGGCTTAAAGGCTGAAGAAAAACGTTACGTCAAGCACAAGATACAAAAACATCTTTACAGAAAGGATAAAACGCAATGACAATATTATATATTCTCATATCTACCGATCCATTCGGAGGAGCAACAAAATCTTTTCTCGTTCTGCTGCAAGGAGTTCTTAAAGCAGGCATCAAGGCCATTGTGGTTGTTCCTGACACCAACGGCATTACCTCCACCCTGCGCACCATGGGGGCGGAAGTCATTATCATACCCTCCAAAGGATGCACATGGACTGGTGCAAAGACATTTCGGCAAACCATACTCTACATACCGCGCCAGTTGGGAAGGCTGTGGGTGGATTACAACGCCTGCAAGAGACTGTATTCCACGCTCAAGCAACGACACATAGACATTGTACACAGCAACAATACCGTTACCGCATTAGGACGATACATCGCTACCAAACGTAACATTCCACACATATATCATATCAGAGAATACGGTGACAAGGATTTCGGCCTAAGATATTTTCCGTCAAACACCGCTTTCCATAAATATCTCAAGTCAGACAATGTATATTCCATCTGCATAACAAAAGATATACAATTGCATCACGGACTGTCACAACACAAACTGTCAACAGTAATATACAACGGCATAATACAAGATGAGTCCGGACGACACCTCGTCACCACGCCACGCAATTACTTTCTCTATGCAGGAAGGATAGAACCCACCAAAGGACTTCTAAAACTGATAATCGCATATAAAGCATACGTAGATTCAATCACAACAGCCCTGCCGTTAACAGTTGTGGGTGAGGTATTTGACTACGCATATATGAACAAAATAGAGAACTATATCCGCATCAACAACCTGCAAAGTCTCATCTCCTTCCTCGGGAAACAAAGTGATATGCCCAGATACTACGAAGGAGCAAAAGCCATCATCATTCCATCAGAACACGAAGGATTCGGGAGATGCATGCCAGAAGCAATGTCACACGGCTGCATCGTGATAGGTCACAACACAGGAGGGACAAAAGAACAATTCGAGAACGGATACTCCGAAACAGGACAAGACATAGGCTTCCCTTATAACACACAGGAGGAACTAACAAAATGCCTAATCACTGTACATAAGAGCGAAGAACAAAACCTTGAAAAGATAAGGAAGAAAGCATACGATACCGTATGCAGACTATACTCTTTCAATAACAACATTCAGTCAACACTTGACCTCTACAAGACAATAACAAACAAGAAGTGAAATGATACGAAAACTTCTGGCATACATTTTCAAAATACTCCACGCACTATTTCCTTATAGGGCATATGCCTATATCCGTTCTCGCTGCAACATCATGCGTTCTCTATGGTTACGCAACTCATTCAAACGTTGCCCAGACAACGTATATCTTGGCAAGATAGGCCACATAGAGCACCCTGAATGTATATCATTAGGCAAAGGAGTCTGTTTCGGTGACTACTTCTACCTATACGCTAACAAACAGGCAGGACAACCCTCACCAGAGATAACGATAGGAGACAACTGCTGGTTTGGCGCAGGAAACCACATAACAGCCAACCTAAAAATAGAAATTGGCAACAATCTGCTTACAGGTAAACACGTCACCATCAGCGACAATAACCACGGCAACACCGACCTCTGCACATTAAAAGATGCCCCACGTCTGAGAAACATAGTATCAAAAGGCAGCATACGCATTAACGACAACGTATGGATAGGCGACAACGCAATAATACTCTCAGGTGTTACCATTGGTGAGGGAGCAGTCATAGCGGCAGGAGCAATCGTTACCAAAGACGTCCCACCATACACCATTGTAGGTAGTAATCCCGCACACATCATAAAGAACTCACAACCATAATATCCTTCACAGATGAAACCATTATTCTTAGCATACTATCTACCACAATATCACCCATTCCCTGAGAACGACGAATGGTGGGGCAAAGGCTTTACTGAATGGACCAATGTGGCAAAGGCAAAGAAACTGTTTCCTGGCCATTACCAGCCACATATTCCCGCCGACCTGGGATTCTATGACCTGCGAGTGCCAGAGGTTCGTAAAGCACAGGCAGAACTGGCACGCGAGGCGGGGGTGGACTGCTTCTGCTACTGGCACTACTGGTTTAACGGTCATAAAATGATGGAACGTCCGTTTGAGGAAGTAGTAAAAAGCGGAGAACCAGATTTCCCCTTCTGCCTTAGTTGGGCAAATCACTCATGGTACGCCAAGACATGGAATAAGGACATACCAGACAAACTTCTGATTGAGCAGACATACGGAGGCGTAAAGGAATATACAGAACATTTTAACTATCTGCTGCCTGCGTTT
>JALFNY010000014.1 GCA_022774105.1 Prevotella sp.
CCGAACGCTACGGTGAGACCTGCCATGACAATGCTCACCATTGACATCAGTTTTATGAGTATGTTGAGCGACGGACCGGAGGTGTCTTTGAACGGATCGCCTACCGTGTCACCTACGATGGTGGCTTTATGACAGGCTGAGCCCTTGCCCCCGAAGTTACCTTCTTCAACCATCTTCTTGGCATTGTCCCATGCTCCGCCCGCGTTCGCCATGAAGACAGCGAGTGTAAAGCCTGCGGTGAGACCGCCGACAAGCAGTCCCATGACCCCTGCCACACCCAACAGAAGGCCTACCACAATGGGGATAAGAATGGCAAGAAGACTTGGGAATATCATTTCCTTTTGTGCGGAGCGGGTGCTTATGGCCACGCAACGGCCGTAGTCTGGTGTTGCCTTGCCTTCAAGTATGCCCTTTATCTCACGGAACTGACGGCGGACTTCCTCCACCATAGTCTGTGCGGCACGTCCTACAGCGCCCATAGTGAGACCACAGAAAAGGAAAGCGGCCATACCACCGATGAACGCTCCCACCAGTACTTTGGGGTTCATGAGCGTCACCTGGAAGTAGTCCATATAGTCAAGCATATTGGCGGTAGCAGGATTAAAAGCATTTCCTGCTGCGTCTATGAAGGTTTCTCCCTGCTCCACGGCGCGTATCATGGCTATCTTTATCTCTTCCACGTAGGAGGCGAGCAGTGCGAGCGCCGTCAATGCGGCACTGCCTATGGCGAAACCCTTACCTGTGGCGGCAGTGGTGTTACCCAAAGCGTCAAGAGCGTCGGTGCGGTGACGCACGTCCTCACCCAGTCCGCTCATCTCGGCATTGCCCCCAGCATTGTCGGCTATGGGGCCATAAGCGTCAGTAGCAAGTGTTATGCCAAGCGTGGAAAGCATACCGACGGCAGCGATACCGATGCCATACAGACCGGTGGAGATGCTCTGTGCACTCATGGTGAGGTCAAAGCCGTTAGCGAAAAGGTAACTGAACATTATGGCTACGGATATGGTTACCACAGGAATCATGGTTGAAATCATGCCCGTTCCTATACCTTTTATTATTACAGTAGCGGACCCTGTCTGTGAGGACTCGGCTATCTGCTGCGTGGGTTTGTAACTCTGACTGGTGTAATACTCCGTTGCCTGACCTATGATGACACCGGCGGCAAGGCCTGTCAGCACAGAGAAGGAAACGCCAAGCCAGTTCTCTATCTGTAAGAGGTATAGTATCAGGAACGACGCTACGGCTATGAGCACAGCAGAGACATTGGTTCCTAAACCGAGTGAGCGTAGCAGGTCACGCATCGTGGCACCTTCCTTTGTACGGACAAGGTATATGCCTACCAACGAGAGGAATATGCCCACGGAGGCTATTATCATAGGAGCAATAACGGCACGCATCTGCATATCGGGGTTAAGGGCAAAGGCAGTAGCACCGAGGGCGGCTGTACTGAGTATGCTTCCACAGTAACTCTCGTAGAGATCGGCTCCCATTCCCGCTACGTCGCCTACGTTATCACCCACGTTGTCGGCTATGGTTGCAGGGTTACGAGGGTCGTCCTCTGGTATGTCTGCCTCTACTTTTCCCACGAGGTCAGCACCTACGTCAGCGGCCTTTGTGTATATTCCACCACCTACACGGGCAAAGAGGGCCTGAGTGGAGGCACCCATACCGAAGGTAAGCATTGTGGTGGTAATAGTTATGAGGGCCATATTGTCACCAGCATAGAAGTAGTTGAGGGCAACAAACCATAGTGCTATGTCAAGCAAACCAAGTCCTACAACGACAAGTCCCATGACAGCACCACTACGGAAGGCCACTTTCAGACCACGATTGAGCCCTTGGCGCGCAGCATTGGCAGTGCGAGCAGAGGCGTATGTGGCCGTCTTCATACCAAAAAAGCCTGCAAGTCCTGAGAAAAAGCCACCTGTCAGGAAAGCAAACGGCACCCAGGGGTTCTGCACTTGAAGTACGTATGCCATGAAAGAGAATATCAATGCCAGCACCACGAAGACGATACCGACAACTTTGTACTGTTGTTTGAGGTAAGCCATGGCTCCACGTCTGACGTGAAGGGCTATTTCTCTCATTCTCGGGGTTCCCTCATCCTCTGACATCATCTGCCGAAAAAAGGACCATGCCATTCCCAATGCCACCACGGACGCAATGGGAACAAGCCAAAATACGGATGGAATGTTCATTAGATTTTTTGTTTATTAGGTTAGAATATAAATCGTCTTCGGGCGCAAATATAGTGTTTTTAGTTCATTCCGCAAAATATTTTATTACATAAAACGGTTTATTTTGCCCAGAACTTACAATCTGAAAGTTTCATGTGTAGCAACTGTTCGTTCACCTCTTAGCCTTAAAGAATCGCTGCATCAGCGTGCGACAGTCGTCTTCAAGCACACCCGCCACCACCTCAGTCTTTGGGTGTAACGCCTTCGGGGCAATCAAATGGTAGCCCCGTTTGTCATCTTTCGCACCGTAAACTATACGTGCTACCTGCGCCCAACCGAGTGCTCCAGCGCACATTGGACACGGTTCTACTGTTACATATACCGTGCAATCCGTCAGATATTTGCCTCCAAGAGCATTGGCTGCGGCTGTGATTGCCTGCATCTCTGCATGGGCTGTGACGTCGTTCAGCGTCTCCGTGAGGTTGTGGGTGCGTGCTATTATCCTGCCACGACATACCACTACTGCGCCAATGGGTATCTCTCCTTCACGCTCTGCCTGCTCGGCTTCGGCAAGAGCTTTACGCATATACACGGCATCCTTGTCCTCAATGCTGTCCATTCACTTCTTTTTCTTATTGTTATATATGCTTACAAGCACATATGCCACTATGATAATGGAGAATCCGGAATAGCAAAGTCTATATGATTCTGTAACTGTTCCCCACACTATCGTGGACAGAAGCACCAGTGCACTGAACGTGATGAAGGTGTATTTCAGTTCGTTTTCCCTAAATCCCCAGTGCTTGAACTTTAATGCAAACATTGGTATTTCTGCTACAAGAATCCATGAACTGAGCGTTATTCCTACCATAAGGAGAGGCAAGAACCATGTGTACTGCTCCAGCATCGGGCCTGCTCCTACTATTAGCGAACCCCAGAACAGGGCATTGGCAGGTGTAGGCAGACCGATGAATGATGTTGTTTGCCTTGTGTCGAGGTTGAATTTGGCGAGCCGAAGGGCTGAGAATGCTGCCACAATGTATGCTGTGTATGGTAGAACTGGCCGCAAACATTCTACTACTGCGGGGTAATCCACTACCTGAAGTTCGTAGAATATAATGCTGGCAGGTGCGACTCCAAAGGTAATGTCATCGGCAAGAGAGTCTAACTCCTTACCGATCTCGCTTGAGACGTGCAACAATCGTGCTGACATCCCATCGAAAAAGTCAAATCCCGCACCAAGGATAATAAATAGAAGTGCCATATCCTGCACTCCGCTGATGGCATAAACCGTGGCTATACAGCCGCAGATAAGATTGCAGCAGGTTATGGTATTTGGAAGGTGTTGTTTCATAATGAAATGTTATTTCAACCTTGCTATAACCGTCTGATTGCCTACTGTCGTTTGTTTCATGTCCACAAGTATGTCCGTTCCGAGTGGCAGGAAGAGGTCAACACGTGATCCGAACTTGATGAAACCGAGGTGTTCGTCAATGTAACAATCCTCCCCCTCCTTGGCGTATGTCTTTATTCGCCTTGCCATAGCACCCGCAACCTGCCGGCAGAGTATGTCAGTTCCTTCGGGGGTGGTTATCACTATGTCTGTCATCTCGTTCTCTTCGCTTGCCTTTGGTAGCCAAGCCTTGTGAAAAGCACCGTCTTGATGCTTTACCATCTTTACTTTACCGTCCACAGGGAACCAGTTGGCGTGAACGTTGAAAAGGCTCATGAAGATGCTGACCATAATGCGTTTTTCGTGGAAATACTTGTTTTCTTCTACCTCTTCTATTACTACTACGTTGCCGTCAGCGGGTGCTACGACAAGTTTTTCGGTATCGTCCGTACCGAAAAGACGTATCGGGCAACGGAAAAAGTTAAGCACCACACACCATACAGAACCGAAGATTATGGCAAAAGTGTAGAATGGTACATGGCTTTCAAAGGTGCGCCACAGTATTATTCCTATCGCAATGAGTGCCATTGCGCTATATATTAGGGTATCTGTTCCCTCTCTGTGTATTCTTATCTTCTTGAGTTTCTTTATTCTTTTTCCCATTGGTTAGTAAAGGAAGATAGGTGGATTGTGTCGGTTTATCTGTGCAAAGTTACTTTTTTTTCTTTAATTATGCAAATAAAACGTTGTCAAACTGCTTTACAAACCCTTTTTTCCTCCTTTTTATTCGTATTCTAATGAGAAAACTGTAATTTCGCAGTCTAAATATCACTTCTATCACAATGCACGACTATATACATCTACACGTACACACTTATTATTCTATTCTTGACGGCCAGAGCCCTGTTAAGGCTCTTGTTCAGAAGGCTGCTGCTGACGGAATGCGTGGTATGGCTATCACAGACCACGGCAATATGTTTGGCATGAAGGAGTTTTTTGATGAGGTTGGCAAACTGAACAAGGGGCGAAAGAAGGAGGGCAAGGAATTGTTTAAGCCTATCTTCGGCTGCGAGATGTACGTGGCCCGACGTGGTGCGGGTACTAAAAAAGACATGAAACTGGACCGTGGTGGCTGGCACTTGATAGTTCTTGCGAAGAACATCAACGGCTATCGCAACCTTATCAAGTTGGTAAGCAATTCGTGGGTGGATGGCTTTTACGGCCGTCCACGTACTGATCATGAGCAACTTGAGCGTTATCATGAGGATCTTATAGTGTGTTCTGCCTGCATTGGCGGCGAGATTCCCCACAAGATTCTTGCTGGTGACATTGAGGGGGCACGCCGTGCGGTGGAGTGGCACAAGCAACTGTGGGGCGAGGACTTTTACCTTGAACTTCAAAGGCATGAGGTAAAAGACCCTAATCTGATGGCTAACAGGGAGACATTCCCTCTCCAGCAGAAGGCAAACAGGGTGCTTTTAGAGTTTGCAAAGGAGTACGGCATAAAGGTTATATGTACTAATGACAGCCACTTTGTTAACGAGGAGAACGCTGAAGCACACGACCACCTGTTGTGTCTCAGTACTGGTAAGGAACTGAATGACCCTAACCGTATGAGATACACCAAGCAGGAGTGGTTCAAGACGCAGCAAGAGATGAACGAGGTGTTTGCTGATATTCCTGAGGCTTTGGACAATACGCTGGAGATTCTTGACAAGGTGGAGGTCTATGACCTTGAGTCTGATCCGATAATGCCATTCTTCCCCATACCGGAAGACTTCGGAACGGAGGAGTTGTGGCGGCAGAAATTCTCTGAGGAAGACCTGTACAAGGAGTTTACCAGCGACGAGAACGGCGAGAACCAGATGTCTCCTGAGGAGGGAGAGAAGAAGATTAAGAAACTTGGTGGGTACGAAAAAATCTACCGTATCAAGTTTGAAGCGGACTATTTACATAAACTTGCCTACGAGGGTGCTGCCAGAATATACGGTACTCCGCTGACAAAAGAGGTTGACGACCGCATACGTTTCGAGTTGCACATAATGAAAACCATGGGTTTTCCGGGCTACTTCCTCATCGTGCAGGACTTCATAAACTCTGCTCGTAACGAACTGGGCGTATGGGTAGGACCGGGCCGTGGCTCTGCTGCTGGTTCCGTTGTAGCCTACTGTCTGGGCATAACAAAGATAGACCCCTTGAAGTATGACCTGCTGTTTGAGCGTTTCCTCAACCCTGACCGTATCTCCCTGCCTGATATAGATACTGACTTTGACGATGACGGACGCGGCAGGGTGCTGCAATGGGTGATGAAGAAATATGGTGCAGAGAATTGCGCCCACATCATAACCTACGGCACGATGGCTACCAAGAACTCCATTAAGGACGTGGCACGTGTGGAGAATCTGCCTCTTGACAAGACCAACGCGTTGTGCAAGGCTATACCGGACCGCCTGCCAGAGGGCATGAAGATGAATCTTGGCAACGCCATAAAGTGTACCCCGGAGTTACAGATGGCAGAGGCATCACTTGATGAACGTGAGCGTAACACCATTAAATACGCCAAGATGCTTGAGGGAACGGTGCGCAACGTGGGCATACACGCCTGCGGATTTATCATCTGTCGTGATCCTATCAGCGACCATGTGCCTGTCTCAACGGCCGATGACCCTGACTTCCCGGAGATAAAAACCGCCGTGACACAGTATGACGGTCACGTGATAGAATCTACGGGACTGATAAAGATGGACTTCCTCGGCCTGAAAACGCTCTCTGAGCAGAAGGAGGCCTGCAAGAATGTGAAGATGACAAGGGGCATAGACATTGACCTTGACAATATTCCTATTGACGATGAACTGACCTACCAACTTTATCAGCGTGGACAGACCATTGGCACGTTTCAGTTTGAATCGGCCGGCATGCAGAAGTATCTGCGCGAACTTCACCCCACAGTCTTTGAGGACCTCATAGCCATGAACGCCCTGTACCGCCCCGGTCCGATGGACTACATACCCTCGTTCATAGCGCGAAAGAATGGTCGTGAGCCTATTACCTACGACATTGACTGCATGGAGAAGTACCTGAAAGACACCTACGGCATAACGGTTTATCAGGAGCAGGTCATGCTGTTGTCACGCCAGTTGGCCAACTTTACCCGCGGAGAGAGTGACGCCCTGCGTAAGGCTATGGGTAAGAAGAAGAAGGATATTGTTGACGCCATGAAGCCTAAGTTCATCGAGGGGGGAATGAAGAACGGCCACGACCCCAAGGTTCTGGAAAAAATCTGGGCGGACTGGGAGAAGTTTGCCTCTTACGCTTTCAACAAATCACACGCTGCCTGCTACTCATGGGTGGCATACCAGACGGCATACCTCAAGGCCCACTACCCTGCCGAGTTCATGGCGGCACTGCTGACACGCCGCCGTTCAGACATCAAGGAGATAACGAAACTTATGGACGAGTGCAAGGCGTTAGGCATAGCCACGCTGGGACCGGAGATAAACGAGAGTGTGTTCAACTTCGGTGTGAACAAGAAAGGCGAGATACGCTTCGGTCTTGCGGCTATAAAAGGCATGAGCGAGGCGGCGAGCAACGCCATAATCAAGGAGCGAGAGGAGAACGGTCCATACACCTCTGTCTATGACCTGCTGGAACGTGTGCCGGCAACGGCTATCAACAAGAAGGCAATGGAGTGTCTTGTCATTGCCGGTGCCCTCGACAGTTTCGGCATACAGCGTGAACAATACATGGCACCTACTGGCAACGACACGTTCATTAGTACGCTATTACGTTACGGACAGCAGTACCAGACGGCGAAAAGCGAGGCTGCCAACTCTCTGTTCGGCGACTTTGACGCCATAGAGATAACAAGGCCCAAGCCACCGCAGGCAGAGGAATGGAGTGCCATAGAGCGGCTGAACAGGGAGCGAGACCTTGTGGGCATCTATCTGTCAGCACACCCATTGGACGAGTTCTCGATAGTACTGGAATGTTTGTGCAACACGAAATGCTCTGAGATAGGGCGTGATGCCGACAAGGAGGCACTGGCGAAACGTGACCTCATAACGGTGGGCGGAATAGTGACAAAGGCCACGTCACGCTTCACAAAGACAGGGAAACCGATGGGAATAGTGACGATAGAGGATTTTACCGGGCAGGGGGAACTGGTGTTCTTCGGCGAAGACTGGGGACGATGGCAGGGGATGCTGATGGAGGGTTGCTCCGTATATGTGAGAATGAAGAGCCAGGAACGCTTCCGAGGAACGGGGCAGTACAGCCTGAACGTGCAGAGCATAGACTTCTTGCAGACCGTGGCAGAGCAGTCAATGACACAACTCACCATACACATAGACCTCGACACAATGAGCAAGGAGGGAGACACTGAACTGGCAGAGGAGGCTGAGGAGGGCGCAATGACGAACAACGCGCTGACAGACCTCGCCACCATAATACGCGAATCGCAGGGAAACACGCAACTGTCACTCTACATACGCGACTCACAAATCAGTCCGCTACCCGTGAGAATGGTGTCACGACTGCCGGGAATAAAGGTGAACCGCAGGTTGGTGGACTTCATACGCTCGCACGAGGGTATGCGCTTCTCTCTGTAACACAAGGTGTGCATAATGGTAAAAGAAGCCTGATTACAAGGTAA
>JALFNY010000030.1 GCA_022774105.1 Prevotella sp.
GCGGCAAGGAAATACTGAAAGGCGTGAACCTCACCATCAACGACGGCGAGATACACGCCCTCATGGGCACTAACGGTGCAGGAAAGTCAACACTTAGCAACGTAATAGTAGGCAACCCCGCCTACGAAGTGACCGCGGGAAGCATAACATTTGAAGGCAAAGACCTGCTGGCCATGAAGCCAGAAGAACGCGCCAACGAAGGGATATTCATGTCATTTCAAACCCCCGTGGAGATTCCCGGCGTCTCAATGACCAACTTTATCAAGGCCGCCGTGAACGCAAGACGTAAGGCTAAGGGCGAAGAACCACTGAAAGCAGCGGACTTCATAAAACTGATGAAGGAGAAAAGAGAACTGGTAGAGATAGACAAGAAACTGATGAACCGCTCCGTTAACGAAGGATTCTCAGGCGGAGAGAAGAAACGTAACGAGATATTCCAAATGGCTATGCTCGAGCCAACGTTCTGCATACTTGACGAAACAGACTCCGGTCTGGACGTAGATGCACTGCGCATCGTGGCAAACGGCTTCAACCTGCTGCGCACAGAGAAAACAAGCGCAATGGTAATAACACACTATCAGCGTATGCTGGAGTACATACACCCGGACGTGGTGCACGTACTCATAGACGGAAAGATAGTAAAAACCGGCGGAAGTGACCTCGCAGAAAAGATAGAAAAAGAGGGCTTTGACTGGATAAAGGAAGAGATGGAGTAGTTATTTAGTGGTTTTTGTTGTTTGGTTGATTAGTTGTTTGCATTACAAAAACAATCATCCTCCAGCAACAAAACACATAACTTAACAACTAATCCCCAAACAACCAGACAACAAAAAATGACCAATCAATATACAGAACTATATGAAGAGGTGAAGGGACTGTTAGAGAAACAGTCCTGCGAGGCACTGAACAGCGTTCGCGAAGAGGCTTTTTCTGTGTTCAAAACCCTCGGTCTGCCAACGCAAAAAGCGGAAAGATACCGCTATACCAACGTAGAAAAGGCGTTTGAACCCAACTACGGTCTGTCGCTGGCACCGCTTACCATCAAGGGAGTGCCATACGTCTATGCCATGAAAGACGCACCGATAGACGTCACACCTTATTATAATAAGGTGATAGATGCAGCGGTAACGGCGGACGGAGAGCCTGCCGACATACGGCAACTGAGGGGCGAATACAGGCAGGACGCACTGACATCACTCAACACTGCGCTGGCACATGACGCACTACTGATATACGTTCCGAAGAATACCAGAGCCGAGACACCGATAAGAGTGGAGAACATACTGTCGGGAGAGCAGGACACAATGATAGTAAGGCGTGTGCTGGTAGTAATGGAAGAGTGCTCAGAAGCAACGGTATTCTTTGTGGATCACGCCAAGAGCGACCGTCAGTTCCTGACCTTACAGGTAGTGGAAGTGGTGGCAAAGGACGGTGCTCACCTCGATATGTATGACCTTGAAGAGACGCATGAGAAGTGCAACCGCTTCAATAACGTATATATCAAGACGGGAAGAGACGTTACCGTCAGGCACAACTGCCTGACCCTGAGCAACGGTATTACGAGAAACGCCGTTGATGTGTACCTGCAAGGTGTGGGAACAGAGGCATATCTCAACGGGGCTGTCATTGCTGACCGAAGGCAACACGTTGACAACAACACCATTATAGACCACCAAGTGCCGCAATGTACATCAACGGAACTGTACAAATACGTGATAGACGACGAGGCGGTGGGTGCGTTCGCAGGAAAGATAATGGTGAGAGAGGGTGCGCAGCAGACCTCATCGCAGGAGACAAACAACAATATGTGCGCCTCATCAGATGCAAGAATGTACACACAGCCGATGCTTGAGATATATGCTGACGATGTGAAATGCGCCCACGGCTCTACTGTCGGCGTGATGGACGAGGCGGCATTGTTCTATATGCAACAGCGCGGAATACCGTTAGAGACGGCTCGTACACTGCTGAAGACGGCCTTCATATCGCAGGTGGTGGACGAGATGAAGTGGGAATCGTTCCGTGACAGACTGCATATTCTTGTTGATAAACGGCTGTCTAAGGAAGAACGCTGCGGTAACTGCAAGATATGTAAGTAATGAAAGGGTTGTGGGACCGCAGGAAACGAGTGCTGGCAGGACTGCCATAAACATCTTACGGCTTATGACTCATAACTGGAAAAACAAACAGAAACATAATGACTGACTGTGGGGTAATATTAAACCATAAGACAACTGACCCACAACCATTAACCCCCAACGCCCTAACCACATAATAAGTTATGCTCAATATAGAATCCATACGCAGCGATTTCCCGATACTCTCACGTAAGATATACGACAAATACCCGCTGGTTTATCTTGACAACGGTGCCACAACACAGAAGCCCCTGTGTGTGCTTGACGCCATGAGGGAGGAATATCTCAACGTGAACGCCAACGTACACCGTGGCGTTCACTACCTCTCACAGCAGGCAACAGACCTGCACGAGGCGGCAAGAGAGTGTGTGAGGCGGTTCATTAACGCTGCCTCAACACGGGAGGTGGTGTTCACAAGAGGAACGACAGAGAGCCTTAACCTCGTGGCATACTCCTTCACCGAGGCATATATGAAGCCCGGTGACGAGGTGATAGTGTCCGTAATGGAACACCACTCAAACATAGTGCCGTGGCAGTTGCAGGCACAGAGAAAGGGAATAGTGCTGAGGGTAATACCCATGAGCGACGAGGGGATACTCGATATGGACGCATACAGGGCGCTGTTCAATGAAAAAACACGTCTGGTGAGCGTGACAAACGTGAGCAATGTGCTGGGAACGGTGAACCCCGTGAAGGAGATTGTGAGGACAGCACACGCCAACGGTGTGCCGTGTATGGTGGACGGAGCACAGAGTACACCACATTTCAAGGTGGATGTAAGGGACATGGACTGTGACTTCTTCGCCTTCTCAGGGCACAAGATGTACGGACCAACGGGGATAGGCGTATTATACGCCAAGGAGAAATACCTCGAAGAGATGCCTCCATACCAAGGAGGAGGAGACATGATAGGCACTGTGTCGTTTGAAAATACCACCTTTGCAGAACTGCCGTTGAAGTTCGAAGCAGGCACACCAGACTATGTTGCCACCCACGGACTTGCCACAGCAATAGCCTACATGGAGCACATAGGAATGGAAAACATTGAGGCTCACGAAAGGGAACTGACGCGATATGCCATGGAACAGATGCTCACCATACCGGGAATGACAATCTTCGGGCCGAAGGACACAGACAAAAAAGACGCCGTAATAAGTTTTCTCGTGAAGGAAG
>JALFNY010000032.1 GCA_022774105.1 Prevotella sp.
AGCGTATTCCCTCCTGCGCCTCAACGGACTGTGCCTGCAAGTCGTTCATGAAATATGCTCCTGCGGCGTTTCCTACGGACATCATCGCGAAGGCAGTGATAAAGAACAGTGCCACGATACGCAGCGGACGGTTATGGAAAAACTCCATCCAAAGGTCGCTTATCTTAACGTTTTTCGTGTCACTCTCGTCCATTACCACCCTTTCTTTGGTTTGAGAGAAGCAGAACAAGAGCAGTGCAAAGCCCACAAGAGCATATATAAGCATGGTGTAGAACCACGCACTGGGGTCGTTGGGCAATGTGCTCTCACCCTGGGCAGTAGGCTTATAGTGTGTGAAAGCGAGCACTGCACCAGGCACTACGCCACCGAGTGCCATGCCAGCCTTATAGAATATGCCTGTCAGTGCATTGACAATGCCGGCTATTCGCTTGCCGGAGGTGTACTCCGAGTATGATATTACCTCTGGAATGAGTGCCCACATATATCCTGTTGCGACTATTACGCCTGTTGATTTGATGAACTGCGCTATGTAAACGAGTGTTATGTTTTCCTCTACCGTGCCCACCTTACTTATTATATACAGCATGGCCATGCCGATGATGGCTACTGATAGGAAGATGTAGAACATATTTTTCTTTCCCACCTTGCGTTTTATTGCTGGCACAAGTGGCATGAATATGAACGAAGGCAGTGAGCCTAAGCCCATGAACAGCGCCATTTCTATGGGTAAATCGCCTGCCGGAGCGGCAAGTATAGCCACAAGTATCGGCACGCCTGCACTCACTGCGAGGCCTCCGCAGTTAGCCATGAACATACGAACGGAGGTCAGTATGGTTATCTCATTGGTGTCACGGGTGAGTGATGAATTAAGGGCTCCGTAGGGAACGTTTATCAATGTGTAGAGCATTGACAGCCCGACGTATGTCACGTAGGCGTAAATCAGCGAGCCGGAGAAGCCGTTCCAGAAGCAAAGTATGGCAAGTCCCGTAAGGGGCAGGCCAGCCAGCACGAGGTAGGAGCGGTATTTGCCCCAGCGGGGGTTGTGTTTGTCAACGTAAGTGCCTACAAGTGGGTCCCACAGTACATCTACAAGGCGCACCACAAGGAACATGGTGGCTGCCGAACCTGCATCAAGTCCGTAGATGTCCGTGTAGAAAAAGAGTAGGTACATACAGATAGTCTGATAGATAAGGTTCTGTGCCAAGTCTCCGGAACCGAATCCGATGCGCTGTAACCAGGTTAGTTTGTAAAAGCCTTTTGATTGAGATTGATTTTGCATATTGGTATGATTTTTTATTGATTGTCGGTTTTTGGTTTTGTCATAGGTGGTCTTTTGCTGTGTGACTGACGGCATAATTCTTATCAGCCACGTCTTTTTGCTTTTCACGGCAGTTTGTCAATGTCGGCTGCTGAGTAGTTGTCCATGTTGAGTTTATATCTCATCAGTTCTTCCAGCGAGTACCTTGGAGCGGGTGAACCGAGTGGGAACGGCTGGGGGGAATACTGCTGGAAGTACAGCAGGCAGGCGTCTCTCCACCACCATGCGTCCTTGGCCTGACGGTCAAAGAGCCGCTGTTGTGCTGCGTGGCGTTGGTTTTCTACGTATGGTTTCATTGTTCTCCACACCTCAGCCATGGCTTCTGCCTCTCTTACTCCTTGGTCATACTGGTGGCACAGGGCGTCCCACAGTGTCTCGCCAGAGTGCATACGGTATGTCCACGGCAGGTGGTGAAACCACAAGAGCAGTTGTTCTGGGCAGGTTTCTGCGTTGTTATATAAACGGAACAGCCTGTCTGGATACTGCCTTGTGTTGCCGGAACCGCCCTCGGTAGTGCGGTTAAAGCCTATTCCCTGGCGTGATGCCTGATGGTAGTAGCGTGGTTTCCAGTCCTCGCGCCACCCTTCCGGGTTACACCACGGCTCTGGTCCGTAGTGGTGTCCGCCTGCGAACAGGTGATGCAGGCCAAGTGGCATCATGTATCTTACTACTGCTTCGTGGCTTTGCATGAGTACTCTTGTCATGGGTTTCACGAATGTTGTGTCTGTGGTGAATGTGTGTTCCAGCCACTCGCGGGCTATGGTCTCTTTTGAGAGTGATGGATCTGCTGCCATTCTTCCGAAGGCATACCAGTTGGATTGTGCCATTTCTGAGCCGCACCAGTTACGCTTGTCGCCGATGTTCGCTACTCCTGCGAGGCCTACTATGTTGGTTATTGCCGGTGCGTCTGTGGCTGATGACTTGTGGCAAGGGGTGTTTGTGCAGGGTGATGTTGTGTTTTTTTCTCTTGTCGCACAGCATGAACGTGTCAACTGGCAGATGCTTTCATAGAAGGGAGCGAAGCAGGTGTGTATGCTTCCGCCTGTGTATTCTTGTGTTATCTGCACCTCCATCATCATCTTTGTTTTCTTCATTGCGAAGAATAGTGGTGACAGTGGTTCTCGTGGCTGGAAGTCTATGGGGCCGTTTTTTATCTGTATTATTACGTTATCACGGAACTGTCCGTCCAGCGGCATGAACTCATCGTATGCTTGCGAGGCCCTGTCTCCGCCTGAGGGGGAATAGACGAAGGCGCGCCACATCACTATTCCGCCGTATGGTTGCAGCGCATCGGCAAGCATATTGGCACCGTCTGCGTGTGTTCTGCCATAGTCCATGGGACCGGGTTCGCCCTCGGAGTTTGCTTTTACGAGGAAACCGCCGAAGTCGGGTATCATGGTGTAAATCTCTTTCACCTTGTGTTTCCACCACCTTTGTACTTTCTTGTCAAGAGGATCAGCCGTAGGCAGTCCGCCAAGAGCCTTTGGAGAGGCGAAATTCACTGACAGATAAACCTTTATGCCGTATAGTCTCAATGCGTCAGCGATGCGTTTTGTCTCTTTCAACTTTGTTTTTGAGAGCATCAGTGGCTTGGCATTAACGTTATTGAGCACGGTGCCGTTGATGCCTATCGAGGCGTTTGCACGCCCGTATTCCCTTACGATGTCGAGGTCTGCCACACCGTCTGGCTTCCAGAACATACTGCGCCCGGCATATCCTCGCTCCACTGTTCCGTCGGGATTGTCCCAATGATTCAGCAGTCGCAGGGCGTAGGGACTGTTCTTGCCGGCCTCTCCTGCTACCACCTTGTCAGTTGGGCGCAGCCACAGGTCGTGTCCGTCCTGCGCGAGACAGGGCATGAGGGTAAGGCATAATGTGAGTAATGTGACAAGTGTTTTTTTCATAATGACTATCTGTTAGTTATTCATGCCGTTGTAATATGGTGCTGATTACACGGTGATTTGCCGTCTTTTACACTGCTATTTGCTGTCTTTTACACGGTAATCAGCGGCTGATTACCGTATCGTCAGTTCTTTCACAAATGGTTTCGGGAATCCTTCCACGCTGACAATGACGCGTGCCGTGCCTTTCGTGGGTGTGGACTGCAGCCTTATCAGCCCCTCTCCGAAGTAGGTTTCGAGGCTTGTTGTGCTCCATGAGTCCTGCCTGCGCATATCTCCCGTCTCCACTCCGAGCAGGCGTATCGGGCCTTCTGTTGTCACGGAGAAACGTTTTGGCTGCATCTGCTGCACTCGTCCGTCCTTGTCTGTCAGTGTAAGTCGTATGTGAGACACCTGCGGTAGCGTGGCTTTCGCGTCTGTCATGTCAGCCGGGGTGGCGGCAAGCATGGTGTAATCAGCGTCCAGTCGCACGTCTGCCACGTCGCCGTGGTTCGTCAGCGAATCACGTATCACGGGCTGTCCGCCTTTATATCCCACGGCAAGCACCTTGCCCTTACGGGCTGGCAGGTGCACGGTTATGCAATTGTCGGGATAGTCTGCTGTCACGCGTGTCTTGAGTGGCAACTGCGGATTGCTCCATATTGGGAAGAAGAACTGCACGGAGTCACAGGTGGTGTAGCACTTAA
>JALFNY010000059.1 GCA_022774105.1 Prevotella sp.
CGTATGGACCAAAAATATGCGGTATCATCGGTACATCCGCATTTTATCGCGAATATATCACAACGTTTCTGACACCCCTCGTCGCACGTTGTGCTCCTCGCCTGCCGGCTTCGGGGTTCCCAATACTAATTGCGGGGAATATACCTATACCCAGGGTTGCACCCTGGGCTTGGTTATATCACCCCTTCGGGGTTCGACGCAAACGTATTGTTTGTGAGGTATTAGGTTGTAGGTTATGAGGTTTTAGGTTGTAGGTTGTGAGGTGTTCGGTTGTGTGTTATGAGGTTTTTGGTTGTAGGTTGTGAGGTTAAAGGTTGTAGGTTATGAGGTGTTAGGTTGTAGGTTGTGAGGTATTAGGTTGTGGGTTATGAGGTTTTTGGTTGTGGGTTATGCGGTTAATCAGCACCTAATCACACTGCAATCAGCACCTAATCGCAATGCAATCAGCACCTAATCACACTGCAATCAGTACCTGATTGCAATATGGCTTGCGTATGATGAGGAAAAGGAAAGGATTTGCTGGTTGTACTATTTTATCGTGAAAATACTGCTATTTTGTGCAGAAAATGCTGCTATCTCATTTATTTTTAGTACCTTTGCAGCCAAATTAAACTTTTTTGTAATTGAAGACATTTATAGAACTTGGCGTGAGCGAAGAGATTTGCCGCGCCATTGAAGAGTTGGGATTCGAGCACCCTATGCCAGTACAAGAGGCTGTAATCCCGTTGTTGGCACCCCGTAAGGCAGTAATCACAAAGGACACACCTGCCGAGGAGTTGCCAGAGGAGCCCCGTGAGGAGGTAGAGGGTGAGGTAGCAACAACAGACATCATCGCCCTTGCGCAGACGGGTACAGGCAAGACGGCGGCCTTCGGACTGCCGTTGTTGCAGATGATAGACGCCAAAAGTCGCATAACACAGGCGGTGGTGCTGTCACCAACGCGTGAGTTGTGCCTGCAAATAGCCGACGACCTGCGTGATTTCTCAAAGTACATGAAAGGCATCAACATCGTTGCCGTGTATGGAGGAACAAGCATAATGGACCAGATACGTGCCCTGAAACACGGTGCGCAGATTGTAGTAGCAACGCCCGGACGCCTGATTGACCTCATGGAGAGAGGGAAGGCAAAACTTGATAACGTAGAGCATATAGTGCTTGACGAGGCCGACGAGATGCTCAACATGGGTTTCTCAGAAAGCATCAGCCGCATCTTCGAGGCACTGCCAGAGAACAGGCAGACACTACTCTTCTCTGCAACCATGAGCCGTGAGGTGGAGAAGGTGGCAAAAAGTTACCTGCGTAACTACCAGGAAGTGGTGGTAGGGTCACGCAATGAGGGTGCAGAGCACGTCAACCACATCTACTATATGGTCAATGCCAAGGACAAATACCTCGCACTGAAACGTGTGGTGGACTATAATCCCCGTATATTCGGCATCATATTCTGCCGCACTAAGGTGGAGACGCAGGAGATAGCAGACAAACTTATAAAGGACGGTTATAACGCTGAGGCCCTGCACGGCGACCTTTCACAGCAGCAGCGTGACCTGACCATGCAGAAATTCCGTCAACATCTCACGCAACTGCTTGTCGCTACCGACGTGGCAGCGCGCGGATTGGACGTTGATGACCTCACACACGTCATCAATTACTCCATGCCTGACGACATAGAGTCATACACCCACCGCTCCGGACGCACCGGGCGAGCAGGAAAGAAAGGCACCTCCATAGCCATAATACATACCAGAGAACGGCGGAAAATACGTGAGGTGGAGCGCACAATAGGCAAGGACTTCGTGGCCGGTAAGTTGCCAACACCGCAGGAAATATGCAAAAAACAACTCTTCAAAGCCATTGACGAGATAGAGAAGACAGACGTGATAGACGAGCAGATAGAGCCGTTTATGACAGAGATACGCCGCCATTTCGAGTATGTTGACAAAGAAGAAATACTCAAAAAACTCGTAAGCCGTGAGTTCGGCAGATTCCTTAAATACTACGCCAACGCCCCTGTAATAGAAGAACCCACGTCAACCACAGGGCGAGAACGCGGAGAGCGCAGCGGCAAGAACAACCGTCGTGAGGGCGTTCAGCCCGGTTACGCCAGGCTGTCCATTAACCTTGGCAAGAACGATGGCTTCTATCCTGGTGAGGCAATGCAGTTCATTAACCGCCTGATACGCAACAAACGGCAGGAGGTGGGTCACATAGACCTGCAAGCAAAGGCCTGCACCATAGAGGTGCCAGAACGTGATGCCAAGAGACTTGCAAAGGCAATGGACGGGCAGTACTACCATAACACCAAGGTAAGATGCTCCATTGTCACCGCTGATGGCGACAAGTCAGGACGTGGCTCACACCGCGGCGGAAAAGAAAACGATGGCCGTGGCGCATGGAAAGACGCCTCCGGCAGCGGCAAAAAAGGCAATACCCCGTGGGGCGCAGGCCGCCGTGGAGAGGCGAGAGGCAGCAGAAAGGCAGACAGACAGGCCGCCATCGAGGAGCGTAAGGCACTCTTCGAGATGATAGAAGGCATGGAAGAAGGCTTTGCAAGGAGAAAGAAAAAGAAATAACCAGCAGTCGGTCATTAACCGCCAATAGCCATCTTACCGTCTTAAATAAGCGAAAAAGAACAGAAATCTAACGACCGATTCGGGTTAACCGGCAGTCGGTCATCGGCTGATACGTAACCCATTCCCCGTCATAATGGTACCACTCGTGTTACATACAACATATCTTGGTCCCGTAAGTTGGTACGCCACAATGCTTGGGGGAGGCCCTATTGCGCTCTGTGACAGTGAGGATTACCGCAAGCAGACGGTGAGAAACCGCTGTCGTATAGCCACTGCCAACGGTGTGCAGACACTCACCGTCCCCGTCACCCTGCCCTCATCGGCGCAGGGAGGCAGGTGCCCTATCCGTGAAGTGCGTATCAGTGACCACGGCAACTGGCGTCACTTGCACTGGCAGGCGTTGCAAACGGCATACGGTATGTCACCGTTTTTTGACTATTATGCTGATGATTTGCGCCCGTTTTACGAGAAACGGTGGGACTATCTCTTTGATTTCAATCTGGAATTGACGGCTACCATGCTCCGCCTTCTTGACATTCCGTGTGCCTTGGAGGTCGTCTCCTCACCGGTAACCGTACCCTCTTCCGCCCTTGACGGTACAGGAATAAGGTACTATCAGACCTTCCAACGCCGCCACGGGTTTATCGCTGACCTGTCCATTGTTGACCTTTTGTGCAACGAAGGGCCGGAGGGCGTGCTGCGAATGATGCGCAGAGACGTTGCTGACGCCTGCCCTGCGCAGCGTTAGAGTGGGCTTTATCCGAAGAAAAGATATGCTACTGCTATTGCTGCCAGTACCCCAAAGAGGTCTGCCAGCAGGCCACACGCTACGGCATGACGGGTCTTACGTATGCCTACACTGCCGAAATACACTGCCAGAATGTAGAAGGTAGTGTCGGTAGAACCTTGAAAAATGCAACTCAGTCGCCCTACAAACGAATCTGCTCCGTAGGTGGTCATGGCGTCAACCATCATTCCCCTTGCTCCACTTCCTGACAAAGGCTTCATCAATGCTGTTGGCAATGCACCGACAAAGTCAGTGTTCATGCCGCAGAAGGCTACGCACCACTTCACTCCTTCGATAATGGTGTCCATGGCACCGGAGGCTCGGAACACGCCGATACCTACGAGAATGGCCACCAGGTAGGGGATGATGCGCACGGCAGTGGTGAATCCTTCCTTTGCGCCTTCTATGAAAGCCTCATAGACATTCACCTTTTTATATATGCCAGCACCGATGAAACCGGTGATAATTGTCATCAGCATGACGTTTGCCACGCTTGTGCTGACGGTGTTCATGGTCTCTTTATCCATCTGTGAGAAGCCCCAGATGATTGCGCCGACGGTGGCTATCATACCGCCAAGTGTCAGCATCATCACCTTGTTCAGCAGGTTTATGCGCTGATAAAGGCTTGTGAAGATGATGCCGGCGAGTGTGGCGAAGAAGGTGGCTATGAGTATAGGAATGAATATGTCGGTAGGTTGCGCAGCACCCATCTGCGCTCTATACACCATGATGCTTACGGGAATGAGCGTCAATCCCGATGTGTTCAGCACGAGGAACATTATCATCGGGTTGGTAGCGGTGGCGTTACGTGCCGCCATCTGTGCCTCTGCATCGGGCAGGGAGGCGTTTTTTGTGCGCCATTCTGCGTTACGTTGCTCGTTAATCTGCTGCATCTGCTCCATGGCTTTCAGTCCGAGAGGTGTTGCGGCGTTGTCAAGTCCCAGCATATTGGCTGCTATGTTCATGAATATGCTGCCCGTCACGGGGTGGCCTTTGGGTATGTCTGGGAAGAGTTTGCAGAACACTGGCGACAGCAGGCGGGCTATAACGTTTACCACTCCGCCCTTTTCGCCTATTTTCATTATGCCTAACCACAGCGAGAGCACTCCCGTAAGGCCGAGTGATATCTCAAAGGCTGTCTTGGAAGATTCAAACGTTGAGTTCATCATTGCGGGGAAAACCTCAGTATCTCCCATGACGATCAGGCGGAAAAGGCCTATGACAAAGGCTATGAGGAAGAAGGCGACGAAGATGTAGTTGAGTACCATAGTTGTTGTTCTTGATGTTGTTGTTTCGTTGATGACGTAGTGCTTGTTTTGTAAAAGGGGCCTGATAGCATTGTAATCAGGTGCTGATAGCGTTGTAATCAGGTGCAGATTGTTTTGTTATCAGCACCTGTTTGCGGCGGTTGCCGTTTGTGTTCGGCGAGCGTTCACCTGCTGATGTCCTCAGAGAAGAAGGCTTCGCTGTATTCTCCCGAAAGGAAGTCGTAGCCGAAACGGCAGCGCAGGCAGTTCTTGCGGTCGCAGTATTCTTTTTTCAGTTGTATCAATGCCTGTGAGCCTCCGGCGTCAGTCACTTTCAGTCCACATTCCGCCCACATTCTCACTATGTTGTTATCCTCTGCTTTAAGAGAGCCGAGCATATCGTAGGCACGTTCACACAACAGTTCTTTTGCGTGGCTGCGGCCGTATGCGAAGATAGTAGGGATGGCGGTGTTGATAACCATTAGTACCAGTTTTGCGCCCTTCATGTCATAGAGTTTGCCTATCTCCTTCACGTCCTTGCACGCCAGCAGTTCGCTGAGGCCTGTGCGTCGCTCGTGGTACAGCCTTGCAAGTTGCAGCAGCCTTGTATGTGGGAAGTTCTGTGGTCGTGTGCGCAGATAACGCCACAGGGTAGCGTCCATTGGCTGAAGGCCGAACTTGTGTCGCAGGTAGTCATACTCCTTGCTGTATCTCTCGTCCACTTTTCCCAGTAGCCCCGCCTGTCCTAAGAACATGGCCTCTACCTGAAAGAGGTTGTCACGGTGGTGGTCCACCGCCCTCATGGGCATTGCCTCTGCCCATACCGCAAAGGCATCACCGTTGATTCCGAAGCCGTAGTTACGTGCAAGGGTGGCGAAATACCCGTCTTCCCATGACCCGTTCATTGCCTTTACACGCTCTGCTATGGCCTTGGTCTTTTGTTCTAACCGCTCCGTTTGCAGTGCGCTGAGCCATGAATGGATTTTCAGCGAGGGCAGGGAAGGGATGATCTTGTAGCACGGAGGGTATTTCTCAGTCTCTAACAGCACCTTGTAATCCCTGTGGAGACGCTCTGGCACGGGTAGCACCAACGTGGGGAGACACTTGTGTTGCGATGTCTCCGCGTCCATATCCGCCACCTCTACCACGTGTAGTATCACGTTGTCATAGGCAGGGTCTTTGTCGTGACGGTGACGATACCAGTCGCTTGCCTTTGTGTGCAACTCCACGTTGCCCACCCACAGCATACCGTCCATCTTTATCTTTGCATTGAAAAAGTCCGGTCCGGCGTCGCTGTTGTTGTACAGTCCGGGTGAGATTACCTCCACCTCACGCCCGTCCGTGGTGCGAAGTGTGGTTAACGGCAGGAGTTTATGCCTCCATGTGTAGTGCAACAGTTTCTCCATTCTGTTCCTCCCGTTCCCTCATCTTGCGTTGATACTTGCTCTCTCTTATTGGCATCTCTTGATTTTTGCCCATTTCATCGGGCTTTTTCGTTCGGTTCTGCACCTCTGAACAGCCACTGACAATGAGCACAAACTCTCCCTTTGGCTCCGTGTTGATGAAGTGTTCCATCACCTCTTTCGCCGTGCCTCGCACGCTTTCCTCATGTATCTTTGATATCTCCCGACAGGCACTGACACGTCTTTCCTCTCCGAAGAGTTCGCATATCTGTTCCAATGTCTTCACTATCCTGCGGGGAGATTCATATATTATCATTGTGCGTGGCTCTTTGGCGAGTTCCTCCATGCGTGTCCTTCTACCCTTTTTCTGTGGCAGGAAGCCCTCGAAACAGAAGCGGTCGCAGGGTAGTCCGCTACTCACCAGTGCTGGCACAAATGCTGTTGCCCCCGGTAGTGTCTGCACTTCTATGCCTGCTTCGATGGCTTCTCTGACGAGAAAGAAGCCTGGGTCGCTGATGCCCGGTGTGCCGGCATCGGTTATAAGGCAC
>JALFNY010000072.1 GCA_022774105.1 Prevotella sp.
TGTATGCTGTTGTTGGCCCATGAGCGGTCACTCATGGGGTGGTTCTGGGCGTATAGATCCTGTGGGTCGTAGCCTTCCCACCACTTTCCTTTTCCGTCTGCTTTGGTCAGTTTTCCGTCATAATATACCCCTGCCTTAGGACCGTTCATGTCATAGCGTTGTGCGGGTTCATACCATGTCCATGCGTGGTCGGCGTGGAAACTTATGCCCAGTGGCAGACCATGTTTCTTTGCTGCCTTTGCCCAACCGTCGAGAATGTCTTTCTTAGGACCCAGGTTCATGGCGTTCCATGGTTGGTATTTTGATTCCCAGAGGTCGAAATTGTCGTGGTGGTTGCCTAATACGAAGAAGTATTGTGCCCCCAGTCGCTTGTATCTTTCAACCAGTTTGTCGGGGTCCCAGTTCTCTGCTTTGAAAAGGGGGAGTATGTCTTTGAACCCTACTTCTGACGGGTGGCCGTAGTGTTCTTTATGGTAATTGTAGGCGTATGATCCTTCTTGATACATACTGCGAGCCATCCAGTCGCCAGAACCCTCTACGCATTGTGGCCCCCAGTGTGCCCATATGCCGAACTTGGCGTTACGGAACCACTCGGGAGTGCGGTGCTTTTTCAATGACTCCCATTGTGGTTGATACTGTCCGCAGGCCATTTCCTCTTTCGCATTGGTGACTGGTACCTTGTATTCTTGTGCGCTGCCTATTGCTGTACAGCAGGCTGCAATGAGTGTAATGACTTGTTTCTTCATATTGCTTTCTCTCTTTTTATGCTATTATATGTGATGTTTTGTTTGTTTGGTATGTTCCGTATAGGTCCATCTCACTGGCCGGTTACTGACCGATGGCGGGGTGGGGCTGTCGCAATCAGGTGCTGATTACCTTGCAATCTGCACCTGATTACCTTGTGATTAGCACCTGATAGCATCGTAATCAGCACCTATTCGCCCAGCGGTGTAAAGTTACACATAATTTTCGAGATAGCAAAGTGTGTCTCTATCATCCTCAAATCTGTCATTGGATTTATCTTCATTCTCAGTCAGATGGCTATCGGCGCTCTAATGACTGATTTGGGTTTAAGACGTGTTATGGGTATAGATAGAATATCCTTTCCATCATCTTCCACTTCTCTGAGGAGGTGGCGGTGGCGGAACACTGTTGAAATTGTGAGACATACTGTTCCCATTCCTGCTGCCGGGGCAGCGTGGACAGACGGGCCATGGCCTCGTCCCAGTTGAAATCCTCTGGCACTTCTACTATCATGAACAACCGGTTTTCAAGATGGTATATCTCCATTTCAAGTATTCCCACGGAGCGTATTCCCTCGCGTATATCCCTCCAATGCTGCTCACGAGAGTGCGCCTCGATGTATTTTTTTATCAATTCATCGTCTCCTTTCAACTCCATTGTCTGGCAATAGCGTTTTACCTTGCCTTTATACTCCTGTTGAACGTATCCCTTAATCATTCTTTTTATTGTAGGTTTTAGGTCTTTTTGTTGTGGGTTTACAGGTCTTTGGCTTGCGGTTGCTTTGTTTTTGGTTTATAGGTTGTTATTATTGGGTGAAATATTGGGGATATATGACGCCATAACCTTCTACCCCAAGATCTACCACCTACAACCTTCCACCTACAACCTTACTATTCCTTAACATACCCTTTCCACCCGTACCATGCGCAAACGGCGAAGCATATCATGGGTATGATGTAGGCAATCTGGTATGTAGCACTGTATGAGTGCATGAAGTATGCCGTTACCTGCGGCAGACAAGCGTTGCCAACGATGGCCATAACGAGGAATGCAGCACCGCTCTTTGTCTGGTCTCCAAGCCCATCAACGGCAAGTGAGAACTGAGTGGGGTACATGATAGACATAAAGAACGACACTGCCAGCATGGCATAGATACCTATCCACCCACCGAAGACGGCGATTACGGCACATAGGATTATGTTTGCCACGGCGTAAAGACATAGCAGTCGCTCGGGACGTACCTTCACCATGAGTAGCGTTCCGACCCATCGGCCCATAAGGAAAGCCAGCATGTATAGCCCGAAGAACGTTGTTGCCAGTGACTCCTCAATGCCAACGTACTTGCAACAATATACAAGGAAAAGGCTGTTGATAGCCGTCTGCCCTCCGTTATAGAAGAACTGAGCCACTACTCCCCACCTGAGGTGACGGTGACGCATGACGGAAAAGTCAATCAGTTTCTTCTCCTTGCTGTCTGACGCCTCGTCCTCAACCTTCGGCAGACGTGAAAATACGAACACAACGGCTATCACGAGGAGTATGCTCGCAAGTATAATGTAGGGCAGTTTCATCGAGTCCGTCTCTGCCTGTATGTATCCTTCCCACCCTCCGGGGAAGTCCGTGGGCAGCGTTTCACGAGTAAAGTCGTTGCCACTGAGCACAAGTTTGCTCAGGAACATTGCCGAGATGAACGCTCCGAGACCGTTGAATGACTGCGCAAGATTAAGCCTTCGCGCCGCCGTCTGTGGGTCACCAAGGGCTGTGACGTAAGGATTAGCCGCCGTTTCAAGGAAACACATACCGGTAGCAATGACAAAAAACACGGCCAGATATGCGTAATAACTCTTCAATGTTGCCGCATAGAAGAACAGAAAACCACCAAATGATGCCAGCAACAGACCGAAAACAATGCCACCCTTGTACGAATAACGCTTCAGGAACATCGCTATCGGTATTGGACAAAAGAAGTAAGCCAGCCAGTATGCGGTCTCAGTGAACGAGGCCTCAAACGTGTTCAACTCGCAGGTCTTCATCAGTTGGCGAATCATAGTGGGCAGAAGGTTACTGCTTATAGCCCACAAAAAGAACAGACAGAATACGAGAGCAAGGGTTAAACGCTTATTCATGATCAAAACAAATTAGGATTCTGAAAACTTTACCAGGGGCTTCTGACCACTTGATCATGGCCTCTTCCGCCCCTTCCGGACTTGCCTCCATGCTTATAAACCTATCAATCGGACAGGTACCACGTTCAAGATAGTGTATCACTGCGCGGAAATCAGACGGCATAGCGTTACGGGAACCACGTATGTCAAGTTCCTTTTGCACGAAGAACTTTGTCTGGAAAGACACCTCTGTCTTAGCATATCCAATGCAAATGACACGTCCCGTGAAGGCGACTTCATTCACTGCCATCTGGTATGTCATTGCACTACCTACCGCTTCTATCACTACATCGGGGCCGAAACCGTCCGTAATCTCAAGCAATCGCTTGTGAACGTCCTCGGTAATAGTATTGATTGTGTATGTCGCCCCTGCCTCACGAGCCAGTGCGAGCTTGCTGTCGTCAATGTCAGCAGCAATTACTGTTGCACCACGTAGTGCCGAACGCACTATCGCTCCCATGCCAACCATGCCGCAACCTATCACCATTACGGTGTCAATGTCTGTCACCTGAGCACGTGATACAGCGTGAAAACCAACGCTCATAGGCTCTACCAGGGCGCAAGTACGTGGTGTTAGCGATGTGGCTGGTATCACTTTCTCCCACGGTAGCACGAGATACTCACGCATTGCGCCGTCACGCTGCACGCCAAGTGTCTCATTATGCTGGCAGGCATTGGGCCGTCCGCCGCGGCATGAGGCGCACTTGCCACAGTTGGTGTAAGGGTTTACCGTCACGGTCATTCCCGGTTTCAGGTGTTCCGGCACATCGTTTCCTACGCTTTCTATAACTGCTCCGACTTCATGTCCTGGTATTACCGGCATACGTACCATCGGATTGCGTCCGAGGAAGGTGCTGAGGTCTGAACCGCAGAAGCCTACATACTTTATCCGTAGCAGCACTTCACCGGCTTTTATCTGTGGTATCCCGCTTCTCTGAGCACTTACTGCTTCTGTTTCTGATGTGTTGATGAGCGTCATTTGACGCTCTGCTGTAATCTTTATGGTTTTCATTCTGACATGTTTTTTATATAAGGTAGGTCTATATCTGTATCTATTCCGTAGAACCGCAGTGCGTTGCCACCAAGGAACATCTCCTTTTCTTCGGTGCTGAGAGCATCGCCTTTCAGTATGAAGTCATACGACATCTTGTATGTTATGGCTGTTATTGTGCGTGGATAGTCACTTCCCCACATCAGTTTCTCCATTCCTACCATCTCTGCTGCTTCCCGAATGGCGTTTATTGCGGATGGGAATGGGTAGAATTCGCTATTATATAGCCAGGTAATACCGCCTGCCTCGACATATACATTGTTGTTCTGCGCCAGTTTTATTTGTTCTTTCCAGCCCTCTCTTGTGGACATTCCGAAGTGGCCTATGGCTGTCTTCAGCGCGGGACATTCTTCTATTACCTCTTTCATCTCTGCCGTCTGTGTGTCTCCATCGGCCAGTGTTACGGAGAGAAACATTCCTGTTTCTTCCATGACCTTGAACATTTGTATCATTTGTTCGGAGTTGAGCATCACGCGATGGTTATCGAGTATCAGCCTGTGTGCTGGCACTGCGATGCCACGGAAGCCCTGCCTGTGCAGTTGTTTTGCTTCTTCTGCCAGATGGTTTACGTCTGTTTTGGGGTTGAGGTAGTCACACATTCCACATACGATGAAACGCTCTGGGTAGCGTTCTGCCACCTCTTTGAGGTATGTGTTCTGACAACCGTCAATGAGTTCCTGTACTACTACTGCTGCGGATACCTGCGCATAGTTCATGTTTGAGATAAAGACCTCGGCGGTATTTCTTCCGTCTATCATAAACGGTGGCAGCATTTGTACCTCTTCACCGAGGAAGTCTGCCCTGCCGTTGGCTTTGGAACGTATTGTCATACCGTTCCAATGGGTGTCTTGACTCAGCCAAAGGTGGCTGTGAGCGTCTATTATTTTCATTGTCATAGGGGGTTAACTGTTCTTCCATCTTGTTCCCATCTGGTCGCCGATGATGGCTTTCACCTCTTTTACCAGTTCGTTGTCAATGGCCTCTTCCACGTAGTCTATGTTCTTTTGTACATTCTTTGGGCTTGCGCTACTGAACAGAGTGGTGGCTATTTGTGGGTTGAATGATGTAGAGTATTGTATTGCGAGTTTGTCTATTGGGTAGCCCTTGTCTTGGCAGTATGTGGCAGCCTTTGTGCAGGCGTCCTTCAATGCCTGTGGTGCCGGGTGCCAGTCGGGTGCTCCTCGCATAGAGAGCAGACCCATGGAGAATGGTGATGCGTTGATGATGCCTATGCCTTTCTCTTGGAAGTAGCCGGTGTATTCCAGCAGGAGGTCATCGTTAAGGCACAGGTGGCAGAAGTTAAGTATGCTCTCAACAGTACCTTCTTCTGAGTGCTCCACTACCCATTTGAGGTTTTCCGGTTGCAGGTCTGTTATGCCAACGTGCTTCACTACTCCCTCGCGACGCAGTTCTACGAGTGCTGGCAGTGTCTCCTCCACCACTTGGTTGAGGTCTGCAAACTCCACGTCGTGTACGTTGATGAGGTCTATGTAGTCAATGTTCAGGCGTTCCATGCTTTCATATACGCTTTCTTTTGCCCGTTTTGCGGAGTAGTCCCAGTAGTTTACACCGTCTTTTCCGTATCTGCCCACCTTTGTAGAAAGGTAGTAACGGTCACGCTTTATGTCTTTAAGGGCTTTGCCGAGCACTGTCTCTGCTTTCAGATGCCCGTAATATGGTGATACGTCTATGAAGTTAATCCCTCCGTCAAGAGCGGTGTTCACCGCCTCTATGGCCTCTTTCTCTCGTATGCTGTGGAATACACCACCCAGTGATGAGGCACCGAATCCGAGGTTAGATACACACATTCCTGTTTTCCCAAGTTCGTTGTATTGCATAATGGTTTAGGTTTTAGAATAAGATGTTGCGTGTGCAAAATTATAGGTTTATGCTTGTAGTGTAGCAAGATAAAACAGACGTCGCGTTGTAATATATCGACAATGTTGCTGATTTTGTGCTTATTTCGTGGGATAAGTATAAAAAAAACGATATATACTTGTGGTTTATCGGCATAAATTGTATAACTTTGCTCCGCGGTTGGGAGGTTATTGGTTGACGGTTTTAGGTCGCATCGCTGTGCCACCTCCAACCAAAGACCTCCCCGTCTCCAACCTCCAACCTCCTAACCTTCACTCAAAGACCTCCTAACCTCCGACAAACCTCCTTTCAACAATGAACTACCCGATAGACAATCTTCACCTCTTTACGCTCAATGTAGGCCTTGCACATCACAACGGTGACTGGAACTGGAAGAACGTGCGCAGTCCCTTTGCCCGACTATACCTTGTGGTGGAGGGCAGAGCCAGCCTGCAGTTGCCCTCAGGCACCTACGACCTGACACCAGGACACCTGTACTTCATTCCCGCTTTCACCACCCACAACTACGTCTGTGACTCGCTGTTCACACATTATTATCTGCATATCTATGAGAAACCAGAGGGATATAGCATACTTGACGAGTATAACTTTCCCGTTGAGGTGGACGCACAGCCACATGACCTGGAACTATTAAAGCGGCTCACATATATCAACCCCTTCCTGAAACTGCCGATGTCAAACCCCGATATGTATGACAACCACCAGTGCCTGATGGACAACATACGCAAGAATATACTGCGGCCTTTCTGTGATAAGGTAGAATCCCGTGGCATTATATTCATACTGATGTCTCACTTCCTGAAGTATGCTACACCCAAAACAAATATCTCTGACGGCAGGATAAGGCAGACAATATCCTACATACGGCAGCATGTGACAGAGAACATAGACATCGCCACCCTTGCCGATATGGCGTGTATGTCGAAAGACCACTACATACGCACGTTCAAGAAAGCAATGGGAGACACCCCTAACGCCTTCATAACAAAGGGTAAGATGGCAGCGGCAGAGGTGATGCTCGTAACGACAGACAGTCCGATAAAGCACGTTGCAGCAGGCATAGGCTATAATGACTGCTCATATTTTAATAAGATATTCAAGAGATACGCAGGCATGACACCACAGCAGTACCGCGACTCATGCCTCGGAGCAGCAGCAAGCAAGAAAGTAATCAGCACCTGATTACACGGCAATCAGCAGCAAATCACACCGTAATCAGCACCCGATTACACGGTAATCAGCACCCGATTACAGAGTCTCCCCATGTCACTCCACTGTACGTAGCACACTGGCAACGGCGTAATACACAAACACCCCTTACGCTCACACACAGTGGGGGACAGTACCATCACTACGAAGTCAGTACGGCGCAGAGCACCCGCAGAAAAGCCATTTGGGTTAAAAAGTGCGAAAAAAATCGTTGGTTTCAAGAAAAAGTTGTAACTTTGTAGCTCAAAATACAATACATACATAACACCACAATACAAAAATGGCACAACAAGATGATGTTTTCAAGAAGATTGTAAGTCACTGCAAGGAATACGGTTTCGTATTCCCATCAAGTGATATCTATGACGGTCTGGGCGCAGTATATGACTACGGACAGAACGGCGTGGAGATGAAAAATAACATAAAGCAGTACTGGTGGCAGTCAATGGTACTCCTGCACGACAATATCGTGGGCATAGACTCAGCCATCTTCATGCACCCCACAATATGGAAGGCCTCCGGTCACGTTGATGCCTTTAACGATCCACTAATCGATAACCGCGACTCAAAAAAACGCTATCGCGCCGATGTGCTCATAGAAGAGCAGATGGCAAAATATGAAGACAAGGTAAACAAGGAAGTAGAGAAAGCAAGGAAGAAGTATGGCGACGCCTTTAACGAAGAAGAGTTCCGCCAGACAAACCCGCGAGTACTTGAAAACCAGAAAAAGTTTGACAACCTGCACGCGCGCTACTCAGAGGCCATGAACGCCATGGACCTTGATATGCTGAAGCAAATAATAGTAGATGAGGAAATAGTATGCCCAATATCAGGCACACGCAACTGGACAGACGTGCGACAGTTTAACCTCATGTTCTCCACAGAGATGGGCGCATCAGCAGACAATGCCATGAAGATATACCTGCGCCCGGAAACAGCACAAGGAATATTCGTGAACTACCTCAACGTGCAAAAGACCGGACGCATGAAGATTCCGTTCGGTATTGCGCAGATAGGCAAGGCGTTCCGCAACGAGATAGTGGCCCGACAGTTCATCTTCCGTATGCGCGAGTTCGAGCAAATGGAAATGCAGTTCTTCATAAAGCCAGGCACAGAACTCGACTGGTTTGCAAAGTGGAAGGAGACAAGAATGAAGTGGCATCAGAACCTTGGCTTCGGTTCAGAGAACTATCGCTTCCATGACCATGACAAGTTAGCGCACTATGCCAATGCCGCAACAGACATAGAGTTCCGTATGCCGTTCGGATTCAAAGAAGTAGAAGGCATACACTCACGCACCAACTTTGACCTCTCACAACACGAGAAGTACTCAGGCAAGCAGATAAAGTACTTCGATCCAGAGATAAACGAGTCATACACCCCGTATGTTATAGAAACCTCCATCGGCGTTGACCGTATGTTCCTCTCTATAATGTGCCACTCATACGAAGAAGAAAAGTTAGAAAACGGCGAGACACGCACCGTGCTTCACCTGCCCGCAGCACTCGCACCAGTAAAGTTGGCGGTGTTCCCACTGACAAAAAAAGACGGTCTGCCAGAGAAAGCAATGGACATAATGAACAGTCTGAAGTTCCACTTCAACTGCAAATACGAGGAAAAAGACCAGATAGGCAAACGCTATCGCCGTCAGGACGCCATAGGCACCCCATTCTGTGTCACCGTAGATCACCAGACACTGGAGGACAACACCGTGACCCTACGCTACCGCGACACCATGGAACAGAGGCGAGTTAACGTAGAAGAACTGCGTGGAATAATAGAAGACCAGGTATCCATCACCTCGCTACTCAAAAGACTCTGTTAGTCCGTAGGCAACAACAAATAACCCATACCCAGACAAAGATGAATAGAATCCTGTTTGCGTTGCTGACCGTAACCAGCCTGCTGTGCCTGCAATCATGCTCAGAAACCGAGGAAACCGACAATGAGTACGAGAACTGGCAAGAAAAAAACGATACATACTTTGAACGGCAGTATCAGCGCGCTGTTGACAGTATCGCTGTAAACCCTACCAAGTGGAAACTGATAAAGGTATATTCCAAGAACAGTTCCGCAGTAGGAGCGCATACAGACTATATCGTAGTGCACGTGCTTAGCCAGAGAACAGAACATGATGAGTGTGCGACACCACCATACGCAGAAACACCTTTATATAAAGACTCTGTGCGATTACATCTCCGCGGCAACCTCATACAGTCGCAGACATATAGCACCGCATCACCATCCTATGACAATCTGGGATACCAGTTCACCACCTCGTGGTACGGAGAATATAACCCTAAGACCATGATGCCATTCTCATACCTCGTCAGTACCTTAGGAGACGGCTTCGCAACAGCGGTGATGAACATGCACGTAGGCGACAGATGGGAAGTTTGCATACCATATGCCCTGGCGTACGGAACAACAGGTTCCACCGCAATACCAGCGTACAGCACACTGGTATTTGACATTACACTGCACTCGTTCGCACGACAAGGGCAGGCATTACCAGGCTTCCAGTAATCTTCATAACCCACCATTAACCATTAATATGTCCGAAGAAAAAGCACCTTCACCAGAAGATTATAAGAAACCAGAGAACAAAAAACACACTGCTGCGCCGCAGAAGGAAGCGGAAACAGCAGAAAATATTGGCGAGACGGAGTCCACAGACTACCGTCCCGCCAATCGTTTTGATGCCTCTGTGGTACATCACCTCAGTGGGATGTACCAAAACTGGTTCCTTGACTACGCATCATACGTAATATTAGAACGCGCCGTTCCACACGTAGAAGACGGTCTGAAACCCGTGCAAAGGCGCATACTGCACTCCATGAAGCGTATGGATGACGGAAGATATAATAAGGTAGCGAACATCGTAGGACACACTATGCAGTTCCATCCACATGGAGATGCCTCCATAGGCGACGCACTGGTGCAGTTGGGACAGAAAGACCTTTTGATAGACACACAAGGCAACTGGGGAAACATACTAACCGGTTCATCAGCCGCTGCACCACGATACATAGAGGCAAGACTATCAAAATTCGCCCTGGAGACAGTCTTTAACCCCAAGACAACGGAGTGGCAAATGTCATACGACGGCCGTAATAAGGAGCCAGTGACGTTGCCAGTAAAGTTCCCTTTGCTGTTGGCACAAGGCGTAGAAGGCATTGCCGTGGGCCTAAACTCAAAGATAATGCCCCACAACTTCTGCGAGATATGTGACGCAGCAGTAGCATATCTCCGTGGAGAAGACTTCCAACTATACCCCGATTTCCCCACAGGAGGCTCCATAGACATATCAAAATACAACGATGGGCAGCGTGGAGGAAGCATCAGGGTGCGTGCAAAAATAGAGAAATTAGACCAGAAAACACTCGTAATACGCGACATTCCATTCTCCAAAAACTCAGAGACGCTAATCGATAGCATTACCAAAGCCGTGGAGAAAGGCAAGATAAAGGTGCGCAAAGTAGAAGACCTTACAGCAGCAAATGTAGAGATTCTCGTGCATCTTGCACCCGGTGTGTCATCTGATAAGACCCTCGACGCCCTCTATGCTTTCACTGATTGCGAGATAAGCATATCCCCCAACTGCTGCGTTATCAAGGACAAAAAGCCACAATTCCTGACTATCAGCGATGTGTTGCGCGCCAGCACAGACCAGACAATGCACCTGTTAGGAAGAGAATTAGAAATACGTAGGGCGGAACTCCTTGAACAATTGTTCTTCTGTTCACTTGAAAAAATATTCATAGAAGAACGTATTTACAAGGATAAGAAGTACGAAAACGCTGACACTATGGACAAAGCGTGTGAGCATATAGATGAACGTCTCACTCCGTTTTACCCGCAGTTGGTGCGTGAAGTGCGCAAGGAAGACATATTGAGGCTTATGGAGATAAAGATGAAACGCATACTTAAATTCTCCAAAGACCAAGCAGACGAACTGATAGCAAGGATACAAGATGAGATAAAACAGATAGAATACGACCTCAATCACCTTGTAGATATTACCTGCGAGTGGTACGAACACCTCAGAGATAAGTACGGAGCAGATCACCCAAGGCTCACGGAGATACGCAGTTTTGATACCATTGAGGCAACGAAAGTTGTGGAAGCGAACGAGAAACTCTATATAGACAGGCAGGAAGGGTTCATCGGTACGGGGCTGAAAAAGGCGGAGTTTGTGTGCAACTGCTCTGACATTGACGATGTAATAATATTCTATCGTGACGGAAGGTTTAAGGTTTTGCGCATAGCCGACAAGATAGACGTGGGTAAAAACGTGCTACACGTGGGGATATGGAAACGTAATGACCGCCGCACCACATACAATGCTGTCTATCGTGACGGCAAAGACGGTATCTATTATATCAAGCGTTTCAACGTAGATTCCTGCACCCGTGACCGTGAATACGACCTTACTCAGGGCACGAAGGGCAGCCGTGTGCTCTATTTTACAGCCAATCCCAACGGTGAGGCAGAGGTCATCAAGGTGACGTTAGAACCTGGTCCGAAGGTAAAGAGGCTCTTTATGGAAAAGAATTTCGCTGACATTGCCGTCAAAGGACGTGCTGCACGTGGCAATATCCTTTCCAAAATGCCTATACATAAGATAGGCTTAAAGAGTCACGGGCACTCCACCCTTGGAGGAAGAGAGGTGTGGTGGGATGCTGACGTGAACCGCCTTAACCATGATTCACATGGTGTTTCACTTGGAAAGTTCCATGATGAGGACAGCATACTCGTCGTTCTCGACAACGGAGACTTCTATATCACCACGCCCGATCCTAACAATCACTTTGAGCAGAACATACTTCGCATAGAGAAATGGGAGGAACACAAGCCCTGGACAGCCGTCCTTCTCGATGCTGACAATAACGGTTTCGGTTACATAAAGCGTTTTGAGATGGAGGCGATAAAGAATCATCGCACTTTCCTCGGTGACAATCCTAAGAATCGTCTGCTGCTGCTTACAGACCAATACTATCCCCGCATCCTCGTAACCTTTGGTGGGAACGATGCTTTCCGTGAGCCAATGGAGATTGATGCAGAGCAATTCATTGCGGTAAAAGGCTTTAAGGCCAAGGGTAAGCGCATCAGTACGTTCCAGATAGAGCGTGTGGAGGAACTGGAGCCGCTACGATTTCCGCAACCATCTGATGACGAAGGGGGCAGTGACAAGGGCCCTCAGGAGGAGGAAGAAGAGAATCTTGACCCTGATGCCGGCAAGAGCGAGCAAGAGGTTCGGGACGAGTTGACGGGACAGTTGAGGTTATTCTGATGTCTGGGGTAGTAGGTTTCAGGCTTCGAGGTGTAGTTTGGTGATGCACTATACCACTACACTGCCAAGGCACTAAGCCGCTAATCATTCAGACGATTAAACGAGTTAACAATGAAAAAGACGATAATAGCAGTTGCGTTGTCACTCTCCCTGCACAGTAGCGCGCAGGAGGTGGCAACGCAACTTGCATTTGGTAGCGCAGATTACCTTGATACTTACCTCTCACCAGAGAAGTATCGAGGATTTGAAGTACGCTTTATCTCAGAGGTGAAGCGTGACAGTCGCAAGCGTTCCGTCACCTATTTGCTGACGCATGAGGGCGCGTTTTCCACCACACATAACAGGTCTCAGACAGCAAACGAGTTGAGTGGCTCATACGATTTCACGTATAGCATGACGTACAGAACACGCCTTGCCGATGGAAAAATGCATCTATACATAGGCGGAATGGCTGACTATAGTCTCGGTTTCACTTACAATACCCGTAATTCCAGCAATAACCCCGCTCAGGGATATATGTCACTCGGCATAGGTCCGCACCTCATGCTGCGCTACGGACTGTCACTCTGGGGAAAGACTTTTCCCATAACGTGGGAGGCGAGGATGCCGTTTCTCGGCGTGATGTTCTCTCCTAACTACGGACAGTCATACTATGAGATATTCAATCAGGGCAACTATGACCATAATGTAGTGTTCACCACGCTCGCCGTACCACAACTACGGCATCATCTTAGCGTTGATGTCCCCCTGTCAGCAAGGTACGCCCTGCGTGTGGGTTACCTCGGAGACTATCGTCAGGCCAAGCCCAACAACCTGCGACAGCATCACTATTACAATGCAGCCACCGTGGGATTAGTAATCACGAAATAACGAAATAGCCAGATGAGACCGTTCTTACACCTATATATATTATTCCTTCTCCCCCCTTTCCTTGTCTCCTGCGTTGACGTGGAGGAGTATGATAACACCTGCCGTGACAACACAGAGGCTCTTTGGAGGATAATGGACGAACGCTATTGTTTCTTTACAGAGAAGAAGGAACAGTTGGGAGTGGACTGGGATGATGTTCATGCACGCTATGCCGCCAATGTCAATAACGATATGTCACGTTCCCAACTCTTCGTGTTTCTGGGCAATATGTTAGGCGAACTGCGTGACGGTCATGTCAATCTCTCTGCCTCTTTCGACGTTGCCCGCAACTGGTCGTGGAAGGAATCCTATGCCGCCAACTACTCAGATACGCTCCAGCGCCGTTACCTTGGCACTGACTATAAGATAGCCTCAGGTATGTATTACCGCATACTTGATGACAACATAGGCTACGTTTACATAGGAAGTTTCTCTGACGCAATAGGAGACGGCAACATAGACGAGGTGCTTCTGTACCTCGCACCGTGCCGCGGACTGATAGTAGATGTGCGTAATAATGGTGGCGGTATGCTCACCGAGGCGCGCAGACTCGCTGCACGCTTCTGTAACCAAAGCACTCATGTAGGCTATATGCGCCACAAGACAGGCAGCGATCACGATGATTTCTCTGAGATGGAGGAGCAGTGGATAGCCCCTTCCGCAGGCATACGGTGGCAGAAAAATGCCTGCGTACTAACCAACCGCAGCGTGTATAGTGCCGCCAATGAGTTTGTGAAATACATGAAGCAGATGCCGCGGGTCACCATAGTAGGCGACATTACGGGAGGAGGGTCAGGTATGCCGTACTCCTCCGAACTGCCCAACGGCTGGTCGGTGCGCCTCTCTGCCTGTCCCATGTACGACGTAAACGCTGCCTCCACAGAACATGGCATAGTGCCGGATGTACCTGTCAGTATCACAGACGAGGACATGGCAAAGAGCATTGACACCATAATAGAAACGGCTCGCACACTGCTGTCCGAATGACCCGGCAACCACTGACAGGCGCAAAGGCTCGACCTGATGTCCTACATGAATATATTACACACACAGACTAACCATACAAACAACACGTCAAATATATGATCAGCAGACTACTTCTTATTCTGTCACTTGTCACCTTATGGCATACAGCAACGGCGCAAGGAGTGCGTAGAGGTATGAGACGCAATGTTTTCACCACCGAAACACCGATGGTTCATGACCCAGTGATGGCTAAGGAGGGTGACACTTACTACATTTATTCCACAGGTATGGGCATACAGCAGATGACATCGCCAGACCGTGGGACCTGGACAGTGTTGCCACATCCCGTGATGACCGTCATACCCAGTTGGACTACGGACTCCGTTCCCGGTTTCAGAAACCATGTGTGGGCACCAGACATCATACGATGGCACGGCAGGTGGTGGCTGGCATACAGTTGCTCCACCTTCGGTAAGAACGGTTCCGCCATCGGACTTCTCAGCAGCAGGTCGCTTGCTGGCAACCTTTGGAGGGACGACGGCTGCATTGTCACTTCGCGCGAGAAGCGTGATGACTGGAATGCCATAGACCCAAATTTCGTTATTGACGATAAAGACCAGCCCTGGCTCGTATGGGGCTCCTTCTGGGACGGCATACAGTTGGCACGCCTTGACACCACCATGCACATTCCCCAAGGTGAGAAACCACGCACCATAGCCCGCCGTTACGCCCCTGACAAGCCTGTCGCAGAGACTAACCCAACATCGAAACATGCTGGAACGAACGCCATCGAGGCACCCTTCATCTTTAAGCATGACGGCTATTACTACCTCTTTGTGTCGTGGGACTACTGCTGTCGCGGTGCCAAGAGCAACTACCGCGTGGCCGTAGGCCGTAGCAAGAGCGTAGAAGGACCATACCTTGACCGTGCTGATAGGGATATGAAGAACGGTGGAGGCACCGTCGTTTTGGAAGGAGACAAGGTGGAATGGGAGGCAGCGGGCCACTGTGCAGCCTATAACTTTAACGGAGAAAACATATTCATCTGCCATGGATATAGCGTCAAACAAGACGGTGCAGCCATGCTTATACAGCGCAAAATCACGTGGACGGCTGACGGATGGCCAACGTTAGAACAATAGGAAAAGTGAGGATGACAAGAGGCGTGACAACCTCCGCAGAAGTGAAAAGCACTCTTTTACCATCTAATCAGCACCTGATTACGATATGAACAGGTGCAGATTAGAATGTAATCAGCACCACTTTACATTACAATCCTCTTAAAATGCCACAGTCCCCCCGTGCGGTAAATCTTAGAATCATTGCCACCTTGACAAGCATATCAAGGTAAGTACAAACAAAAACGCCAGCCAACAAAGAACGTCATAGCAATAAAACAACAAAACATCAGAAACAAATCAACACAAATACAACCCACATAGCAAAGATTATTTGCAGGTTAAAAAATATTAATAATATATGGTGTATTGTGTAATATCTGCTTAAATTTATTACCTTTGCTTGACAATATGTAGGAAAAACATAAAACCCGTCAGATGAAATGGTAACAGATACTATAATCTCTGCACTAACAAATCTATTCGCTCTGTTCTGTTCGAGGGGAGACGTTGACATAAAAGTGTCGGCGAAGATGCTGGAGAATTATCTCGGAAGCCATTTCGGCATACGCAACAAGGAACAGTACATCAAGTTATATCAAGACCTTCGGGAACTGTATGAGGAGATGCCGGAACTGAACACGGAGGACATTGTTGACAGAATATGCACGGGTTTGAAGTCAGAGATACGTCAGGAAGAAGGTGCCATGGTGCTGCTCAGACTGATGGAGTTCTGTGCCAAGACACCAGAGAAGTTTGACGTAGAAGACGCTATCTTCACCCGCACGGCGCAAAAACTCGGTGTGCCCAAAAGGCTTTGCACACAGTTTGCCGACTTTGTATTAGGCTATGAGACACGAGATGTCAAGTTATGCCGCTTTGAAGGCTTTAAGGCACCCGTCAAGACACTATGGCTTAGGAGCATGAACCTGATGGTGTTCTCGTATGACGGCAGCGACATAAGGAACGTGCTGTTTAACGATGTCCCTATCGTGAAGGGCATGTATCAGGTGTGGGACACCAGTGGCGTGCTGAAACACAGGCTTGGCAAGCCAGTGTATTACTCCATGATACTGGCGCAATACCATGCCAGCAGCAAGAGGGGGAGAATACAATTCTCAGGCAGGGACATAGATTTCAGTTACCCCGGAAGCAACAATGGCATACACAACTTCTCCTTCGATATGCACGATGGCGAACTGATAGCCATCATGGGAGGCAGCGGTTCAGGAAAAACAACACTCGTCTCCATACTCAACGGCAGCATATTGCCACAGAAAGGAGAGATAACGATAAACGGATACCCTATCACACACCCAGAGGCAAGAGCCCTGATAGGCTTCGTTCCGCAAGATGACCTGCTGATAGAAGAACTAACGGTGTATCAGAACCTGTACTACACCGCCCGCCTGTGCTTTGAAGGTATGCCGGAGGAAGAGATAGACCAAAGGGTGAACACCACTCTGAAAGAACTCGGACTGTATCAGGCAAGAGACCTTAAAGTAGGCTCGCCAATAAAGAAGATAATCTCCGGCGGACAGCGCAAGAGGCTGAACATAGCCCTTGAACTGCTGCGTGAGCCAGCAGTGTTGCTGCTTGACGAACCAACGTCGGGCCTGTCCTCAGCAGACACAGAGAATGTTATCTCGCTACTTAAAGAACAGACATCAAGAGGAAAACTGATAGTGACAAACATACATCAGCCCTCCTCAGACGTATATAAACTCTTTGACCGGCTGTGGCTGCTTGACAAAGGAGGTTACCCCGTGTATGACGGCAATCCGATAGAGGCAATAACATACTTCAAGACCGCTGCCAATTATGCCGATGCCGATGCCAGTACCTGTCCAGTATGCGGTAACGTGAACCCAGAAGTGGTGCTGAACATAATAGAGGAAAAAGCCCTTGACAGCAAAGGACAGGTCTCAGGGGAACGTAAGGTGACACCAGAAAGATGGCACCAGATGTACCTCGACGGCAGGGCAGAGATGGAAACGCCGAAGAAGATAGACATTCCGCCGACAGAACAACGTAAACCCGGCGCACTGAAACAGTGGTGGATATTCATCAGGCGCAACGTGATGACAAAAGTCACAAATGGACAATACCTTGCCATAACACTGCTCGAAGCACCGTTGCTGGCACTGGTATGCGCACTGCTGACACATTATACCCCGCCAGAGAGGGAATACTCCCTGATGGACAACAAGAACCTTGTGTCCTACCTGTTTATGGCTGTGATAGTAGCCACGTTCGTAGGCATGAGCGGTTCGGCAGAAGAAATAATAAAAGACAGAGCACTGCTGAAGAGGGAGAAGTTCCTGCGGCTGTCTTACCATAGTTATATATGGTCCAAAGTAGCACTGATGGCAGTGGTATCACTTGTGCAGACCCTGCTGTTCATCATCGTAGGCAACAGCATTATGGGCATCACAGACCAGTACCTCATGTGGTGGGGAATACTATTTATGACCGCCGTACTCGCAAACCTTACCGGATTGTTGCTCTCGCAGTGTCTCGGCTCGGTGGTAGCGATATACATCACCATACCGATACTACTCATACCGCAGATACTGTTGTGCGGATTGGTGGTAAGTTTCAGTGACCTGACACCCAAAAGCACCACGGGCAACGTGCCGGCAGTGGGCAATGTGATACCCTCACGGTGGGCATACGAGGCACTGGCAGTAACTAACTACGTGGGAAATGACTACGAAAGAGACTTCTTTGACCTTGACAAGGTGAAGTATGAGACGGAATATTACCGTCATGGGTTTATCTACCAGTTACAGTCAGCCAACGAAACAATGAACACAGACCGCTCACAAGGCAGGGCAACAGACCCCAGACACCTTGCACTGTTGAAGACAGAACTGCCGCATCTTGCAACGGTATGTGACATGAAACCATACAGCGGCACTTACGATTATCAGTCATTACGCGACTATCTGGACAAGGCAGAGCAGAAGATGATAACCGTTGGCAACATAGCCACACTGGAAGCAGACCGCCTGAAGCAAGACATGGTGGAAAGGATAGGCAAGGACGGAATGTTGAAACTGAAACGTGCCAGTTTCAACCTGCAGTTAGAAACGCAGTTGGCAGGGCATGATGCCAAGCAACTCTGTGAGGTGGTAGAAGGCCACATAGTACCGCGGGCGGGGTTTGTATATCTCACTCCACGCAGCATGACAGGCAATGCACCGTTCTATAGCAGTGAGAAACGCCTCGGAAGCCTTACCATACCAACGCTATGGTTTAACATGAGCGTGATGATGTTGATGTGCATAGTGGCAGTAATAATGCTTCTGGCGGACTTCCCCGGTAGATATATACGTAGATAAAACAATAGAATATCAACAAACAGACATTAATAACAAATAACCAAAACAACACTTATGAAAAAGATTTCTTTCCTTGTAGCCGCCGCTGCGGCTCTGGTATTGGCTTCATGTGGAGGCAAGAAGACCGAGGCTAATCAGGAGACAACCGACACAGTGTCTTTTGAACAGTCACAGATTGAACAGAAAATAATGGCAGAGTTGGACTCTATAGCAGAGTTATATACAGCCTTGCCACCTGTTGCCGGTGTATATTCTGACGGTAAGATACAACTGTCAGAGGAGGAACAGAAGGTAAAGCCAACCTATCTTGTTGACCCTAAGAGCGTGGATGACCTCAGCCTGCTGTCACAGAAGTACCGTGCCCTCGGTGTGCTCATCGTTGACGCAAAGATAGCAAGCCTCTACAAGATGGACGTTGACGGATACAAGGCAGCCATAGCAAAGGTGGCTACTGATGTTAATGACCCAAGCATCAAGTACAACGAGACATTCTCAACAGAGGACTTGAAGGCACGTTACAACACCGCCAAGGAGAATGGACGCATCAACTTCTTCTGGGAGACAGCAACAGCACTTGTAGTTGAGAACCTCTACGTGCTCTCACAGAACGTGGATAAGTTCCTACCTGCCATAGATGATAAGTATGCTTCTGACATGACTTACCACATAGCACTGCTGAAACTCTCTCTTGATGACCTCGCAGCATACGACAACAACATCAAGGAACTGGCAGAGATTCTTGCACCGCTGAATGAACTTAACGCCATAAGCGTGGAGCAACTGAAGGAGCAAATCGCCAAGATGAAGCCACAGATAGAGACCGCACGTGCGCAGATGTTGAAGTAATAAGAAATACAAGAATATAACAAGACATAAGAAAGTGAGGCGGACACCGTTGTAACGCGGTCTCCGCCTCACTCGTATATAAGGCATTATGGAAATACATCCCTTGTGTAACGCAGCCTATCCAGCATACTGTTGCAGCCAATTACGGTCCTCAACATCGTCCAACAGCGGCGTCAGAACCTCAACAACACGGTTGTGGTAACGCCGTAACCATTCCCTTTCGTCATCTGACAGCATCTCCCAAACGATGGGCGTAGTATCGATGGGGCATAGCGTTAGAGGCTCCAAGCGCAGGAATCTGCCGAAAGAAGTCTCCTCACCAGGAACAATCAGCATGGTGTTCTCTGTGCGAATACCGAACTCTCCCTCTATATATAGCCCCGGTTCGTCTGTCACTGTCATGCCAGCATGAAGTGGAGTAGGTCTCCAGTCCATACGTATTGAATGGGGACCCTCATGCACTGACAGGTGCGCCCCAACGCCATGACCCGTTCCATGAAGATAATTCATGCCCTCGCGCCACACTACACTGCGGGCAATGGCGTCAATCTGCGTGCCGGTAGTGCCCTCAGGAAACTGTAAGGAGGCAAGGGCGATGTTGGCTTTCAGTACTAATGTATATGCCTTACGCATATAGTCAGAGAGAGGACCGAGGGCGATTGTGCGCGTTATGTCAGTTGTTCCGTCAATATATTGCGCTCCACTGTCTATCAGTATCAGCCCCTCTGGCCGCAGTTCCGCATCAGATTCCGGTGTGGCGGAGTAGTGAACGATGGCACCGTGGGCGTTATAACCAGCGATAGTAGCGAAAGAAAGTTCCTCAAAAGCAGGGTGGGTGGCACGTAATTCAGCCAGTTTGTCGCTGACACTGATTTCTGTTTGCCCACCTTTTGCAACGGCAGGCTTCAGCCAGCGCAGGAACTTCACCATGGCAACACCATCGCGTAGCATGGCGTTGCGGAACCCTTGTATCTCTGCTTGGTTCTTTATTGCTTTCATGGCGGTAATAGGAGACGTACCGTCAACGGCATTTCTGGCTATGATGTCGTAGAGATTATAACACGTACAGTGGCTGTCACACAGTATTTTTTCCTCCTTATGTCTTTTAAGAAAGTCAGAAAAGGCGTTATATGGCAATATCTTCACGCTCGCATCAGCCATTTGTCTGCGTGCCTCTGGCGTCATATTGTCACCGTTGGCGAACAAACATACCTCGCTGTTGCTGATATATAAGAATGAAACGAAGATGGGTGTGTATGCCACATCGCAGCCACGGAGGTTCAAGGCCCATGCAATATCCATCAGGTCTGTGGTGACATGGGCGTGGCAGTGGCACTCATTCACCCGCTTTCTTATCCTCCCTATTTTGCTGATTACGCTCTCTCCAGCATATTCTAATGGGTGTATTTTAATCTTACCAGAAGGTATTGCTGGTCTATCTTTCCACAGTCTGCGTGCTGCATCATAGTTGGTGCGGACGGTGATGCCCCCAAGTCGTCGCAGTTCCAACTGCATCATGGTAATCTCTGCGTAACTCATCACCATACCGTCAACGGCAACGTATGTACCGCCGTATGCCGATAGTTTGCGTGCAATCCACTGCATAACGGTGGGGGTACCTTCAATTCCCTCACGCATTAGCGTGAATTCTGTCCCCTCCAACTGTTGCGCTGCTTGCAAAAAATAGCGTGAGTCCGTCCATAGTGCAGCCTCTGTGAGCGTAACCACGGCAGTACCCGCAGAGCCTGTGAAGCCGCTGACCCACTGTCTTGTCTGCCAGTGCGGGGCGGGGTATTCGCTATTGTGAGGGTCGGTGCTTGGAAAAATGATTATATCAATGTTCTCTGCACGCATCTCATGCCGCAGATTCTCCAAACGTGAGGTAATATTGTTCATGTTGATATATTTTGCAAAATAGACTTTACAAAGTTACTTCAATTTCAGTACAGAGACAAAAGAAATCATAAATAATTTCGGTAATACGATATTTTTTTGCTAATTTTGCAGAGAAATACAGCGGGAAGGAGGTTTAAGGTTGTTCGTTTTTGAGGTAATAAGATGTGGATAGTGGGGCATTTTGCCCCTGCCTTTCTCTCTATAACGTCTATCATCAAGAGCCTTCTGCGTCCTGCTCCAAACGGTTCAGACCTCGGTAAAAGGATAATAATACATTAATCATTTTAGAATTATGGCATTTTTGACAAACGAAAAGCTTACTATTGTCGGCGCTGCCGGTATGATTGGTTCAAACATGGTACAGTCTGCCCTTATGATGGGGTTGACAAGTGAAATCTGTCTCTATGACGTTTTCTCACCAGAAGGCGTAGCAGAGGAGATGCGCCAGTGTGGTTTCGGTGACGTTAAAATCACCGCAACAACAGACGTAGCAGAGGCTTTCACCAACGCTAAGTATATAATATCCTCTGGTGGTGCACCACGTAAGGAGGGAATGACACGTGAGGACCTGCTTGCAGGCAACTGTAAGATAGCGGAGGAACTCGGCCTTAACATCAAGAAATACTGCCCCGACGTTAAGCACGTAGTCATAATCTTCAACCCGGCAGACCTTACCGGTCTCGTAACACTTCTGTATTCAGGACTGAAACCGGGACAGGTTACCACGCTTGCAGGCCTTGACTCTACACGTTTGCAGTCTGCCCTTGCCAAGAAGTTTGGCGTAAAGCAGAGCAATGTAACTGGTTGCCGCACCTTCGGCGGGCACGGTGAGCAGATGGCTGTGTTCGGTTCAAAGGTGAAGATTGATGGCCGTAACCTTACGGACATCATTGGCACAGCCGAGTTCCCAGAAGAAGAGTGGGAAGCAATGAAGACTGCCGTAATACAAGGAGGTAGTGCTATCATCAAACTCCGTGGCCGTTCTTCTTTCCAGAGCCCGTCATATCTCTCAGTAGAGATGATACGTTCTGCCATGGGTGGTGAGCCTTTCGCATGGCCGGCAGGCACATACGTGAAGACAGAGAAATACGATCATATAATGATGGCTATGGATACTACCATAGACAAGGACGGATGTCACTACACTGTGCCACAGGGAACAGCAGAAGAGAATGAAAAGTTGGACGCTTCTTACAAGCATCTCTGCAAGATGCGCGATGAACTTGTAACACTTAACATCGTTCCGGAGATAAGCAAGTGGAAGGAAATCAATCCTAACCTCTAATAGAAACTCTTACGTTATCCAACCAATAATAAACTGCATTGCTGGCAATGACGCCAGCGGTGCGGTTTTTCTTTTATCCTAATTCGGGCGTTATATTCCTTTTCCTTTCGCTCGTCTGTGTATATGGTTGTGTCAATGAGCATCTAAGGCAAGGCGGACTATGACGAGGTGAGGCGTTATTCATGAAGGTGTATAGAGGAACGTAAAGTAACAGTAAGTCCTCTTTAACCCGAATCGGTCATTAAATTTCTGTTCATTTTCGCTTATATGTGTGCCAGATGGGTCACGATTCATCGAAGGCATAGCGGGCTATGGCGAGATGAAGCGGGGCACAAGATGGTGCACAGAGAAACGGAAAGGAGCAGGAAGGCCACTTATAAGACGGTAAGATGGCTATCTGCGGTATAATGACCAATAAGGAAAGGATATTTATCTGCGGTCTAATAATCTGTTTGGGTTTATCTTTAATTGCCCGTTATTTGGGTCTGTTAGGTA
>JALFNY010000094.1 GCA_022774105.1 Prevotella sp.
TTCAAGAACACAGCAACGACGAATAAGAAGACAATACCTCTTCAATAAGGAATACTCGTCCTTCCAGACGCTTCATAACCAGTAGAGGAAGCCACAGGGCCTATTAGGCAAATGGAATTGCAGTGATGCAACCCTCAGGTCGATACCCTTACTACCGCTACCTGTAAACAACAATATCTCATAGGTGCAATATGAATTGCGCCTATGAGATTTTTTTATCCCCCAAATACATACAAGTCACCACGCAAACAGGTGCTGATTGCAACACGATTAGGTGCTGATTACAACAGGATTAGGTGCTGATTAGAACGCAAACAAGTGTCGATTGTAACAGAGGTCAGTAACGTGTGGAAAAAGGGCTGTGCAGAGTTATAAGTTCTTCACTACGGCGAAAACACCAGAAATCTAACGACAGATTTGGGTTTAATCTGGTTTTACAACCACAACACCAAGAAAAACGCCCCCCACCCTATTACATTACGACAGCCTCTATTACGTAAGAAAAAGAAGAAAAAACAACAAAAAAAGGAAGAAAAGTATTGCGGAAAACAATATTTTTAGTAACTTTGCACCGCTAAATTGCATTTGGTTCTCAATGCCATAACAGTTTACGGCATACGAGCTAAGACGGGAACACAGTGAGAATCTGCGACATTACCCGATGCTGTAAGTCCATTTTGAGGTCAGCAACTACGGTCACTGTCCCTTCGCAAGAGACATTCTACTCTTGCCTCCAAGGGGTGGGAAGACAGCTTTCCTTAGGACAAAGTCAGAAGACCTGCCATCTGCAAAAAACACAAAAGGTGTCTGCGGGATTACGGACACATGGGACAATAAACACTTTTAGACATGATTAGAAAGATTTTGGTAGCTAATCGTGGCGAGATAGCAATACGCGTAATGCGTAGTTGCTACGAGATGGGCATACACTCCGTTGCAGTATATAGCACGGCCGACCGTATGTCACGCCATGTTCTATTCGCCAACGAGGCGGAATGTATAGGCGAGGCTGCCAGCAGCGACAGTTACCTTAACATTGATCACATCATCGCAGCAGCACACAAACACAACGTTGATGCCATTCACCCAGGTTACGGATTCCTCTCAGAGAACGCAGAATTTGCAAGAAGATGCGAGAAAGAGGGCTTCATCTTCATCGGTCCACGCGCCGAGACAATGGAAGAGATGGGCGACAAGATAAGCGCTCGTCGCAAGATGATAGAGGCAGGAGTGCCCGTAGTGCCTGGCACAGAGAAACCGCTGACATCAGCCGAGGAAGCAGTGAGAGTGGCAAAAGAGATAGGCTTCCCCGTGATGCTGAAAGCCTCTATGGGCGGTGGCGGAAAGGGTATGCGCCTCATAAACAGCGAAGAAGAAGTGGTGGAGATGTATAACGCCGCAAAAAGCGAGGCAATGTCCGGATTCGGTGATGACACAGTATATATAGAGAAGTTCGTAGAAGAGCCACACCACATAGAATTCCAGATACTCGGAGACAAGCATGGCAACGTGGTACACCTCTTTGACCGTGAGTGTTCTGTGCAACGCAGGCATCAAAAAGTGGTAGAAGAGTCACCATCACCATTCATAGACTACAACCTAAGAATGGAAATGGGCGCAAAGGCAGTAGCAGCAGCAAAAGCAGTAGGATATGTAGGAGCAGGGACAATAGAGTTCCTCGTTGACAAATACCACCACTTCTACTTCCTCGAAATGAACACACGCCTGCAAGTAGAGCACCCGATAACCGAAGAGGTAGTAGGCGTTGACCTCGTTAAGGAACAGATACGCATAGCATCAGGCCAACCCCTACGCTTCAAACAAGAAGAACTGCGACAGCACGGCCATGCCATAGAATGTCGCATCTGCGCCGAAGATGCCGAACACGACTTCATGCCCTCACCTGGTGTAATAAAGCAATTGACCGAACCACACGGCATTGGCACACGAATAGACTCTTATGTATATGAGGGTTACGAAATTCCCGTACACTATGACCCCATGATAGGCAAACTGATAGTATGGGCCACAACACGCGAATACGCCATAGAAAGAATGAGACGTGTGCTCTATGAATACAAAATCACAGGCCTGACAACCAACATACGCTACCTGCGTCGCATCATTGACGTGCCCGACTTCAAGAACGGAGACTACAACACGTACTTCATTGAACGCAACGAGGAATGGCTACGCCCACGCTCTGGGTTCAAAAACGACTCAGAACCGATGGCTGTAATAGCAGCATACATGGACTACCTCATGAGTATTGAGGAGAACAAACCCGACACAGCAGCCTACAACAGTTCAGCAATAAACCGCTGGAGGTCCTTCGGACTGCAAAAGGGAGTATTGCGAGTGTGAAACAGTTGATTAGTGGTTTAATTGTTTGGAAGTTAGTTATTAGTGGCTTGTACCCATAACCTATAACATACAACTCATAACGCGGCTTACCGCTTTGCATACAAAGCACTAAAAGGCCCAACAACTAAACAACTAAACAACAATACAAAAGACGACAAAACAAATGGAAATACAAATAGGAGACAAGTTACAACAAGTCACGCTGCTGTCAAAAGAAGGCAACAACGTTAGCATAGACATAGACGGAGAAGTATATAACGTGGACGTAGCAATGCTGCAAAACGGCGTTTACTCCCTGATATACAACGGCAACTCATACAAGGCCGAGCTAACAAAAGGAGAAGGCGGAAAGCACTATACAGCCAACGTGAACTACTCCACATACCAGATAGACATGCTTGACTCGCAGGCAAAATACATGAGACTGCGTAAAAAGAAGAGTAACGCCGTGCAGGCAGACACGATAACAGTGCCAATGTCATGCAAGATAGTAAAGGTATATGTAAAACCCGGAGACGAGGTGAAGTGCGGAGACACACTATTCACCATGGAAGCCATGAAGATGCAGTCCAACTATAAAGTTGCCTCTGACTGCACAATAAAAGAAGTATTGATAAAAGACGGGGACACCATGAAGGCCAACGACCTCGTAATGAAATTGGAGGTTTAGTTGAGTAGTGGTTTAGTTATAAGTGAAGTATGAAAATTTCTTACATAGGCAAGAACTAAAAGGCCAAACAACAATCAACTAAACCACCAACAACAAAACAATAAAACAACAACAAACAATGAAACTAACAGCAAGAGAAAGAATAGACACCCTACTTGACAAAGGAACATTCGTAGAATTAGACAAACACGTAGTACACCGTTGCACAGACTTCGGAATGGAGAAGAAACGCATAGAAGGAGACGGCGTTATCTCTGGCTACGGTAAGATAGACGGTAGAATAGTATTCGTATATGCCTTTGACTTCAGCGTACTCGGAGGTTCACTGAGTGCCGCCAACGCGCAGAAGATAGTAAAAGTGCAGGACATGGCATTAAAAAACGGAGCACCCATCATAGGCCTCAACGACTCAGGCGGCGCAAGAATACAAGAAGGAGTAGAGTCCCTAACAGGATTCGCCCACATATTCCGCCGCAACGTCATGGCCTCAGGCGTCATACCACAGATATCAGCCATCATGGGCCCCTGTGCAGGAGGCTCATGTTACTCACCCGCCCTGACTGACTTTATACTCATGGTAAAAGAACAAAGCCAGATGTTTGTCACCGGTCCCAACGTCGTAAAAGCCGTTACCAATGAAGACGTTGACAAAGAAACACTCGGAGGAGCCATGACACACAACACCGTAAGCGGTGTAAGCCACTTCATCTGCGACAATGACGAAGAAACACTCATGACCATAAGAGAACTAATAGGCTTCATACCATCAAACAACATGGAGGACGCACCCATACACCCCATAACGGACGAGGTAAACCGCGTGTGCCACGAACTGGACGAAGTAGTCCCCCATGACCCCAATATACCATACGACATACACGACATCATAGAGCCAATATGTGACCAACAGTATTTCTTCGAAGTGCAGCCAGAATTTGCAAAAAATATAGTAATAGGCTTCGGAAGAATGGCAGGACGCACTGTGGGATTCGTAGCAAACCAGCCCAACTACCTCGCAGGCTCGTTAGACATCGACGGCTCAGACAAGGCAGCACGCTTCATACGTTTCTGCGACTGCTTCAACATACCACTCATAGCAATAGAAGACGTACCAGGATTCATGCCAGGAGTACAGCAGGAACACAACGGCATAATACGCCACGGCGCAAAAATAGTCTATGCCTTTGCTGAGGCCACTGTGCCAAAAGTAACACTCATAACAAGAAAAGCCTACGGCGGTGCGTATATCGTGATGAACTCAAAATGTATCGGTGCAGACATAAATCTGGCCTACCCCACTGCTGAGATAGCAGTAATGGGAGCAGAAGGAGCCTGCAACATACTGTACAGAAAAGCAACACCAGAAGAACGCGCTGAGCGCACAAGAGAATACAAGGAAAAGTTCGCCAACCCCATGCCAGCAGCACAACTGGGGTACATCGATGAGATAATCTCCCCTTGTGACACACGTATCCGCTTGATACAAGCACTTGAGATGTGCCGCAACAAGAACCAGAGCAACCCACCAAAGAAACACGGCAACATACCACTGTAAAGAAAACAACAAGCCACCACGGATTGTATTGTAATATAATATATTAGAAGGCGTACCGACTGTGAAGTCCGTACGTCTTACTCTTTTGCTGAAAATAACGTTCAAGGGCCTTTCCCCACTCGGAGTATCATATCACAGGGTTTTCTGCAAGAGGATTGCGTCTTCCCAACTGCCGTCAGAGCTCTTTATCCAATCTGGTAAACGGTGTTCGTGGCTGAATCCACTGCTACGTAGGGTGGCAAGGGATGCACGGTTGCCTGCTGACACCACAGCGTAGAGAGTGTGGAGATGCAGCACGCTGCGAGCGTACTCTTCAAGATGTTGCAATGCCTGACGACCATATCCCTTGCCCTGCTCTTCTCGCAGTATGGCAAATCCTATTTCTGCTCGCTGGTGCGTTGGTGAGAAATTATACATATCTACCAGCCCGACGGCTTTTTCTGTCTCACCGTCTGCGGATACTCTGGCAACGAGACGCACCTGTCTGTCTGCGTATATGTCATGCTGCTGCGTGGCAATATAGTCTCTAAGGGCGTAACGGCTGTACGGCACATTAGTGCTTCCTACACTCCATAGTTCGGGATTGTTCTCTATGGTATAGAGCAGTTCAAGGTCTTCTGGTTCAAGAGGCGTGAGTTTCATTGTTGTTTGTTTCAGTTTTGGGGTAGGCGAATGGCATCGCCAGCCATGCCATGACTGCTAAATAGAAGAACGTTGTTGACGGATAGTAGTAGTAATATATGGTAAGGTTTGCCACCGCAATGGCACAGAGCATGGTCATGCGAAGCATGCATAGGATACTGTACCATGAGCCACAGCGGTTCTTTGTGACGTATTTTAACAGAGTGGGGATACTGATTATGGTCAGCAGGGTCATTGTCAGCTGCGTGTGATAAGCCTGGACACTAAGCGTAGCAGGCTCTGGGAAACCATACGTCAACCACCCTTGCAGGGCGAGGAGGAGTGGCACAAGTGCCATAAAGGTATAGGGGAGTGACTTTCTTCTGAACATTTTACTTGACCTCTTTTATGAATCCATGCCTGTATGCATAGAGAAGTTCTCGCAGGTCTTCTATTTGTGCCTGCAACTCTTTTCCTCGGTCTGTGTCTGCTACAAGCAGGCGATGACCTATATGTTCTACAATCTGCATATTTGACTTTATGTCACGTCCCTCGCGTACTGCATCTTCTACGTTGGTGAATGGCTCGTGTTGTACTAACTCGAACTCCCGGCTGTGATATACGAGTGTGTACCCTGCTATGCCTGTCTCCTTATGGTATGGCTCTGCGAATCCACCGTCAATGACCATAAGTTTTCCTCCCGCTCTTATGGGGCTCTCACCTCTTGCTACGTGTACAGGCACGTGGCCGTTTATGATATGTCTGTTTTCTCCTGTCACGCCGAACGCATCGAGTATAGTATCTGCCGTCTCTTCTTTGTCTCTGAGTCGGAAGAAGGCTCCCTTAGCTTCTACGTGTGTTTCTTTGTCTGCCAGAAAGTATCGTTCAAAAGTGGCCATCTTGGACTTATCAAAGAGACAGGAATCTTTGCCGCACCATAGATACAGGAAGTAGTCTCGTGCATAGCGTCTTTCATCTGGCGTGGTGTCATTCTGGAATGCTGAACGTATTAACATTCCCGTGCGTTTCATCAGCAGGTGACCAGAGAGGAAGACGCCTGGCATTAGTTCTACGTTCTTCAACGTTCCGTCTTCATTGAGTGGCACAGAGGCATGGAAAAGCAGGTTATTATTATATATAGCATACATACAGCCGTGTGTCAACATTGTGCGGATATGACTATGGAGTTTTTCTGACACGCGGAAGGAGTGGCGTAACTTCTCCATTAGCAGTGCTTCCTCAGGGGTGAACTCGTTAGGGTTCTCTGGTGAGACAGTAGGAAAGTTCGTATCGAGCATCTTGTATTCTTTTCCGTCAATGCGGCACATTCCGCTCTTATAGTCCACGGTCTCAAGCATGCAACGGTCTTCCATTTTCCATGATGGGTTACGTTTGATTATCTGTGCCTCAGCCTTGAACTGCAATATGGATATAGCCTTGTGCATCATTGTCATCAGACGTATTGTCTTTTGGTCAAATCGTCTCTTGGCATCGGCATTTAATCTTGGCACAAAGGCCTCGCAGGGGTCGTCCCCATATGTTTCCATGGCAAAGGTTGCAAGTGGCATTAGGTTGATACCATAGCCGTCTTCCAGCGTTAATAGGTTGGCATATCGAAGTGAGAGACGTATCACTCCGCAGATGCAGGCATCATTTCCTGCACAGGCACCCATCCACAGTATATCATGGTTACCCCATTGTATGTCCCATGAATGATAGTTGGAGAGTTTGTCCATGATTATATGCGCCCCTGGTCCGCGGTCATATACATCACCAAGTATGTGTAGTTGGTCTATAGCAAGTCGTTGTATGACGTTTGCCATGGCTGTGATAAAGTCATCTGCGCTACCTGTTGAGATTATGGTGTCTATTATGACATTTACATAGGCTGCCTTATCTGCTTCCTCCGGACGTTCGTGCAACAATTCCTCCAAGATATAACTAAACTCGCATGGCAGGCTTTTGCGTATCTTGGAACGTGTGTATTTGGAACTGACTTCACGGAAGACGCGGACTAATTGGTGCAGTATCATGCGGTACCACTCCTGTATGTCCTCTGTATTCGCCTTCACCAACTCCAGTTTCCGCTCTGGGTAATAGATGAGGGTACAAAGCTCTTTCTTTGCCTGTGCAGGCAAATACTCTCCGAATATCTCGTCCACCTTGAGTTTTATGCGTCCTGATGCGTTCTTCAACACATGTATAAAGGCTTCATGCTCACCGTGTATGTCAGCAAGGAAGTGCTCTGTTCCCTTAGGAAGGTTAAGTATTGCGGACAGGTTTATTATTTCTGTTGATGCGGCAGGTACGTTTGGAAACGACTTGGCAAGCAACTGAAGGTAGTGCATATCACGCTCAATATCGTATTTCTTGTTAGGCATGGTTGTTTGGTTGGTTTGTTGTTTAGTCGTTTAGTTGTTTGGATATTATCGTTTGGTTTAGTAGTTATTAGTGTATTAGTGAACTGTGAGCAATGAACTCGTCACTCACAACTATACCACTCAAACCTCATACCCCTGCTTCAATCCAAACATCTCCGCAAGGTGTTTCTGCATCTTTCGTGTGAACCCGAGCAGTCCTACGCGCTTCAACTCCAGCGCTACGATGTCCTCGTCAAAGTCAGAATGACGGAACATATTATACAGTTCTGCATAATGTCGCAGCGTAAGGCGCGGCATCGTCAGCGCTTTTGCCTTGGCAATCAGCATTACAGCGTCACGCTCTGCGGTTTTATCTTCTGGAAGACGTAGTGTTTTTGTTTGCACATTGATATCTCGCAATGCTTCCAGAGCCTTTGCCCTTGGATTCTTATACCGCGGCACCTCGCCCACTTTCAGCGGTGGGGGTATGGGTATCTGAAGTTTTCTGCAACCGTCAATGAATATCTCTGTCACGTCTTCGTCATACGCATAGAAGAACATTCTACGATATGACACCCCCTGTACATCTGGCTTTTCTGCCACTATATCATCGTCTGATACGACAGAACGCACCGCCGTAAGCACCACCTCACGTTCTCGTTGCGTCAGTTTCTTTGTGTATGTTGAGTCTAAGGCCTTACGGTATGCCGTCATTAGCGATATCCTCAACGGCTCCATACTCTCTTTCTCCCCTGGCAATGGGGGCAACACCTCTATGCGTCTCTTCATTCCAAAGGCCATGATATCGTCACGTTCCTTGTCTGTCACAGCAATGACGGCAGTGCAATGGCGCACCATCCACATCTGGAAGAGTATGAGCCGCGGTAGTTTCTTGCTCCAGAAGTCAATGCCAATGAGTTCCTGAGACAACCCACGATGTGGCGATACCAGCGTCACAATGTGCTGCTGTCGAGCCATGCGCTCCACTACCGCTGCCCGCCAGTCCCATGAACCGTGTACATGTACCACATCAGGACACAGTTTCCGTAGCGTTGCACTAACATGAATCATTGCCGAAAGAACATTCAACGGGTTACTTCCCTTGTCTATGTGCAGGTAATGCACAACAACGCCCATATGTTCCGCCAGTGTCTTGACATACTCATCGGCAAGTGGCCTGACGGTCACAAGATGGTTCTCCGCCACCTTTGCAGTGGAGATTATCATCTTGCGAACGGCAGAGGCCTGCGGCCCCGCCGAACTGGTGAAGTCTGTTATGTAATGAACTATTCGCAATTCTTATCCAGTTTATTCGCTCACAATTTATGCGTTATAAAGTCATTCTTGTCTGAAAAGACATATCTGACACGCATTATGATATTTCGAAACGTAATGGTCCAGTCCTGCATTATCGCCATTATAGGGCTTACACAACCGTAATAGCGCAATACGGGGCGATAGATGATATACCTTTCTACATTTGATATTATCCACAGCAATACTGCCGAGGCCAACAGCACTATGCCCCCAAGCGTTGGCAGCCTATATAACGCCATGCAGATAGCCACCACTGTCAGTATGTTATACACATTCATCACTCCAAGGTCCATACTGTTTAACAGTCTGAATGTAAGTGAACGACACATATTACGTGAAGCGTCAAGGGCATACAGACGGCTCATACGCCAGCGTTTTGTCGATGGCTTGATGGCTATCATCCTTGCCTCTGGCTCTATCGCCAATGTACAAGAGCCTTCTTTGGAGAATTTGTTGACAAGGAATTCAAACTCTGCACGTGCAAATTCAAGATTACCTCTAAACCCATTCTCTGCAAAAAACTCCTCCTTCCTCAGCATTACCACTGGCTGATTGGTGCTGAAGGCTCTTCCTCGCTGCGCCATTCGCAGGTGATAGAGCATTGTTCTCAACTGTTCATAACGATGATATGCCTGAACATCATCACCATATAGCGACAGCCCAAGCACCATGTTGGCATCACCAGAGCAGTGCCGTGACATATTCGCAAGCCAACTCTCTGATGATGGTATGCTGTGAACGTCCGTCACAAGCACCCAATCATACTTCGCCGCACGTATGCCGAGCGTTATTCCGAGTTTCTTACGACTGAGATAACGTGACGTCTCAGGCAACATTATGTAGTACAGGCGTGAATCTTCCCCATGCAGTTTCAGCACATCCTCCGACTCACTGTCATTTCTGTCAATGACAACTATCACCTGAAACTCACCTGCATACTGCTGTCCAAGCAATGCCGGCAACACCTTTGAGAGATGAAACGAACTGTCATGGTCCGTCAGCACTATCGAAACGGGTGGGCAACACTCTGCCGTCCCGGCCTCCGCAGAGGCAACATTCTCCTCTTTCACCTTTCTGAAAAAGGGTGAAAACAGCGGAGCCACCAGTGCAAGCACCAACAACACCGCTGTGTATATTATTATATACAATGATATTATCATTGATTTTTTCTTTGTATTCCTTACCTGCAAGACTGCTCAGAACAGATATCCCTTCGGCAGTTTGCGGCAGTTGTATTGGCAGGCCATAATCTCTCCATACGCACCAGCGGAGCGAAGGGCTATTAAATCACCTCGATGGCAGGCCGGGAGGGTCTCGCCCTTACCAAAGACATCGCTTGATTCACATATCGGTCCCACCACATCATAGGTTTCTTCTGGCTCCTTGCTGCTAAGGTTTTGTATCTCATGGTGGGCTTCATAGAGGGCAGGACGTATGAGGTCACTCATTCCTGCATCTACTATCACGAACTTCTTGACGTGAGCATGTTTCACATACAGCACACGAGTGATTAGTGAACCCATCTGGCCTACCACTGCGCGTCCGAGTTCAAAGTGCAACTGCTGTCCCTTGCGCAGTTTTATGTTCTTGGCGTAAGTGTCAAAATACCCTTTGAAGTCTGGCACAGGCTTACCGTCAGGGTCTGTATATGCTATGCCAAGACCGCCACCTACGTTGATATCCTTTACCATAATGCCTTGCTCCTCCAAACGGTCCTGTAACTCGTTCACACGCATTGCCAGTGCCTCGAAGTCTCCCATTTCCAGAATCTGGGAACCGATATGGAAGTGAAGCCCCAAGAACTCTATGTTGTCAAGTTTCTCAGCGGTACGTATTGCGGTCTCCATGTCCTCCATGGCTATACCGAACTTATTTTCCGCCAGACCCGTTGTGATGTTGGCATGAGTGTGCGCACCAACGTTTGGGTTTATACGGAAGCATACCTTTGCAACCTTGTTCTTCGCACCTGCCAAGGTGTTTATTATTTCAAGTTCTTCAAGTGACTCCACGTTGAAGCAGAATATCCCTGCGTCCAGACCGAGATTTATCTCCCAATCGCCCTTGCCTACTCCTGCATACACTATCTTCCCTGCATCGAATCCTGCGTCAAGTGCCTGTTGTATCTCGCCTCCACTCACACAGTCCACGCCGAATCCCGCCTTCTGTATCTCACGTAATACGTCCATGTTGGCATTCGCCTTTATGGCATAATGCAGGTGATAGTCGGGGTATTGCGCCAATTCTGCCTTTATAGTGTCAAGTGTCTGGCACAGTAACGCCTTGTCATAGTAATAGAAGGGGGTATCTATTTCCTTGAATTTCTCTATGGGGAACGTCATTTTCTGATTCTTTTTATTTGTGTTGTTGGTATTTCTTTGCAACACCTCTGCCTCCGTCTGCACGGAAGGGGCAGAGGTGTTGATCTATCAGTTGAACAGTTTTGCTGAAAGGTTCTGCAATGCGCGCTTCTTGTCTGCCTCACGTATGAGGAATGAGATGTTATAGTTTGAGCCACCGTATGATATCATTCTAACTGGTATGTTGGCCATTGCCTCTGTCACCAGCGTCTCGAAGCCTACGTTACTCCAGTCAAGGTCACCTACAACACAGATGATACACATATCCGTATCTACCGTCACCGTGCCGTATTTCTTCAACTCATCCATTATCTTCGTGAGGTGTGTGTCCTTGTCTATGCTAACGCTCACACCCACCTCTGAGGTTGTTATCATGTCGATTGGCGTATTGTACGTCTCGAATATCTCAAACACCTTACGCAGAAAGCCCGTAGCGAGCAACATACGTGATGATTTTATCTTTATGGCCGTGATATTGTCCTTTGCGGCAACAGCCTTTATCTTTCCTCGCACCAGCACGTTGTCTATCACCGTACCGTCTGCATCTGGGTCCATAGTGTTCTTTATACGCACTGGTATGCCGGCGTACTTGGCGGGTTGCACACACGTTGGATGCAGAATCTTCGCACCGAAATATGCCAGTTCCGCTGCCTCCTCGAAATTAAGTTGGTGTACGGCATCGGTCTTGTCAACGATACGCGGATCGTTGTTGTGCATTCCGTCTATGTCCGTCCATATCTGGATTTCATCAGCCATCATGGCTGCGCCTATCAGCGAGGCGGTATAGTCAGAGCCTCCTCGTTGCAGGTTGTCAACCTCATCATAAGCGTTGCGACATACGAAACCCTGTGTTATGTATATCTGATAGCCATCATTGGCTTTCATCACCTCTGCCAGATGCTCTTTTATATATGTCAGGTCGGGCTCCGAATTCTTGTCTGTGCGCATGAAATCGAGTGCATTGAGCAATACCGTCTTCACTCCCTGCTCGTTGAGGTAGTTGGTGACCATATTGGTTGACATCACCTCTCCCTGTGCTACCACTATCTTCTCCTCAAATGAAGTGAATGTGTCCTTGGTGAAAGAACGCAGATACTCAAACTCCTTTCTAAGAAAATCTGCTGTCTTACGCTTCATCTCGTCTGTAGAATAGAGGTTCTCCACGTGGCCCATGTACTTCTTCTCCAGTGTATTGATAACCTCCTGTGCGCCCTCTGGATTCTTCTTGTAGAGGTAATCAGAAATCTCCACCAGAGAGTTTGTGGTGCCAGACATTGCGGATAGCACCACGAATGTAGGCTCTCCTGACTTTGTTACAAGTTTTGCGACATCCTGCATACGCTCCGGAGAGCCAACAGACGTGCCGCCAAATTTCATTACTTTCATTGATGTTATGTTTTTTGTTCTTTCTTTTACGTTGTTTACAGGCCGTTACGCCGTGTGTCCTTGCTGTATAATATCCTTGTCATCACGTGGTATCCGGCATCACTTCTCGGCATATTCTGCCGTCACCTCCGTCAGTTTCTTGTCCTTACACTGATATACTACGCCTTGGAACTTGCCCAGCATAGCAATGTTGTGTGTTGTCACCACCACTGCTGTGCCTGTGGCTGATATGTCCCTGAACAGCCCCATGATATTCTCTGCCGTCTCAGGGTCAAGGTTTCCTGTTGGCTCATCAGCAAGAATCACCTTCGGAGAGTTAAGCAGTGAGCGTGCTATGGCTATACGTTGCTGTTCGCCTCCTGACAGTTCGTGCGGCAATTTGTCTTCTACGCCCTCCATCTTGACATCTCTCAGCACCTCGGCTATGCGTCTTTCTATCTCCTCTTTCTTCTTCCAGCCGGTGGCTTTGAGTACAAATTCGAGGTTACGCCTTACCGAGCGGTCGGTGAGTAACTTAAAGTCCTGAAATATTATGCCGAGTTCCCGGCGCAGCATCTGCACCTCCTTGCGACGTATCTTAGTCATCTCCCGGCCAAGGACCATGGCGTTGTCTGCCTCGTCTATCTCCAGTTCGCCGTAGATAGTGCGTAGCAGCGAACTTTTCCCTGACCCTACCTTACCTATTATATATATGAACTCCCCTTCGGCGGCATGGAAGTCCACACCATCGAGCACCATCTCGCCGTCGTCGTGGCTCACTGTTACGTTCTTGTACTCTATCAGCATGACGATGTCCTTTGGTTGGTTTATTAATGCTTATGCCACCCTGGGTTGTGACGTTCCTGCAATTCTTTCGCCAGATCCTCTATGCGTAACCCTTTTGAGGTGAGGAGTACTATGAGGTGATAGAGCATATCTGAACCTTCGTAAATCATTCTTTCGTCGGTGCCGTTGCAGGCTTCTATCACCAGTTCCAGTGCTTCCTCGCCCACTTTCTGCGCCATACGGTTCAGTCCGTCCTTGAACAAAGAGGTGGTATAACTGCCTTCTGGCATCTCCTCATGGCGTTTCTCGATAAAGTCTTGCAGTTCACTAAGGAACAAAAGCGGATTTTTTTCTTCCATTTCTATTGTTTTCTTTTATGTTTTCTTTTTACTTGTTCTCCTCGCCCCAGCATGTGTCGGTTCCTGTGTGACACACGGGACCGTGCGGGTGAACCTTCACCAGCAGGGTGTCATTGTCGCAATCCACCTTTATATCTACAAGGTCGAGATAGTTACCACTTGTCTCTCCCTTTGTCCACAGTGTGTTACGTGAGCGGCTCCAGAACGTCACCTTCTTTGTCTCCAGCGTTTTTGCCAGCGATTCCTCGTTCATATAGCCAAGCATCAGCACGTTCTTTGTTACGACATCCTGTATTATGGCGGGCACAAGGCCATCGCCTTTCTTGAAGTCTATTTCCATCTCTGTGGTTGGATTGTTTTGTTGTTTCGTTGTTTTGTTATCTGACTGTTTTGTCGTAAGGGGGTATGGAAGCAGAGTTATTGTTGTCATTCTGTATAGAGCGCACGCATCTTCTGCCACACAACTAAACGTCTAAACAACAGGACTACCATACTTCTTACCTTAAATTCTCACCGTCACTCCTTCTTCTCTTAGCCACTTTTTCAGTTCGGGTATGGGTATCTCCCCAAAGTGGAACACTGATGCGGCGAGGGCTGCGTCAGCCTTTCCTATGGTAAAGGCGTCACGGAAGTGTTCTTTTACGCCTGCACCGCCACTGGCGATGATGGGTATCGGCAATGCATCTGACAGCATTGCCAGTGCTTCATTGGCGAAGCCTTGTTTCACTCCGTCATGGTTCATGGAGGTGAAGAGTATCTCTCCTGCTCCACGGTCTGCCACTTCCTTGGCCCAGTCAAGCAGTCGGCGTTCTACTCGCACACGACCGCCGTTTACATAGCAGTGCCAACCGTCGGCGTCAAGACGTGCGTCAATGGCACATACGCAGACCTGCGAACCGAAGTGTGAGGCTATTTCGTCTATAAACTCTGGTCTTCTGAGGGCGGCACTGTTCACACTCACCTTGTCTGCACCTGCTGCGAGCATACGGTCAACGTCCTCTATGGCGTTTATGCCACCGCCAACGGTGAACGGTATGTTTATCTCCCGTGCCACGCGTGTGACCATGTCCGTGAACGTCTTGCGCCCTTCGTGCGAGGCGGTGATGTCGAGATATACCAGTTCATCGGCTCCTGCATCACTGTATGCGTGTCCTAACTCCACGGGGTCACCGGCGGAACGCAGGTTGACAAAGTTTGTGCCTTTCACCGTTTCTCCGTTCTTTACATCAAGGCACGGTATGATTCGTTTTGCTAACACGTTTCTTGTTTGTTTTGAGTTGTGGGTTATAAGTTCTGGGTGATGCCCGATTCTTGTGAACTCTGACAACACGTTTCCGTCCTGTCCGCTATACAGGTCGTTGCAATCTGCACCTTTTCACCTCGTAATAAGCACCTGATTGCAGTGTTATCAGCACCCTTTTACGTTGTAATCAGGCCTCTTTTACGGTAGCATACCGTTGTTTCTCAGTGTTGCGAGGTCTATCCTGCCTTCGTAGTATGCCTTTCCAAACACCACTGCCGGTATGTTCTCCTGCTGTAAAGCCATTATGTCCTCTGTGCTTGACACACCGCCTGAGGCTATGAGGTGTATGCCCGGATACTCTGCCATGATGCTTTCGTAGAGGTCTATTGCCGGTCCTGCCAGCGTGCCGTCTTTTGAAATCTCTGTGCATAGCACGTTCTTTACACCACGGTCTATGTATGTTCTGAGGAACGGCAGCAGGTCTTCTGCGGAGTCTTCCTTCCAACCGTTTATGCTTATCTTACCGTTGCGCACGTCTGCACCGAGTATTATTCGTTCTGCCCCGAAGGTGTCGAGCCATGAGAGAAACATCTCCGGCTGCGTTACTGCTACTGAACCGACTGTCACCATGGCGGCTCCGGCATCGAAAGCCTTGCGTATATCTGTCTCGGTCTTTATACCTCCGCCAAAGTCCACGGTAAGGTTTGTGGCACTGGTTACGGCTTTCAGCACGGCGTCATTGACTATGTGCTTGCTCTTTGCACCATCAAGGTCAACGATATGCAGACGTGTAAAGCCGAGGGATTCAAACTCCTTGGCCTGCGCCACAGGGTCTTCGTTATAGACTTTCTTGCTGTCATAGTCGCCTTTCGTGAGGCGAACGCACTTTCCTTCGATGAGGTCTATGGCTGGTATGAGTTCTATCATCTTGTTATTTGAGGTTTGAGGATTGAGGGGGTTAGGACATATTTCTTTCGGATTGGTAAGGCATGCGGTCACTGGTGATGTGAACTATAAGTCTGATACCTACTACCTAAAACCCGGCAAAGCCTGGGCTCAGGAAGTTTTCCAATATCCTCCGCCCCACTTTTCCACTCTTCTCCGGGTGGAACTGCGTGGCGAAAAAGTTGTCCTTCTGTAATGCTGCACTGTACGGCAGTATGTAGTTGGCCGTGGCTATGGTACTGTCACACAACTCACAGTAGTAAGAGTGTACGAAATACACATAGTCTTCCCGCCCCAATCCTGCGAAAAGAGGACTGATATTACTCTCTGTACGCAGCACGTTAGCGACTTCCGGTAATTGCAGGTTCAACGAATTCCACCCCATGCAGGGTACCTTCTCCTCATGCACGTTTGGCTGAAAACGCCTTACCTGTATCGGGAATACACCGATACAGTCAGTATCTCCCTCCTCGCTGTGGGCACACATCAACTGCTGGCCAACACAGATACCAAGCACAGGCTGGCGTAATGAGGCTATTACCTTATCGAGATTACGTTCACGTAGATACTCCATAGCACTGCGAGCCTCACCTTGTCCGGGGAAGATTACCCTGTCTGACGACATTAGTTCCTCAGCATCGTCAGTCCAAAGAGGCTCTATACCCATGCGCTTCACAGCGTTAATCACGCTGAATATGTTTCCTGCATTGTATTTTACTATTGCAACTTTCATTGAGAAGTATGTTCTGTTATTAAGATGCAAAGGTACGAAGTTTTTTCGATAACGCCAAATTATAGTATTAAAAAAGCGAACTGAGACAGTATTATGCTTCTTTCTGCCTCTCCGATAGCGTATTTCGCAAGCAGTGCGGAATCTTCTTCCATTGCTACCGTAAGGGTATCGGGGAATGAACGACGATGTTCTGCATCGAGGGTGTCACAATATGACTTGAGCATCTCCACTCCCTGTGACACCTTACCGTTGGCAAGGTAGGCATAGAAGGTGTTTAACGTCATGGCGAGGTCGCCCTGCTCCGGCTTTGTTGTCATCTGACGCTCATAGACAGTAAGTGCTTGTTCTGCCTTGCCAGCATGTAGAAGCACCCAGCCAAGGGTATTCTTGACCATGACATTGTCAGGGTTTTCATATTCAAGCCGGTACATATCGTTAACTACACTGTCTGCCATGCCATCCATGACCATGGCCATGACGTAGTTGAGAACGTACGACACGCGCTTCGGGAACAGCGTATGAAGGGCATCAAAGTAGAATGCGGCCTTGGCATACTCGCCATTACCGTAGCACGCCCTCGCCATTCCACGCATCAGGGCAGGGGCTTCGGGTTTGAGCAACAAGCACTTGGAATATGCTTCTGCAGCCTCAGCGTACCGTTTGCGAAGCATCATAACGTCAGCAAGACACGACAGATAGTCATGTCCTTGCTTGTCCTCAAAACTGGCAAGGAGCAGGTCTGCCGGGTGATTGGCGGCTGATGCCTGGCTGTTATGCCCGTCAGCAGGCACCTTCCCCTTGTTCCATAACGTACCATCACGCTGCATACACACTATGGCTGTCTTGCGTACGGCATCTGGCAAGAAGCGACGCGTGACAGTCCAAAGGCGGTATTCTGTCACACGGTCAAAGGGATTGCGCAAGGACTGGCCCAACGGACAGAGACGGAAATAGCGATACAGATCCTGAAGATACTGCATCCGCAGCATGGCAGGCGTGGGAGAGGCATAAGCCTCGTCCTGCATACCGAGGGGACCGACACCGCCCTCCTCCATCATCTTGCGGATATTATCTGGCAGATGGCCCATGACACCGGCCATGGCAATGACAAACGAATATTTGTCGGAGTTGCAGAAAGGACCACGACTGGTCACCTTGCTGACAAAATCGCTGTTCTGCAAGTAACTGACCTCACGTCCTATATCCGGGTGGTTGATGTCAAACGGCATGAACCAGTTAGCCGTCTGGTAGAAGAAAGGAAAGCGTTTCATCTGTCTGAAACCACCGAAGAAAATGTCAGAACCATTCTTCTGCATCTGTATCATCTT